>CALMGC010000205.1 GCA_937863505.1 uncultured Sphingomonadales bacterium | reverse complement strand
CCGCGAACGCCTCCACCAGCGTCTCGATGCAATGCCCGCCAAGGTTGGTCATCAGCGCGGCGAGCGCATCGTCATCATGGCTCGCGAGCAGGTCCGCAACCCCGGCCTCCGCGCCGATGTCGCGCGTCAGCGCCTCGCGCCATGCCGCGCCGCCGCGATAGGTGAGCGCGGCGAAATCGACGTTGGGGCAATCGTCGATCCACCCCTTGAGCGCCTCGCCGCCCGGCTTGGCGAACGCGGCAAGCTGCGCCTTGCCGTATTTCAGCGTCAGCACCCGCCAGCCGCAGGTGGCGAAGATATCGTCGAACCGGTTGAACATCCGGTCGGCGGTGGTGTGGTCGAGCGATTGTCGGTTATAATCGACGATCCACCAGCAGTTGCGAATGTCGTGCTTGTACCCCTCGATCAGGCATTCGTAGATGTTGCCCTCGTCGAGTTCGGCATCGCCCATCAGCGCGACCATCCGCCCCGCGTCCGCCTCGCCCAGCTGGCCGTGCGCGATGAGGTAATCCTGCACCAGGCTGGCGAAGGCGGTGATCGCGACCCCGAGCCCGACCGAGCCGGTAGAGAAGTCGACGGGGATCTTGTCCTTGGTCCGCGACGGATAGCTTTGTGCGCCGCCCATGCCCCGGAAGCGCTGAAGCTGGTCGAGCGACTGGTTGCCGAGCAGATACTGGATCGCGTGCAGCACCGGCCCGGCATGCGGCTTCACCGCCACCTTGTCTTGCGGGCGCAGTGCGTGGAAGTAGAGCGCCGCCATGATCGCGGTCATCGACGCGCACGACGCCTGGTGCCCGCCGACCTTCAGCCCGTCGCGGCTCTCGCGGAGGTGGTTCGCATTGTGGATCGTCCACGACGACAGCCAGCGCAGCCGCGTGCTGAGCATGTCGAGCGAGGCGACGAGCGACTGGTCGGCGGTGTCGAGCGTGGGCGTCATGGTGCGTCTCAGAACTCCGCGAAGGTCAGCCCGACCTATTATAACGCTCGCTCACGGCAGGGGCGATGGCTGTTTTCGGCGGGTGATGCCGAATACGCGCACCGCGCTTGTGTCCACGCCGCGATGAAGGGTAGCGGAGCGACCGGAACGGCCCACAGGAGCTGCCGCGATAACGGGCGCGTCCAACTGCCGGAGCCCGTCATGCGGCATCGCGTGTGCGGCCCCGGCGGGAAAGGGATCAGCGATGACGACCGAAACCAAGCCGGACACGCGGGACGCGCTCGCCGTCGCGGTCGACGATCTGCTCGCGGCCAACAGGATCCTGTCCAACGAGGGCGTGATCGACTCGTTCGGCCATGTCAGTTGCCGCCATCCGCTCCGCCCGGCCCACTTCCTGATGTCGCGCGCGCGCGCGCCCGCATTGGTCGTGGCGGAAGACCTGATGGAATTCGACGCTGCGGGTATGCCCGTCGACCCGCGGGGGCGGCACCCTTACGTCGAGCGCTTCATCCACGCCGCCGTCTATGAAGCGCGCGCCGACGTCCGCTCGGTGGTTCACGACCATAGCCATGAGATCATCCCATTCGGCATCTCGAGCGTTCCGCTGCGCCCGGTGTCGCATATCGGTGGGCTGATCGGGGAAACGGTGCCCGTGTGGGACATCGCGGACGGGTTCGGGTCGGACACGAACCTGATGGTGGTGAACATCGACATGGGCCGCGATCTCGCGCGGCGCCTCGGGCAGGGCGCGGCGGTGCTGATGCGCGGGCACGGCGCGGTCGCGGCGGGGCCGTCCACCCGCATCGCGGTGATCGCGGCGGTGATGCTCAACACCCAGGCCAAGCTGCTGCAGGGCGCGCTCGCGCTCGGCGGCAAGGTGAAATACCTGCTTCCCGGCGAGGTCGCCGCGACCAGCAGGACATTCAGCCCCGATACGCCCGGCGACGCGATCGGGCGGACATGGGAATATTGGTGCCACCGCGCGGGCGTTCCCTACCACGGGCACGGCGCGTGACATGACACGCCGAGGCGCAACACCCGACAGCTCAGAATCCACCCTGACTGACGAAGCCGACCCAGCGGCCCGCGACCACCACGGCGATCCAGAACAGCAGCGACAGGCCGCCGGCGACCCGCGCCGCACGCGGTGTCGGCAGCGCCGTGTTCCAATGGTGCACCGCCTTCCACGCGCCGAGGTGAAACACGGCCATGTTAAGCCCTGCGAGCACCAGCAGCACCATCTTGATGCGGAACGGCACGTTGCCGTAATATTTCGTCGCCGCCGAGACGAACATCAGCGTCCCGGTGATCGCCGCGACGACGAACGCCATCCACGTCCAGGGCAAGGTCTCGTCCGACAGCTGCATCACCCGCAGGTTGCGCGACGACACGCCGAGCAGCCGCAGGTCGAGCATCGCGATCGAGCCGATCACCAGCGTCAGCGCCAGCACATGCACGGTCTCGATCGTCGGAAACATCCAGTCCGATTCGGCGATGGCGGTGGCGACGCCCGTCGCTTCCAACCGGGTGCATAGGTCCAATATGGTCATGTTGCTGGCCCCTTCTCAGGCGGGTGCGCCGGCATAGGCGATCCAGCGCCCGCACACGAGCACCATCACCCAGAGCAGCAAGGACAATAGCGCGCAGGTGCGGACGATCGCGCGCTTGCCCGCGGGCAGGTCGCGATAGCGGCAGTCTTCCAGCAGGCGGCGCACCGGGGCGGTGAACAGCACCGCGCCGAGGATCAGCCCCATCTTGGTCCAGAAGATCCAGTTGAGCAGCTCGCGCGCGGGCTCGGCCATGACCTGCAACAGCCCCGTGCACACCAGCACCCCCAGCGCTCCCCAGATCCACGGATAGAAACGGAGGGTCAGGTCGCGCATCGACTGTTCGCGACCGAGGAAACCCGCGAGCCTCAGGTCCAGCAGCGCGATCGACGACATCACGATGCCGATCGCGAGGATGTGGATGCTTTGCAGCACCGGGACCGCCCAGAACCGGTCCGCGATCGCGCCGCTCATCGTCGTCTGGGCGAGCCAATCGCTCACCGAATGCATGGATGCCATGCCGCCAACTCTCCCGTGTCTTTTCTGCCCGGCCAAGGCCGCTTTCGTCCGTTATCGCCCGCCTCGCGCCCCGACGCCGTTACAGAACCGTGTCATCGCGGGCGGGGAGGGGCCGTTACGCCGCCCCGACCACGAGTCAGGCGGCGCTGCGCTCGCTGTCCATGTGCGCCAGCACCGCGTCGGGGTAGCGACCGCCCTTGATCGCGTCGGCGGGCGCGGCGCGTTCGATCTCGGCGAGGTCCTCGCGCGAGAGCCGGACGTCGAGGCTGCCGAGCGCCTCGGTCAGCCGGTCGCGGCGACGCGCGCCGATCACGGGGACGATGTCGTCACCTTGCGCCAGCACCCAGGCGATCACGATCTGCGCGACGCTGACGCCCTTCGCGTCCGCCAGGGCGCGCAGCGCATCCACCAGCGACAGGTTCGCCTCGAGATTGCCGCCCTGAAACCGCGGGGTGCGCATCCGCATGTCGTTCGCGCCCGCCTCCTCGGGGCGGAAATGCCCGCTGATCAACCCGCGCGCGAGCACGCCATAGGCGGTGATCGCAACGCCGAGCTCGCGCGCGGTCGGCAGGATCGACTGCTCCATGCCGCGCGAAACCAGCGCGTACTCGATCTGCAGGTCGCACACCGGATGCACCGCCACCGCGCGGCGCAGCGTGGTTGCGCCGATCTCCGACAGGCCGATATGGCGGACATAGCCCGCCTGCACCAGTTCGGCCAGCGCGCCCATCGTGTCCTCGATCGGCGTGTCCTCGTCGAGCCGCGACGGGCGATAGATGTCGAGATAGTCGACCCCGAGCCGCTTGAGCGAATAGGAGATGAAGTTCTTGACCGATTTCGGCCGGCTGTCGTTGCCGATGATCGCGCCATCGGGCCCGCGCAGATTGCCGAACTTGACGCTGAGCTGGTAGTCGTCGCGGGGCACGCCCTTGAGCGCCTCACCGATCAGCGTCTCGTTATGGCCCATGCCGTAGAAGTCGCCGGTGTCGATCAGCGTCACGCCTGCGTCGAGCGCGGCGTGGATCGTGGCGATGCTTTCCGCGCGGTCAGCGGGGCCGTACATGCCCGACATGCCCATGCAGCCGAGCCCGAGCGCCGACACGGTCGGACCCGTGCGGCCGAGCTTGCGTTGTTCCATGACCTGTTCTCCGGATAAACGTAGGATCGAGGGCGCGACGCCCTAGAATTTGATGAAGCCAGGTTCGGGGGTCTTGTCGGAAAAGGCGCTGGCATTCTCGAAGCAGGAAGCGTCGTCCAGCACCTCCCAGGTCCGGGTCGTCTTGCGTGCCCAGATGTTGGTGGTCGTCACAGGCTCGGTGAACGCATCGTCATCGTAGAAGGTGATGTGGGTGTGAAGGATATCGGGCGCGACCCGCTCGACGCTCCACTTGATGTGCAGCTTGTCGCTATGCGGATCGCGCGCGCCGTCCATGGGCGTGCTGGCGTTGATGCCGACCGTGTCGACATTCAGCGTATTCCCGTCCCAATAGCCGATCGAGTGGCCGTTATAGCTCGGCTTCAGATCCTTGGGGTGACCGCGACCATCGGTCCAGATCACGATCGGAAAGGTGCCGTACATGAAGAACGTCACCTCGCCCGGCGTTTGCACGATCTCGTCGGGATAGTTCTTGTTGGTCAGCATCGCGGGCAGGCCGAAGGGCAAGCAGCGTGAGCCGATGTCGCCGAGCGCTGTGCCCTTCTTGGCGGCGGCGGCGCGGTCGGCGACGATCTTCTGATAGGCGGGCTTGTACGGCAGCGGCCAAGGGGTGAGGTAAAGCGGCGGTCGCCCGTCCGCGGTCTTGTTGCCGTTGTTCGCGGGCAGGCCACCCGGCGGGGCCATCACCGTGCCGAGCCACAGGCCGGAGATGTCGGGCGCGGCCGCGTCGCCGTGAAAGGACACGCCCGCCGGCGGCCATTGCTGGTCCGCCACCGTCGACTGGGCGGTCGCCGGTCCTCCGGAGGCGGTTGCGAGCGCGAGCAGGCCGAGCGCGGCGGTAGCAGCTTTACGCATGTGTCTCTCCAAAACCGGCCTGCCGTTCACCGGGCAGGTCCATGAACTCGCGAGCGGTGCCGGGTTTCACCACGGCATCAATCCGCCGTCCAGCCGCCATCGACGATCAGGCTGGTCCCGGTCACCAGCGCGGACGCGTCCGACGCGAGAAAGACCGCCGCGCCCATCACGTCCTCAACTTGGCCGATCCGCCCAAGCTTGATCTTGGCGAGCACCGATTGCCGGAACGTCTCGTCGGCGAAGAACGGGCGCGTCATCGGCGTCTCGATGAAGGTGGGCGCGATCGTGTTAGAACGGATGCCGTGCGCGGCGAGGTCGAGCGCGAATGCCTTGCTCATGCCCTCCAGCGCCCATTTCGATGCGCAATATAGCGAGCGGTTCGGCCCCCCTACATGCCCCATCTGCGAGCCGATATGGATCAGCGAGCCGCGAATGCCCTCGGCGAGCATGCGCCGGGCGCAACCTTGAGCAACGAAGAACGCAGCTTTGACGTTGAGGCCCAGCACCGCGTCATAATCCGCTTCCGATACGTCCTGCATCGGTTTGGGCCGATTGGTGCCCGCGTTGTTGACCAGCACATGGAAGCCGGGCCGCTCGGCGAAGAAGCGCTCGGTCGCGGCAATGTCGGAAACGTCGAGACACGCCGCCTCCGCCGTGCCGCCCGCTTGCGCGATCGCGATCGCGGTCGCCTCGATCTCCTCCGCAGACCGGGCGACCAGCGTCGCCGCCGCACCCGCCTCGGCCAGCGCGGCGGCAAGCGCGAGCCCGATGCCGCGCCCCGCGCCCGTCACCAGCGCACGGCGACCGTCCAGCCGGAACGAGGGCGTGCGGGGCAGGGGCTCGGCCACCGGCTTTTCGCTCAGGCGTCGACCAGCGTGCGCGCGCTCGGCTCGGCGGCCCCCGCATAGGGCACGTTGCGCCCCCCATGACGGCGCACGCGCACGTTCGCCTGCTCGCCATGGCCCGCAAAGCCCTCCAGCGCGCAGAGCCGCGAGCAATATTCGCCGATCAACGTCGATGCCTCATCGGTGGTGACCCGCTGATAGGTGCAGGTCTTGATGAACTTGCCGACCCACAAGCCGCCCGTGTAGCGCGCCGCTTTCTTGGTCGGCAGCGTGTGGTTGGTGCCGATGACCTTGTCGCCATAGGCGACGTTGGTGCGCGCGCCCAGGAACAGCGCTCCGTAATTGGTCATATGCTTGAGGAAATAGTCGGGGTCGCGGGTCATCACCTGGACGTGCTCGCTGGCGATCTCATCCGCGATCCGCACCATCTCCGCATCGTCCTGCGCCACGATCACCTCGCCAAAGGACTCCCATGCCTTGCGCGCGTGATCGGCGGTGGGGAGGATGGTGAGCAGCCGCTCGATCTCGCGCATGGTGTCGCGCGCGAGCTTCTCCGACGTGGTGAGCAGCACCGCCGGGCTGTCCGGCCCGTGCTCCGCTTGGCCGAGCAGGTCGGTCGCGCACAGCTCGCCGTCCGCGCCGACCTCGTCCGCGATCACCAGCGTCTCCGTCGGCCCCGCAAACAGGTCGATGCCGACCCGCCCGAACAATTGGCGCTTGGCTTCCGCGACGAACGCGTTGCCGGGGCCGACCAGAATGTCGACCGGCGCGATCGACTGGGTGCCCAGCCCCATCGCCGCGACCGCCTGGATGCCGCCGAGGCAGTAGATCTCGTCCGCGCCCGCCATCGCCTGCGCCGCGACGATCGCGGGCGCGGGTGCGCCGTGGAAGGGCGGCGCGCAGGTGACGACGCGCGGTACGCCCGCCACCTTGGCGGTGATGACGCTCATGTGCGCGCTGGCGAGCAGCGGATACTTGCCGCCCGGGACATAACAGCCCGCGGCGTTGAGCGGCAGGTTCTTGTGTCCCAGCACCACGCCGGGCAGCGTTTCCACTTCGATGTCCAGGATCGACTCGCGCTGGAGCCGCGCGAAGTTCTTCACCTGCGCCTGCGCGAACTCGATATCGGCGATGTCCTGACGCGAGAGCTGGTCGATGCACGCCCCGATCTCGGCGTCGGTCAGCCGATAGCTGTCGCGGTCCCAATTGTCGAAACGAACGGACAGCTCGCGCACCGCCGCGTCGCCGCGCGTCTCGATATCGGCGAGGATGCCCTCCACCGTATCGCGAACCTGACGGTCGGCGGTCGCCTTGGTCTCGGCGCTCGCGCCGCGCTTCAGATAGGTGGCCACGTCGCATCTCTCCCAAATCAATATTGTCGTCGAGGCGAACCGGGCCGTGCGCCCACCGTCGCCCGGTCTCGCTCCCGGACTATTACTCGCGCTTTTGGACGTCAACGCGGGAGCCTGGCGGCCCGGGCCGCCCGACGTCGGAGCTGGAGGTGGCGAAAACCGTCGAAAATTCGCCGGTGCCTAGGGAAAACAGCGGAAAAGCGCCGGTTGCGATGTCCGGCGAGGGGCAGTCGCCTGCTGCGAAACACGCAACAGGCCCCAACATTTCGCATCACTCGGGCGCGGCTTGCTGCTTGCTACATCGCGCCGGTCGTCGGTATCAAGGATCAACCGAAGGTGCGAGCAACGCGCCCGGCGAGAACATGACAGGGAGGATATCTGATGGTGGCGATCCGCTATAGGCGCGCGTTGCTGGCTTCGGCGATCGCGCTGTTCACCGCCGCACCCGCGGTGGCGCAGACCGCCCAGCCCGCGACGCCGCCGGGCCCTCCCGCAACCGCGACGGCGGGCACGGTGACCGATGCGACCGGCGCGGTGGGCGCGTCCGAGCCGGTGTCGGGCGGCGGCCAGCAGCCCGCCTCGCCGGGGCCGGGCGCATCGCAGGGGTCGGGCGGGCTGGAGGACATCGTCGTCACCGCCACCCGCCGCACGGTCAACCTCCAACGCGTCACCGCCACCGTCGAGGCGGTCACCGCCAACACGCTCAAGGCGTACAACATCACGGGCGTGCTCCAGCTGCCCAGCCTTGTCTCCGGCCTTGTGGTGACGCCGTCGGGCGGCAACAACATCTATCTGCGCGGCATCGGATCGCCCTCTACCGGCTTCAACGAAGCGCAGACCGCGACCTATATCGACGGGCTCTACCTCGCCAATCCGACGGCCAGCATCACCTCGTTCAACAACATCGACCGGATCGAGGTGCTGAAGGGCCCGCAGGGGACGCTCTATGGCCGCAACGTGACCGGCGGCCTGATCGGCATCACCACGCGCGACCCAGGCGACAAGACGCGCGTCGACGGGTCGATCGGCTATGCCAATTACAACACGTTGACGGTGAACCTGTACGGGTCGACCCCGCTCACCGACAATCTGTCCGCGAACATCGCCTATTTCCACCAGAAGCAGGCCGACGGGTGGAGCAGGAACCTGTTCACTGGGCATGATGCGCAGAAGTCGGTCGAGAACGGCCTGGAGACCAAGCTGCAATGGCGGCCCAGCCAAGACCTGAAGATCACCGCCAGCTTCATCTACGATTACAATAACCGCGACTATGGGTACGCCTACCAGACCTATCCGGGCACGCTAGCGACCGACGGCACGCCTTATCTCGGCCGCTACAAGTTCGTCTCGCGGATCGACGCGCGCGCGCCGACCAGCATCTATATCGGAACGCTGAAGGCGGAGCAGGATCTGGGCTTCGCCACGCTGACCAGCCTGACCGGGTATCAGACCAGCACCGCCAACGTGCTGTTCCAGGGTGGCCAGCCGCTGCTGGGCCAGCCGATCGCGGGGCAGGGAGCGAGCTACGCCCCGTTTTACGAACACAATAAGACCTTCAGCCAGGAATTTCAGCTGACCTCCAAGACCAGTCCGGACACGCGATTCGACTGGGTGGCTGGCGCTTTCTATTATGATGACCATACCGAGCTGCGGCTCGACACCTATTTCACCTGCATCGCCAACACCTGCGCGCCGGGCATTCCCACCCGCAACGACGGGCACCCCTCCACGCTGTCGGGTTCGGTGTACGGCGATGCCACCTACCGGTTCTTCAAGTCGACGCGGCTGACCGTTGGCCTGCGCTACACCGATGAACGCAAGCGGTTATCGGGCCTGGTGACGCCGCTTCAGGGCTTCCCGGACTCGGTGGCGACTATCCCCAACAGTGTTCCGACGGCGGCCTTGCCGGTCGTCCCGGCAAGCGGCGTGACCTACCCCGGCGAACCGTTCACGACCACCGTGGCGGGCGTCACCACCGTCCAGCCAGGCATCCCGACCCAGCTCCATTTCACGAAGTTGACCTATCGGGCGGTGCTGGCGCAGGACATCACGGACGACATCCACCTGTACGCGTCGCACAATCTCGGCTTCAAATCGGGCGCATATAACGGCAATCTGTTCATCAACCCGCCGGTTCAGCCCGAGCTGCTCTACGCGACTGAGGCGGGCGTGAAGTCCGAGCTGTTCAATCGCAAGCTCCGGCTTAACCTAGCTTATTTCCATTACGCCTACAAGAATGTGCAGCTGCGATCGACGGCCCCGCCCGCGCCTCCGGGTAATGCGGTGCTGCTCAACGCCGCGAGCGAGCGCTCGAACGGCGTCGACGGGGATTTCAGCATCGCGCCGTTCCGCGGGCTCGTGATCAACGGCAGTTTCGAGTATCTCGATGCGAAGTTCGTGAACTTCCCGGGCGCGACGATCGCGTCGCCGCGACGGGACGCGAATGGCAACATCCTGCCCGGCGCGGTTGTCCTGCAGAACCAGAACCTCGCGGGCTACGCGGTTCCCTTCGCCGCGCCCTTCTCCGCCTCGTTGGGCGCGACCTACCTGCTGGAGACGACGGCCGGCAATTTCTCACTGAGCGGCAACGACCATTACAACTCACCTTATTCGATGAACGCGGACAACTCGGTCCGCCAGAACCGGCACCACCTGATCGACCTGTCGCTGAACTGGGTCTCGCCGGACAAGCGTTATGACGTGAACCTTTTCGTGCGGAATCTCACGCAGCAATATGTCTACGCCGCGGCGGGAATCAGCAACCAGTTCGCCATCGTGCCGGGAGCCCCGCGCACCTTCGGCGGCTCGGTCGGGTTCCACTTCTGACCGGAGCACCCCCAAAAGGCACGATGATGGCGGGCGGGTATCGGGCGCGACGATCTGCCATCCCCACGCGGGTGGAACCTGTGCTAGACTTTCCCGAACGAATTCAAACCGCACATAAGGAGAGTGAATAATGGCAACCGCCCTGGCTCCCGAGCAAGCGCAATCCTCCGCGCCCAAGGCGTCGGGCGTGGTCTCGCCCTCGCGCCTCGCACATGTGGTGCTGCGCACGTCGCGGTTCGAGGAACTGCTGGTCTGGTACAAAACGGTGCTCAACGCCACGCCCGCGTTTGAATCACCCACCATCGCCTTTCTGGCCTATGACGACGAGCATCACCGCATCGCGCTGATCAAGATTCCGGGGCTCGCGCCGCAGCCGGAGGGCGCGGCGGGCGTTCACCATTTCGCGTTCACCTATGATTCGCTTCGCGACCTGCTTGGCAACTATATGCGACTGAAGGAAGCGGGCATCGTGCCGGTGTGGGGCGTCAACCACGGCCCGACCACCTCGCTTTACTACGCCGACCCGGACGGCAACCAGATCGAGTGTCAGGTCGACAATTGCGACACGGTCGAGGAGGCGGGCGAGTTCTTCTTCACCGAAGCATTCGCGGAGAACCCGATCGGCGTCGATTTCGACCCCGAAGCGATGTATCGTCAGCTGATCGCCGGCGAGGAAGAGGGCTCGCTCAAGCAATATCGCCGTCAGGGTCCGCGCGGCGTAGAGGAAAGCCCGCTTAACTGATCGACCGGCTTGACCGGGGTAGCGCCGCGCGCACCCTGGTCGACGTGGACAAGCTCCGCCCGACACGGACTGAGGCACCGGGCCATCCTGCGATGGCCTGGCTTGGTGCCCGGCGGCGACGTGAGCCCAAACGGATCTACGCAGAGCAGGTGCGACCGTCACGGCGACGTGGCGCGCGAAGGCCTGCGTCCCTCATGCGTCCGCTATGCCGATGCCGACAGGCTATCACCCAGCGGTATTTGTAGTCGCTTCGGCAATGGCGCGAGCCGGCGATCGAGCTATAACGCCCGGCATAACAAAAGCGGCCCGATCGCGACATTCCTCCGCCCCGGCGGGAGCAACGTGGTGGGCCCGGCACAAGGGGAGAGTGGAATGCGCAGGTTCTGGATGACAACGGTCGCGATGGTCTGGCTGGCCCCTGGCGTGGCCGCGGCGCAGGACAGGTCCTCGCAGCCGCCCGCGGCCGCCGGAGAGACGGCGCAGACCCCCGCCGGCGAGAGCGCGAGAAGCTCGTCCGACACTGACGCCGCCGCGCAGAAGCTCGAATCCACCGGCCTCGGCGACATCATCGTGACGGCGCAGCGCCAAGCGGAAAGCTCGCAGAAAGCCGCCATCGCGATCAACGTCGTGGGCGGCGCGGACCTCGTCAACAACGGCATTACCCAGCCCGAACGGCTGAACGAGCTCGTCCCCGCGCTGACGATCGCCAATGTCGGCCCGTCGACGACGTCGTTCATCCGCGGCGTCGGCAACTTCTCGGTATCACAGACCAGCGATCCGGCGGTCGCGTTCAACTATGACGGCGTCTATGTCGGGCGGCTGACCGCGACCTCGACGACCTTCTTCGACACCGACCGGGTGGAGGTGCTCAAGGGCCCGCAGGGTACGCTCTACGGTCGCAACGCCACCGCCGGCGCGATCAACATCCTGCCGACGCAGCCGAAGCTGGGCGAGGTATCCGGCTACGGCATCGCGCAATATGGCAACTACAACGCGTTCTCGGTGGAGGGGGCGGTAAACCTCCCGGTCGGCGAAACGGGCGCGGCTCGAATCTCGGGCATCATCAACAACCGGGACGGATACAACCGCGACGGCAGCTCGGACGACAAGAGCCAGGGGCTGCGTCTACAGCTGAAATCGGAGCTCACGCCCAACCTCACCGCGCGGGTAGCCTTCGACTACGAGCATCTGGGCGGGCGGGGTGCTGGGTTGAGCTTCCTCAACACTTATGCGTGCTCTCAAGCAACCATGAGTACGCCGGGTATCACGCCGCATTGCGTCGTGACGCCCACCGGCATTTCGCGCGCGGACGGCAATACGTCGCCTGCGTCGCAGGCGTTTTTCACCTCATTGGCAAGCGGCGTGACCGGCCGCCTGCGCGATCCGTTTCCCAGGAACTACCAGAACAGCAGCTTTTACGGTTCCAACGCCGACATCGAATGGAAGACGGCGCTCGGCACGCTGACGATCATCCCGGCGGTGCGGTTCGACCATGTGCGCAACCTCAACCCGGGCGGCGGTTTTCCAATCGCCAATGATCAAAAGGACATCCAGTACAGCGTCGAGACGCGCTTTGCCGGCAAGGTAAGCCTGTTCGACTACACGCTCGGCTTCTTCTATTACAACGAGGATTCCAAGCTCAACGCGGGGACGATCACGAACAACAGCAGCGGCAATTTCGCACAGCCGTCGATCCAGGACACGCAGTCATACGCGCCGTTCCTGCGCCTTACCGCGCACCTGACGCCCAAGCTGCGGGTGGTGGGCGGTATCCGCTACACGCAGGACAACAAGCAGCTCAACGCGCACTATATCACGATCGCCGAGACCTGCCGGACCGCGGCCATGGGACAACCCCCCATCACCTGCCCGAACGCGATCCTGCCGACCGCGGTGCCGTTCTACACCCAAGAGCCGTTCGCCGTCCCGCTGACGCAGAGCGCGTCGTTCGCCGTCCCCGTGGTGATTCCCGGGCCGACCGCAAACACGCTGATCTCGCGCCAGGACGTGTTCTTCAATTACCGGCTGAGCCAGAACAAAGTGACGTGGCGCGGCGCGGTCGAGTATGATCTGGGGCCCGCATCGCTGCTTTACGCCAGCGCGGAGAAGGGCTTCCGGTCGGGCGGGTTCAACACCGCTGTCGTCAACGACCCCACCACCGCCGCCATTCCCACCATCTATCAGCCGGAAACGCTGACCGCCTACACGGTCGGGTCGAAGAACCGCTTCTTCAACAATCGCGTGCAGTTCAACATCGAGGGCTTCTGGTGGAAGTACCAGAACGAGCAGATCGCGCACGCCGCGGTCGATCAGGCCAATCGTCCGGGCAGCTACACGCAGAATATCGGACGCTCGACGATCAAGGGCGTCGAGGTGGAAACTCGCGTGCTCGTCACGCCGACCACCCAGGTCAGCGCCGACGTCCAATACCTCCACGCGCGCGACGACAGCTTCACCTTCACCGCGCTCGGCTATCCGTATACGAACTGCGCGGCGACGCTCAATACGAACGTTCCCGCGCTATTCGGCAGGGTTCCGTTCTATAATGTGAGCTGCAACGGCCTGCCGTCCTACAACTCGCCGACCTGGTCGGTGAACCTGTCCGGGCAGCAGACGGTGCCGCTGGGCGACTACAAGCTGGTGTTCACCGCGGATACGCAGTACAAGACCAGTCGCTATACGTATTTCGATTATGCGACCGAGCAGCTTCAGCGCGCCAGCTTCACGACCAACGCGCAGGTGTCGTTCGGGCCCGCGAGCGGGAAATGGTCGGTCGCCGGGTTCGTTCGCAATATCGAGAACACCCGCCTGCTCGCGGCGCCGGTCGCCTTTGGCGGGGTCGTGGCGGCCTTCACCACCCCGCCCCGGACGTTCGGCGGACGGGTATCGGTCAAGTTCTGACATCGTAGGAGGCTTATGAGGCGGCTGGATCACGGATGGGCGGGATGGCTGGCGGCGCTGGCGTTGGTGGTGCCCGTAGCGGGTATCGGCGCAGGGCAAGCGGTCGCGGCGACCGCGCCGGCCTGGGTCGTCAACAAGGCGACGTCCCGCATCCAGTTTCAGAGCAGCGTGGGTGGGTCGCCGTTCACCGGGGCTTTCGGGCGCTGGAGCGCGGATATCCACTTCGACCCCAAGAACCTGGCCGCCTCTTCCGTGCTGGTGCGGGTCGACATGAGTTCGGCGCGCACGGGCGCGGCGGACAAGGACGAGGCGATGCCGGGCGCGGACTGGTTCGCGACCGCCAAGTTCGCGCAAGGCGTTTATGCCGCCAAGGGCTTCAAGGATCTGGGCGGCGGTCGTTATCAGGCGCTCGGCACGCTGACTATGCGCGGCGTGACCCGCCCCTTGGCGCTCAACTTTCAGCTTGCCATCGCCGGTGATCAGGCGCGGATGGTCGGGAGCACCACGGTCGACCGGCACAGCTTCGGCGTCGGCAAGGGCCAGTTCGCGAGCGCGGACACGGTGCCTTTCGCGGTCAAGGTGCTGATCAACATCAACGCGAAGCGCGGCTGACCGGTGGCGACCGCGATCGCTCCCGAGCTTCCCGGCGTCACCGACCGGGGCGTGGCGGCGACGCGACGCTACACGAGCGTGGCGATCGTCTTTCACTGGCTGATCGCGGCGCTGATCTTCACCAACCTTGTGCTCGGCTGGCGGATGGGCAGCGCCCAGGGCATGAGCCGGTTCACGCTGTTTCAGCTGCACAAGTCGGTGGGGATCACCGTGCTCGCGCTGTCGGTATTGCGGCTCGGCTGGCGGCTGCTCAATCCGTCGCCGGCCTACCCGGCGACGATGACACGGTGGGAGCGGGCGGCGGCGCACGCGGTGCACCTGACCTTCTACCTACTTATGATCGGGATGCCGCTCACCGGGTGGGTGATCGTGTCGGCGAGCGCGTTGAACATTCCTACGCTGCTCTACGGCGTGGTGCCGCTTCCGCACATCGGCATAGTGCATGATCTGCCGCTCCCCACCCGCCATGTGATCGAAAACGGGGTCGGGACCAGCCATGCGCTGCTCGCCTATCTGTTCGCGGCGTTGATCGCGCTGCATGTCGCGGCGGCGCTGAAGCATCAATTCGTTGAACGTGACGGCGTGCTGTGGCGCATGGTGCCGATCGGTCGTGCGCACGACGAGCCGGCGATATCGCCGAAGCAGGGATGACGGGATGGCGCGGGTGATCTACGTTGGAACGGTGACCATGGAACGAACGTGGCGGAGAAGAGGAGCGATGATGACGGCGCGCCTGATTGCATTGACCTGGCGATCGGTGCTGGTCGTGTCGACCGCGCTCGCGCTGCCGGCGGTCGCCGGGTCGGCGCAGGCGCCCGCCCCGTCGCCGCCGGAGAAGCTGAGCTGGCACGGCGACCCCAAGGCACCCGATCTGAGCGGTGTGTGGATGCGCGTCGACACGCCCGCCGCCGCGGGCGAGAGCAAGGAGGGCTGGGGGCCGTGGCCGCCGCCACTGAAGGGCAACTATGCCGAGGTCTGGCGCAAGCGCGTCGCGGATGCGGCGGCGGGGACAC
>CALMGC010000204.1 GCA_937863505.1 uncultured Sphingomonadales bacterium | reverse complement strand
GGCCCGAGGCGCGGGTCGAGGGCGCGTGGCACGTTGCTGACGCGCAACCTCGCGAGCGGTTCGCGCGGCTGGCGGCGCGCTTCTTCGCGCCGTTCCCCGCGACCTGCGCCGCGGTGACGGGGACCAACGGCAAGACCTCCACCGTCGAGATGACGCGCCAGCTGTGGCGGATGGCGGGGCACCACGCCGCTTCGATCGGGACGCTGGGCGTCGCGACCGCGGACGAGCGAGTGGTGACGGGGCTGACCACGCCCGACATCGTCACCTTCCTCGCCAATGTCGCCGGGCTGGCGCGCGAGGGGGTGACCCACCTCGCGTTCGAGGCGTCGAGCCACGGGCTTTCGCAGTATCGTACCGAAGGGCTGCCGGTGCGCGCGGCGGCGTTCACCAATCTGTCGCGCGACCATCTCGACTATCACGGCGACATGGCGGTGTATTTCACCGCCAAGCTGCGGCTGTTCTCCGAGGTGCTCGACGCGGACGGGGCGGCGGTGGTGTGGGCGGACTCGATCGAAGCGGCGCGCGTGATCGACCTCGCGCGCGAGCGGGGCAACCGGCTGGTGACGGTGGGCGAGCGGGGCGAGACGCTGCGGCTCGTGTCGCGCGCGCCGACGCTGCTCGGGCAGGGGCTGGTGATCGCGGCGGAAGGGCGCGAGCACCGAGTCACCCTGCCGCTGATCGGGGCGTATCAGGCGGCGAACGCGCTGGTCGCGGCGGGGCTGGTGATCGCGACCGGGGGCGAGGTGGCGGCGACGCTGGCGAACCTGTCACGGCTGCAACCCGTGCGCGGGCGGCTCGAGCGCGCGGCGATCACGCGGGCGGGCGCGCCGGTTTACGTCGATTACGCGCATACGCCCGATGCGATCGAGGCGGCGGTGGCGGCGTTGAAGCCCCATGCGGGCGGACGGCTAATCCTCGTCTTCGGCGCGGGCGGCGATCGCGACGCGGGCAAGCGCGAGGACATGGGGCGGGTTGCGGCAGAGAACGCGGACGTGGTGATCGTCACCGACGACAATCCACGTACCGAGGATGCGGGCGCGATCCGCCGCGCGGTGCTGGCGGGCGCTGGCGAAGCGACGGAGATCGGCGACCGGCGCGAGGCGATCGCGAAGGCGGTGGCGCTGGCCGGCGCCGACGACATCGTGCTGATCGCGGGCAAGGGGCATGAGCGGGGACAGGTCGTCGGCGACCTGGTCCTGCCGTTCGACGATGTGAGCGTGGCAAGAGAGGTGGTGGCATGAAGACGCGGAAGTTCGTCGTCCCGAGCAAGCCCTCGGTGGCCGATGCGAGCAAGGAACGCCCGCGTGAGCGGCGCACGCTGGGGCTGCGATATGGCGGCGACGCGCAGGGGAGCGACCTGTCGCGGTGACTGCCTTGTGGACCTCCGACGAGATCGCCGCCGCGACTGGCGGCGTCGCGTCCGTGCCGTTCGCGGCCGCGGGCGTGACGTTCGACTCGCGCGAGGTGTCGGCCGGGGATCTCTTTATTGCGCTGACTGGTGAGGCGACCGACGGGCACCGCTTCGTCGCGCAGGCATTCGCGAACGGGGCGGCGGGGGCGATCGTGTCGGAGCCGGTGGAGGGCGCGCATGTGCTGGTCCCCGATACCTTCGCCGCCTTGCAGTCGCTCGCGCGAGCGGCGCGAGCGCGTAGCGGGGCCAAGGTGATCGGCGTGACGGGATCGGTCGGCAAGACGAGCACCAAGGAGGCGCTGTGGGCGGCGCTCGACCGGAGCGCGCCTGGCCGGGTGCATCGCTCGGTCAAAAGCTATAACAACCACACGGGCGTGCCGCTCAGCCTCGCGCGGATGCCCGCCGATGCCGGATACGCGGTGCTCGAGATGGGGATGAATCATGCGGGCGAGCTCGCCGCGCTGACCCGGCTGGTCCGCCCGCACGTCGCGCTCGTCACCGCTATCGCGCCCGCGCACACCGAGTTCTTCGCCAGCGTAGAAACGATTGCGGACGCGAAGGGGGAGATCTTTCAGGGGCTGGAGCCCGGCGGCGTCGCGATCATCCCCGCGGATAGCCCGCATCGCGCGCGCCTTACCGCCGCTGCCGAACCCCACGCCGCGCGGGTGGTGACGTTCGGGTCCGCGGAGGACGCGGACGTGAGACTGATCGAGTCGGTGTGGACGGGCAAGGGTACCTTCGTTAGCGCGCGCGTCGGCGAGCGCGAGGTCAGCTTCACCGTCGCCCAGCCCGGCGCACATCAGGTGTCGAACGCGCTGGCCGTGCTGGCGGCGGTTGACGCGTTGGGCGGTGACCTCGCGCTCGCCGGGCTGGCACTGGCGGAGCTGGAGGGGCTCGCCGGGCGCGGCGCGCGGGTGCGCGTCGCGGTGCCGGGCGGCGAGGCGCTGGTGATCGACGAAGCGTATAACGCCAACCCCGCCTCGATGCGCGCCGCGCTCGACGTGCTGG
The DNA here is from genome assembly GCA_937863505.1 of uncultured Sphingomonadales bacterium. Classification (GTDB taxonomy): domain Bacteria; phylum Pseudomonadota; class Alphaproteobacteria; order Sphingomonadales; family Sphingomonadaceae; genus Sphingomonas. The sequence goes on along the minus strand of CALMGC010000204.1, from coordinate 3,277 downwards.
GGCAGGAGCCGGGGCGGCGGTTGGCGGTGCTGGGCGCGATGTACGAACTGGGCGAGCGTTCGCCGGACTACCATGCCGAGCTCGCCGGGCCGGTCACCGATGCGCGCGTCGAACGGCTGGTGCTGGTGGGCGAGCAGATGACGCCGCTGGCCGAAGCACTCGACGCGCGGGTCGACCTCGTCCAGGTCGCCGACGCTGCCGCCGCGATTGACGCGGTGCGCGCGCGCCTGGCGCCGGGCGATGCGGTGCTGGTCAAGGGGTCGAACGGCGTGGGCCTGTCGCGGGTCGTGGCGGCGCTGGCGGGAAGGGCCTGATGCTATACCTGCTGGCCAAAGCGCTCGGCTTTCCGGGGCTGCTCAACCTCATCCGCTACCAGTCGTTCCGCACCGGCGCGGCGGTGGCGACCGCGTTGTTCCTCGGCCTGTTGATCGGACCGCGCTTCATCGGCTGGTTGCGCGTGCGGCAGGGCAAGGGCCAGCCGATCCGCCTCGACGGCCCGCAGACGCACCTCGCCAAGCGCGGCACGCCGACGATGGGCGGGCTGATGATCCTCACCAGCATGGTCGTCGCGGTGCTGATCTGGATGGACCTGTCCAACCCGTTCGTCTGGGCGTGCCTGTTCGTAACCTTGGGCTTCGGCGCGATCGGGTTTCTCGACGATTACGACAAGGTGAGGAAAGCGACCACGGCAGGCATCTCGGGGCGCACGCGGCTGCTCGCCGAGTTCGTCGTTGCGGGGCTGGCGGCGTGGATCATCGGGAAGGAGAACGGGACGCACCTGTACCTGCCCTTCACCGAGCATCTGTATCTCGACTTCGGGCTGTTCTTCCCCGTGTTCGCCGCGTTCACGATCGTCGCGTTCGGGAATGCGGTGAACCTGACCGACGGGCTCGACGGCCTCGCGACGATGCCCGTCATCATCGCGGCGGTGGCGTTCATGATCATCGCCTACCTCGTCGGCAACGCGAAGTTCGCGGATTACCTGGGACTTCCGCATGTGCCGCGCGCGGGCGAGCTGGCGATCTTCTGCGGCGCGATGATTGGCGCGGGGCTGGCCTTCCTGTGGTTCAACGCGCCTCCGGCGGCGGTGTTCATGGGGGACACGGGGTCGCTGGCGCTGGGCGGCGCGCTGGGCACGATCGCGGTGGTGGCGCACCACGAGATCGTGCTGGGGATCATCGGCGGGCTGTTCGTGGTCGAGGCGGTGAGCGTGGTCATCCAGGTGTTCGTCTACAAGCGCACCGGCCGCCGCGTGTTCCGCATGGCACCGATCCACCATCATTTCGAACAGCTCGGCTGGAGCGAGCCGACGGTGGTGATCCGCTTCTGGATCGTCAGCCTCGTGCTCGCGCTGGCGGGCCTGAGCACGTTGAAGCTGCGGTGATCATCGCGCGCACCTGGGCGGGGAAGCGCTACGCCGTGCTTGGGCTCGCGCGCTCCGGCGCGGCAACCGTGCGCGCGCTGGTGGCGAGCGGGGCGAGCGTAGTTGGGTGGGATAGCGACGAGGTGCGGCGTGCGCCGTTCCTAGCCCCTCCCCTTCAGGGGAGGGGTTGGGGTGGGGAATGTGGCAAGGCGGCTTCGACAAGCCCCACCCCAAACCCCTCCCCTGAAGGGGAGGGGCTTACCGTCGCCGACCTCGAAACGGTGGACCTCTCCACCTTCGACGCGCTCGTCCTTTCCCCAGGCGTCCCCCTCAACACCCACCCGCTCGCCGCGCGCGCGCGGGCGGCGGGGGTGCCCATCATCGGCGACATCGAGCTGTTCGCGCAAGCGCGCGCGGAGCTGCCGCTGCACAAGGTGGTCGGTATCACCGGCACCAACGGCAAGTCGACCACCACCGCGCTGGTCCACCACATTCTCCAGACGGCGGGCGTGCCCTCGCTGATGGGCGGCAATATCGGCCTGCCGATCCTGGCGCAGGAGCCGCTGCCCGAAGACGGCGTGTATGTGCTGGAGCTGTCGAGCTATCAGATCGACCTCACGCAGACGCTCGACTGCGACGTGGCGGTGCTGCTTAACATCACGCCCGACCACCTCGACCGGTATGACGGGTTCGAGGCTTATGCAGCGAGCAAGGCGCGGCTGTTCGAGATGCAGGGTCGCTTTCACCCTGCCGTTATCGTGACCGATGACGAGCCCTCCCGCGCCATTGCGGCGCGCCATCGCAAACGCCTTCTCGATGCCGGTCAGGCTGGCGTGTTGAAGTACCAGTCGTCGTGGCCGTCCTTGCAGGGCCCGCATAACGCGACGAACGCTTATGCCGCGATGACCGCTTGCGCTTGGTTAAGCTTTTCCGACGAGCAGATGTGGGTAGCCCTCCGCACCTTCCCCGGCCTCCCCCACCGCACCGAGCGCGTCGCCGAGCGGGGCGGCGTCACCTTCATCAACGACTCCAAGGCGACCAACCCCGACTCGGCCGCCCCAGCGCTCGCCGCCTTCCCGCGCGTCCACTGGATCCTCGGCGGGAGGGCGAAGGGAGACGACCTCGATGCCTGCCGCCCGCATTTCCCGCACGTCGCGCGAGCGTACACGATCGGGGAGGCGGGGCCGGTGTTCGCCGCCGTGCTCCGCCGCGACGCGGTGCCGGTCGAGGAAGCGGGGACGCTCGCGCGCGCGGTCGCCAGTGCCGCCGCACAGGCGCAGCCGGGCGACACCGTCCTCCTCTCCCCCGCCGCCGCGAGCTTTGACCAGTTCCGCGACTTCGAGGCGCGCGGCGACGCGTTCCGCACCCTGGTGGAAGGCCTCGCATGAGCGACATGATCGCCAAATCTTCGGGCATCAAGGCGAAGCTCCGCAACCGGGGCGGGCGCGGCGACCGGTCGCCGCTCGGCACCTGGTTCTGGGACATCGACCGGGTGCTGCTGCTGCTCACCATGTCCTTGATCGCGATCGGGCTGGTCGCGGTCGCCGCCGCCAGCCCGGCGAGCGCGGTGCGCTATTCCGGTGAGCACACCCATATCCCGCCGCTCTACTATTTCTGGCGGCAGCTGATGTGGGTGGGCGTCAGCCTGCCGATCCTGTTCGGGGTGTCGATGCTGCCGGTCAACGCCGCGCGCCGCTTCGCGCTGGTGGGGGCGGTGCTGTTCGCGGTGCTGCTCGCGGTGACGTGGAAGTTCGGGGTGCAGGTCAACGGCGCGCGCCGCTGGATCGGGGTCGGCGTCGCGCAGTTTCAGCCGAGCGAGTTCCTCAAGCCGTTCTTCATCGTCGCGGTCGCCTGGCTCTTGTCGATGAAGGCGAAGGAGCCCGACCTGCCCGTGGTGCCGATCACGCTCGGCGC
>CALMGC010000203.1 GCA_937863505.1 uncultured Sphingomonadales bacterium | reverse complement strand
CCGCCGAGCTCGTCACTCCCTAACGCTATCTTCACCTCTCCCGCGCATAGCCGCTGCCTGTTCGTGCGGGGTCCGACGCCCTGCGCCGCGCGGAGGTGCATATGCGGATCAAGCCACTCCTTTTCCTCGCCGGAGCCGCCGCGCTGCTCAGCGCCTGCGCGCATGACGGCGCGCGTACCGAGCTGCCCTCCGCCGCGTTCGTGGCGCCCAAGGAGGCGCCGGGCGAGCAGTACGTCATCGGCCCGCTCGATCAGCTCAACATCTTCGTTTGGCGCAACCCGGAGCTCTCCGCCAAGGTGCAGGTGCGTCCCGACGGCCGCATCACCACCCCGCTCGTCAATGACATGAGCGCGGTCGGCAAGACGCCCGCGCAGCTGTCGGACGACATGAAGGCGGCGCTGGCCGAATATATCAAGGACCCGATCGTCTCGGTGATCGTGGAGAACTTCTCCGGCACCTATTCGCAGCAGGTCCGCATCGTCGGCGGGACCGCCAAGCCCGCCAGCGTGCCGTATCGCGCGAACATGACGTTGCTCGACGCGATGATCGCGGTCGGGGGTCTCAGCGAATACGCGTCGGGTAACCACGCCCGCCTCGTCCGCTATGACAGGGCGACGGGCAAGCAGCGCGAGTACAACATCAAGATCGGTCGCCTGCTCAAGCAGGGCGACCCGTCCGCCAACGTCCGCCTCGCGCCCGGCGACGTGATCATCATTCCCGAGAGCATGTTCTGAGGAACGCTGCGGTGAACGGCATCTACGACGAGGTACGGATCGCGCTCCACGCGGTATGGATCCGCCGCTGGCTCGCGCTGGCGGTGGCGTGGGGCGTGTGCGTGCTCGGCTGGCTGGTCGTGTCGCAGATGCCGAGCCGCTACGAGTCGCGCGCCCGCGTGTTCGTGCAGATGCGATCGGTGCTGCCGACGGGGCAGGTCGACGACGCCAGCGCGGCGCGCAACATCGACACGATCCGCCAGACGCTGACCGCCGCGGTCAACCTCGAAAAGGTGGTGCGCGGTACCGACCTGTCCGCGACCATAGCGAACGACAAGGACCTGGCCGACCGCGTCGCGGGGCTGTCAAGCGCGATCAAGGTGACCGCGCAACAGGACAATCT
>CALMGC010000202.1 GCA_937863505.1 uncultured Sphingomonadales bacterium | reverse complement strand
CCCGATTGAAGCGCCTCCGCTTCCGCGCCTGGCACCGGGGGACGCGCGAGGCGGACCTGATGGTGGGCGGCTTCTTCGACGCGTATTATACCGTGTGGAGCGAGCCCGAGCTCGCCTGGTTCGAGGCGCTGATCGAGGAACAGGATGTCGACATCATGGGCTGGGCGATCGGCTCGATCCCGTGCCCGGCGGCGTGGGAAGGCGAGATGATGCGGACGATGCGGCAGGTCAGCTACGTACCGTTGCCCGGCTAGGGACTAAAAGGCCGTTCGTTTCGAGCGAAGTCGAGAAACGGTTCCAAGCGCGGCGGTATGTCTCGATTTTGCTCGACACGAACGGAATGATCTTGCCCTCTATACAGTCCATACTTACCGCCCGTCAGCCGCTAACCCTGTCGGGCGTACCCGGCGGTTTCCTCCCCTCGCTGCTTGCCGACCTCGCGCGGGCCGCGCCGCGTCGCGCGGTGTTCGTCGCCTCGGACGAAGCCGAGATGCGCGCGGTCGCATCTACCGCTGGCTGGTTCGCGCCCGAGCTGGAGATCGTGCAATATCCCGCCTGGGACTGCCTGCCCTATGACCGCGCCAGCCCCACCCTGCGCGTCCAGGCGGAGCGGCTCGCCGCCCTGCACCGGCTTCAGGCGACGCCCAAGGCCGCGCAGCTCGTCCTCACCACGGTCAACGCCGCCACGCAGCGGACGCTGACCCCGTTCCGCATCCGCCAGCTCGTCGCGACGCTGAAGCCCGGCGAGAGGATCGGGCGCGACGACCTCGCAACCCTGCTCACCGCGAACGGCTATGTCCGCACCGACACCGTCCACGACGCGGGCGAGTATGCGGTGCGCGGCGGCATCGTCGACCTGTTCCCGAGCGGCGAGGAACGAGGGCTCCGCCTCGACTTCTTCGGCGACGAGGTCGAGAGCGTGCGCGCGTTCGACCCCGCCGACCAGCGTACGACGGGCCGCATCGAGAGCTTTACGCTGCTGCCCGCGAGCGAAGCGCTGCTCGACGAGGCGTCGGTCAAGCGTTTCCGCGGCGCGTACCGCGAGCGGTTCGGCGCAACCGCGACCGGCGATCCCCTCTACCAAACGGTGAGCGACGGGCGGCGGCTCGCGGGTATGGAGCATTGGCTGCCGTTGTTCGAGGAGAAGCTGGCGACGTTGTGGGACCATCTCGGCCCCGATCCGGTGGTGGTGCGCGATTCTGGGTCGCCCGCCGCCGCCGAGAGCCGGCTAGAGTCGATCGCCGACTATTACGAGAACCGCAAGCGCGCTGAAGCCGCGCAGCCCGGCAGCTATCGCCCGCTCCCCGCCAAATCGCTCTACCTCGACGCGGAGGAGTGGAACGAGCGCATCACATCGGCGAAAGCGCATATCGTTTCGCCTTTCCACGAGCCCGAGTCCGCGACCGTGCTCGATTTTGGCGTCGACGGCCCGCGCGACTTCGCCCCCGAGCGCGCCAACAGCGCGAACGTGTACGAGGCGGTGGTCGACCACATGGCCGCGCTTCGCAAGCAAGGTCGCAAGCCGGTGCTCGCCAGCTATTCGGCGGGCGCACGCGAGCGGTTGAGCGGGTTGCTCAAGGACCACGACCTGACCGGGATGCGCCCGGTCGATACCTGGCAGGAGGCGCTCGCCGCCGGGGAGCGTGGGGTGGCGCTGATCGTCCTGCCGCTCGACCACGGCTTCACCGCGCCGGGCGTGGCCGTCTTGACCGAGCAGGACTTGCTCGGCGACCGGCTGATCCGCCGGTCAAAGCGGCGCAAGTCCGCCGACGCGTTCCTCGCCGAGCTGGCGACGCTCTCGCCCGGTGACCTCGTCGTTCATGCCGACCACGGTATCGGCCGCTATATCGGGCTGACCCAAATCCCGGTCGCGAAAGCACCGCACGACTGCGTCGCGCTCGAATATGCAGGCGGCGACAAGCTCTACGTTCCGGTCGAGAACCTGGAGGTCCTGTCCCGCTACGGCTCGGGCGAGGAGAACACCGCGCTCGACCGGCTGGGCGGCGAGGCGTGGCAGCGGCGCAAGTCGAAGATGAAGGAGCGCATCCGCGAGATCGCGGGTGAGCTGATCGCGGTCGCCGCCGAGCGCGCGCTGCGTTCGGGCGAGGTCGCCGAGCCCGACTCCGCAGGCTACCCCGCCTTTGTCGACCGCTTCCCCTATCAGGAGACCGACGACCAGGACCGCGCGATCGGCGACGTGCTCGGTGACCTCGGCGCGGGCAAGCCGATGGACCGGCTGGTGGTCGGCGACGTCGGCTTCGGCAAGACGGAGGTGGCGCTCCGCGCCGCGTTCGTCGCCGCGATGGCGGGGATGCAGGTCGCGATCGTCTGCCCCACCACGCTGCTCGCCCGCCAGCATTACAACAATTTCAAGGTGCGCTTCGAGGGCTTCCCGATCGAGATCGGCCGTCTATCGCGTCTCGTTACCACCAAAGAAGCGAGCGAGACGCGGGCGGGGTTGAAGGATGGCAAGATCGACGTCGTCGTCGGCACCCACGCCGTCCTCGCCAAGTCGGTCGAGTTTAAGCGCTTGGGCCTCGTCGTAGTCGATGAGGAACAGCGGTTTGGCGTCACGCACAAGGAGCGGCTGAAAGCGCTCCGAGCCGACGTTCACATCCTGACGCTTACCGCCACCCCCATCCCGCGCACCTTGCAGATGGCGATGAGCGGCTTGCGCGAGCTGTCCGTCATCCAGACCCCGCCCGTCGACCGGCTCGCGGTCCGCACCTATGTCATGCCGTGGGACCCGGTGGTGCTTCGCGAGGCGCTGTTGCGCGAGCACTATCGCGGCGGGCAGACGTTCCTCGTCACCCCGCGAATTGCCGACCTGCCCGACATCGAGCAGTTCCTGCGCGAACAGGTGCCGGAGGTGAAATACATCGTCGCGCACGGCCAGATGGCGCCCACCGAGGTCGAGGAGCGGATGAGCGCGTTTTACGACCGCAAGTTCGAGGTGCTGGTCTCCACCACCATCGTCGAGAGCGGGCTCGACATCCCCGCCGCCAACACCATGATTGTCCACCGCGCCGACCGCTTCGGGCTCGCCCAGCTGTATCAGCTACGCGGCCGGGTCGGACGCGCGAAAACACGCGCCTATTGCTACCTCGTCACCCCGCCGGAGCGGCAGATGACCGAGGCGGCGGACAAGCGGCTCAAGGTACTGTCCGACCTCGACACGCTCGGCGCGGGTTTCCAGCTCGCCAGCCACGACCTCGATATCCGCGGCGCGGGCAATCTGCTCGGCGACGAGCAATCGGGGCACATCAAGGAAGTCGGGTACGAACTCTACCAGTCGATGCTGGAAGAGGCGATCATGGAAGCCAAGGCGGGCGGCTTGCACCAACGCCAACGCGACTTCTCGCCGCAGATCACCGTTGACGCGCCGATCCTGATCCCGGAGGATTACGTCCCCGACCTCGATTTGCGGATGGGGCTGTACCGGCGCCTGAACGACCTAACCGACCGCGCGGAGATCGACGCGTTCGCCGCCGAGATGATCGACCGCTTCGGCCCGCTGCCGGACGCGACCGCGAACCTCGTCACCGTGATCGAGATCAAGCTTAACGCGCGCGTCGCGTACATCGCCAAGCTCGACGTCGGCGCGAAGGGCGCGCTGGTGTCGTTCCACGATGACAAGCCGCCCAACGTGCCGGGGCTGCTCGCCTATGTCGATCGGTTGGGCGGGGTGGCGAAGCTGCGTGCGGACAGCAAGCTGGTGGTCACGCGCGCCTGGGGCGACCCGGCGGCGCGGCTCAACGGCGCGTTGCAGCTGAGCAAGGGACTGGCGAAAGCGGCCGGGTGAGCGTCACGCCGGCGCTCGAAACCCGATCCGTTTTACAACTAGTTGCGAGCGACCTTGCACCGTTTGCGGTACCGTGGTTTTGCGCTGATCGCTCACGAGCTATGATCCGCGATGACCCGCCAGCCCTCCCTACGCCGCTCGAACAGCAGCGTCGTGGGCCCGTCCTCCGCCTTGCCGCCCGCCTCCGTCGGAGCCAGCCGATAGCGCGCGAATACCAGCACATGCACGGCGCTCAGCGTCCGTAAGCCCGCCAGCTCGAAGCTCAATCGCCCGCGCAGGTTGCGCCCGCCCGCGAAGCTCGCGCGATAGTGACCGGCGATCGCCGCGCGGCCCTGCACCAGCCCGGTGCGCGTCACGAACGTCGCGTCGGGCGCGTACACTGCCATGAAGCGGTCGAGATCGCCCCCGTTCCACCCCGCCGCGCTGTCCGCCAGCGCCGCCTCGATCGCCGCGCGCGGGCTGGCCGGGGTCGCCGCGACCAGCGCGGGCGCGAGCAGGACCGCTGTCAGACCGCGCATGAGCGTTCCTCTACGAGACGCGCCAGTGCTGCCGTGTCGACCGCCTCCGCGCACAGGAAACCCTGGTACAGGTCGCACCCCTCCGCCGCGAGCAGGTCGCGCTGTTCGGCCGTTTCCACCCCTTCGGCGATCACCGTCAGCCCGAGCCCGCGTGCGATGCCGATCACCCCGCGCACGATCACCCGGTCGCGCGGCGACCCGGCTATATCCTGCGTCAGCGCGCGGTCGATCTTGAGGTAATCGAGTGGCAACGCCTTAAGATAGGCGAGGCTCGAATAACCGGTCCCGAAGTCGTCGATCGCCACCCGGCACCCGGCCGCCCGCAAGCTGGCCAACTGCGCCGCCGCTTGCTCGAGCGAGGCGATCAGTCCCGTTTCGGTAATCTCGATCGTCATCCGCGCGACCGGAAACCCGTTGTCGGTGGCCCGCGTCAGGAACACGGACGCGAAATCGTCGCGCGACAGGTCGCCGGCGGTGACGTTCACCGACAGGCGCAAGCCGTCGAGCGGTCGCGGCCACGCCGCCGCGCGCGCCAGCGCCAGCGTCTGGACATGCGCGGACAACGCGGGACCCAGCCCCGCCCGCTCCGCCGACGCGAACAGCTGCTCCGCGCCGATCGCGCCCAGGAGGGAGTGCTCCCAGCGGGCAAGCGCTTCCACCCCGACGATCGCGCCCGTCTCGAACGCGACTTGTGGCTGAAACAGCACGTCGAGTTCGCCCTGAGCGATGGCCCGTTGCAGATCGGCCGTGGGCAGCTCCGCGCCTGTCGCTTCCATCTCGGCCCGGTGTGCGGCGTCTTCCCCCATAGATGCATGTCTGTACCCGTTCGGCGCTGAACGACAATCGCCCTTGTTTCGCCCCCGCGCGGCGCTTAGCTGATCAACGATGGCCGACGCTCCCGCCCTGCCCGGCACTATGGTCGACCGGCACGGGCGTGCGATCCGTTATCTGCGCATCTCCGTCACCGATCGCTGCGACCTGCGCTGCCGATACTGCATGTCGGAGCAGATGACGTTTCTCCCACGCTCGGCGCTGCTCGCGCTGGAAGAGATCGCGGTCGTCGCCGAGCGGTTCGTCGCGCGCGGGGTGCGTAAGCTTCGGCTGACCGGCGGCGAGCCGCTGGTGCGGCGCGATGTCGGCGAGCTGGTGCGACGCCTGGGGCGGCATGTCGGAGCGGGGCTCGATGAGCTCACGCTCACCACCAACGGCACTCGCCTCGCCCAGCACGCGGAGGCGCTCGCCGATGCCGGGGTGCGGCGGGTCAACGTCAGCATGGACACGCTCGACCCGGCGCTGTTCCGCCACATCACCCGGCACGGCGACCTCGCGCAGGTGCTGGATGGCATCGCGACGGCGAAGGCGGCGGGGCTGCGGGTCAAGATCAACACGGTCGCGCTCAAGGGTTGGAACGAGGACGGCATCGCGCCGATGCTGGCGTGGTGCGCCGCGGAGGGACACGACCTGACGCTCATCGAAACCATGCCGCTGGGCGCGATCGACGAGGACCGGACCGATCGCTTCCTGCCGCTGACGGGCGTGCTGGAGCGGCTGCGGGCCGAGTTTCCGCTCGTCCCCGACGCGCATCGCAGCGGCGGCCCCGCGCGGTATTGGCGGGTGGAGGGGACGGACACGCGGCTCGGCTTGATCTCCCCGATGACTGCGAACTTCTGCGACGGCTGCAACCGCGTGCGGCTGACCACCGAGGGCAAGCTCTATACCTGCCTCGGCCATGACGACGCGGTCGACCTCAAGGCGGCGCTGCGCGGCGGCGGCTTGCCCGCGCTCGACGCTGCGATCGACGAGGCGCTGGCGATCAAGCCCGCTCGGCATCATTTCCGCATCGCGACCGGGGCTGCGCCTGCGGTGGCGCGGCATATGAGCGTGACCGGCGGATGACCAGCTTCGCGCGGCGGGCGCTGCTCGCCTCGCCGACCGCGCCCGCGCGCGCCGCCGAGGCGGAGCTGGCGGAGTTGGGCGACTGGGTTTCGCCCGACGACGCGGACGTGATCGTCGCGCTGGGTGGCGACGGCTTTATGCTTCAGACGCTGCACGCGATGCTGGAGCGGCGCGGCGGCGTCGTGCCGGTATTCGGGATGAACCTCGGCACGGTCGGGTTCCTGATGAACGAATGGCGTCACCACGGGCTCGACACGCGGCTGGAGCGCGCGCGGCCGTTTCAGGTGTCCCCGCTCAGTATGACCGCGACCACGGTCGACGGGCGCACGCATTCCATGCCCGCGATCAATGAGGTGTCGCTGCTCCGTGAGACCCGCCAGACCGCGAAGCTGGAGGTGAGCGTCAACGACCGCATCGTGATGCCCGAGCTGGCGTGCGACGGCATCCTGGTCGCGACACCCGCCGGGTCGACCGCGTATAATTATTCCGCGCAGGGACCGATCCTGCCGCTCGGCTCGGGGATGCTCGCACTCACCCCGATCAGCGCGTTTCGCCCGCGGCGGTGGCGCGGCGCGATCCTACCCGACCGGGCGCAAATCGTGTTCCGCGCGCTGGAAGCGGCGAAGCGGCCCGTCTCCGCCGTCGCCGATCAGCGCGAAGTGCGCGAGATCGCCAGCGTGTCGGTCGAGGTCGATCGCGCACGCGAGCTAACGCTGTTGTTCGACCCCGAGCACGCGCTGGATGACCGGATAACGATGGAGCAATTTGTCGCGTAGGGCGGCTTGCGCCGTGCCGGCGCAAGACTCGCGCAAGCCCGGCCAGCGGGGCGTCGCCCCTGACGACGCGGCTTTGCCGCGGCGCGGGCCGATGAACCCTTGCATCCCCGCCCTCACCCTTTATAGACGACACCCGAGCGCATTCCCTGATAGCTCAGCGGTAGAGTAGGTGACTGTTAATCACTTGGTCGTTGGTTCGAATCCAACTCAGGGAGCCACGCCCGATCCCCCAATCGCTGACTAACGCCGAGGCGCGGGGGATCGCGCTCGCCGCGCAGGGCTTCGCTGCGCGACGGTCGGCGAGCGTCAGCCCCGCGCACCTGCGCCGCCTGCTCGACCGGCTCTCGCTGCATCAGATCGACAGCGTCAACGTGCTCGCCCGCGCGCATTACCTGCCCGCCTTCTCCCGGCTGGGCGCATATGACCGTGCCGCGCTCGACGCGCTCGCCTGGGGAGCAAAGCGCGAGCGGCGGGTGTTCGAATATTGGGCGCATGAAGCATCGCTGCTCCCGCTCGACCTCCACCCGCTGCTGCGCTGGCGGATGGCGCGCGCGGACCGGGGCGAGGCGGGTTGGGGCAGGTTGCGCGCCTTTGCGACCGACCGGCGTGCGGAAGCGATGGCGCTGCTGACAAGGCTGCGGAACGAAGGCCCCCTGCCCGCCTCCGCCTTCGAGTCCGGACGGACCGGTTGGTGGGAATGGTCCGAGGCAAAGAGCGCGCTCGAATGGCTGTTCTGGGCGGGGCACGTCTCCACCGCCACGCGCCGCGCCAATTTCGAGCGCGTCTATGACCTGACCGAGCGCGTGATCCCGGCGCGGGTCCTCGCACTGCCCACCCCGACGGAGGCGGAGGCGCATCGCGCGTTGATCGAGCGCGCCGCCCGCGCGCTCGGCGTTGCGACCGAGGGCGACCTGCGCGACTATTTCCGTCTGTCCCCCGCCGACGCGCGCGCGGCGTTGGCGGCGCTGGCGGAGGAGGGCGTGCTCCTGCCAGTCGCGGTCGAGGGCTGGCGACGACCCGCCTGGCTGCACCGCGACGCGCGCGCGTCGCGCCGGGTCCACGCTCGCGCGTTGCTCGCGCCGTTCGACCCGCTCGTCTGGGAGCGGGCACGGACCGAGCGGCTGTTCGGCTTTCGCTACCGGCTGGAGATCTACACGCCCGCCGCGCGCCGGGCGCATGGCTATTACGTGCTGCCGTTTCTGCTCGGCGACCGGCTCGTCGCGCGCGTCGATCTAAAGGCGGATCGCCAGCGCGCGCGGATGCTCGTCCACGCAGTCCACCTCGAGCCAGACGCCCCCGCCGACTCACGCGAGGAACTGCGCGCCGAATTGATCGACCTCGCCGGGTCGCTAAAACTCGAGACAGTCGAATTGCCCGGCGAAAGTCAACTGATCACAGACGCTTAGGCCATGATGGACCCAATCCGTTCATCGCTCGTTCCACTCGGGTCATCTATGGCGAGTCATCGCCAACGGGCGACGCATGGAGAAGAACCTAATGACAACCAATCGCTTCGGACGTGGCGTCCTGGCGGCGGCGCTGGCCTCGGCTACGCTGCTGGTCGGTGCGTGCGCCACCGAGACCACTTACCAC
>CALMGC010000201.1 GCA_937863505.1 uncultured Sphingomonadales bacterium | reverse complement strand
TCGTCGAGCAGGGTCGCGTGCTGCCCCTCGTCGCGCAGCCGCGCGATGACGGTCGCCCCGGCCACGGCCAGCTGATCGGCGGGCGCGTCGATCCAGCGGATCGCGGGCACGCCCTTGCCGCGCTGACGCAGCGCGAACCGCTCGACCAAGCCGGCGGCGGCGGTGGCATTGGTGTGCGGGTCGATAAGAATGAAACCGCCCAGCGCGCGCGACCGCTCGTACAGGTCGAGCGCGAGCGGCTGATCGGCCACCAGCGTCGCGCGCGCGATGTCGTTGAGCCTGACCTCGCGCGGCGGCGCGCTGTCGCCGGTGTCGGGGTCGAACACGCCCGCGACGGCGACCACGCGCGCGGGCACGGTGCGCGTGCCGAGCTTGAGCAGCATGCGTCGTCCGACCGCCAGCGGCTCGTCCGCCATCCATACCAAAGTCGCGCCGATCTCGTCCGCGACCCCGACGCTCGTGCCCTCGCCCGCGAGCACGTCGCCGCGCGAGCAGTCGACCTCCTGCGCGAAGGTTAGCAGGGTCGACTTCCCCGCGTTCGCGCCCGCGCGGTCGCCCTCGGGCGCGACGACGCGCGCGACGGTGGCGGATGTTCCCGCCGGGAGCACGCGGACGCGCGCGCCGGGTGCGACCCGCCCCCCTGCGACCTGCCCCGCATAGCCGCGGAACGTCGAGTCCGGGCGCAGCACGCTCTGCACCGGCATCGCGAACCCGGACTCGGGCGCCTCCGCCACCTCCGCCGTGTCGAGCGCCTCGAGGATCGTCGGCCCGCGATGCCACGCCATCCGCCGGCTGCGCGCGACGATGTTATCGCCCTCGCGCGCGACCACCGGCACCGCGGTGAACCGCGCGATCCCGACCCGTTCGGTGAGTTCGCGATACTCCGCGACGATCGCGTCGAAGCGCGCCCGGTCGAACCCGACCAGATCCATCTTGTTGACCGCCACCACCACGCTGCCGATACCGAGCAGCCGCACGATCCGGCTGTGCCGCCGCGTCTGCGGCTGCACCCCGCGCCGCGCGTCGACCAGGATCACCGCGAGGTCGGCGGTCGACGCGCCCGTCACCATGTTGCGGGTATATTGCTCGTGCCCCGGCGTGTCGGCGACGATGAACGCGCGCCGCGCGCTGGCGAAGTAGCGGTAGGCGACGTCGATGGTGATGCCCTGCTCGCGCTCCGCCTCCAGCCCGTCGAGCAGCAGCGCATAGTCGGGCTCCGCGTCGCGCGACCGGCGCGCGCTGTCGGCGGCGAGCGTCGCGAGCTGGTCGGTCGCCAGCGTGTTCGCGTCGTGGAGCAGACGGCCGAGCAGCGTTGACTTGCCGTCGTCCACCGACCCGCAGGTGATGAAGCGCAGCGTCGGCGCCTGCGCGGGGGCCTCCTCGGCCAAGTGGGCGAGCGCGGTGGCCATCGTCAGAAATACCCCTGCCGCTTCTTGCGCTCCATGCTCGCCGCCTCGTCGCGGTCGACCGCGCGGCCCTGGCGCTCGGAGGTGGTGGCGCTCAGCGTCTCGGCGATCACCGCTTCCAGCGTCGTCGCCCCGCTCTCGGTCGCGCCGGTCATCGGGTAATCGCCCAGCGTACGGAAACGGACCGAGCGAATCTCGGGCTCCTCCCCGGGGCGGAGCGGCATCCGGTCGTCGTCCACGACGATCAGCATTCCGTCGCGCTCCACCACCGGGCGCGGGCGGGCGAGGTAGAGCGGGACGATCGGGATCGCCTCGCGCTCGATATACCGCCACACATCCGCTTCGGTCCAGTTCGAGAGCGGAAACACGCGCATCGTCTCCCCCGGCGCGACGCGCGCGTTGACGAGGCTCCACAGCTCGGGCCGCTGGCGCTTGGGGTCCCAGCCATGGCCGGGCGAGCGGATCGACACCACCCGCTCCTTGGCGCGCGCCTTCTCCTCGTCGCGGCGCGCGCCGCCGAACGCGGCGTCATACCCGCCCGCGTCGAGCGCGTTGCGCAGCCCGTCGGTCAGCATCGTCTGCACATAGACGGGCGTGGGGACGTTGAACGGATCGACCCCGCGCGCGGCGGCGGCGGCTTCGTGGTGGACGACGAGGTCGAGCCCGTGCCGCGCCGCCTCGCGGTCACGATGCGCGATGAGGTCCGCGAAGTCCCAGCCCGAGGCGATGTGAAGGCACGGGAAGGGCAGGGGCCCGGGAAAGAACGCCTTGCGCGCGAGGTGGAGCAGGACGGCGGAGTCCTTGCCGACCGAATAAAGCAGCACCGGCCGCCGCACCTCCGCGACGATCTCGCGGATGATGGCGATGCTCTCGGCCTCGAGCGCGTCGAGCGGGGCGAGCGGCACCTCAGCGCGCGCCCGCGCGGACCAGCCGCCCGTCCGGGCCGACATGGAGCCCGCATTCCCGGCTCGCCCCATCCTCCCACCACCAGCGCCCCGCGCGCTCGGGCTCGCCGGGCAGCACCGCGCGGGTGCAGGGCTCGCAGCCGATCGAGGGGAAGCCGCGCGCGTGGAGCGGCGAGACGGGCACGTCGTGGCGCGCGCAATAATCGGCCACCTCCTCGCGCTCCCAATCGTGGAGCGGCGCCGCCTTCCACACCCCGCGCTCCTCGTCGCGGATCATCGGGTCGACCGCGCCGCCGCTTCCGCGCCCACCGCGCAGGCCCGTCAGCCACACCGAAACCCCCGCCAGCGCGCGGCGGAGCGGCTCCACCTTGCGGATGCCGCAGCAGGCGAGGCGCAATTCCTTCGCGTCGCGAAAGGCGTTGATGCCGTGGCGGGCGACGAACGTGCCGATCTCCTCCGCGTCGGGGTAGTAAGGGCGGATGCGGACGCCGTAGCGCCTCTCCGTCTCGGCCCAGAGCGAATACGTCTCGGGGAATAGCCGCCCAGTGTCGAGCGTCACCACCTCGGTGTCGAGCCCGCTCGCGACGACCGCGTGGAGCAACGCCTGGTCCTCCAGCCCGAAACTGGTGGTGAACACGACGCGTCCGCCCGCCGCGCGCGTGCCCACATCGCGGAGCCGCGCGGCGAGTTCCGCGTCGGAGCGGGTGTCGAGAACGGTCGCCATATCGTGCGAGTGCGCGCGTGCGGCGGCGAGATCAACGCTAGCTTAGCTTGCGTTACCCAAAGCGACGCTACGGCACGCGGCCACGTTGACGCGACGGTCACGCCGCCTAGGGTCCGCGCGCATGAGCAGTATCGCGGTGGAAGGCCTGACGAAGAGCTTCGGCGGGGCCGCGCCGGTGCTCCACCCGACCGACCTCGAGATCGAGGACGGCGAGTTCGTGGTGATCGTCGGCCCGTCCGGCTGCGGCAAGTCGACGTTGCTGCGCCTGCTCGCCGGGCTGGAGGCGCCGACCGCGGGCCGGGTGCTGATCGACGGCCGCGACGTGACCCGCGCCGATCCCGCCCAGCGCAAGATCGCGATGGTGTTCCAGTCTTATGCGCTCTACCCGCATTTGACCGTCGCGGAAAACATCGCCTTTCCGCTCCGCATGGCGCGACGCGACAAGGCGGAGGTCGCGCGCAAGGTCGCCGAAGTGGCGGAACTGCTCGAGCTGGGAAGCTTGCTCGACCGGCGGCCGCGCGCGCTGTCGGGTGGGCAGCGGCAGCGCGTGTCGATCGGCCGCGCGATCATCCGCGACCCCGCGGTGCTGCTGCTTGACGAGCCCTTGTCCAACCTCGACACCGCGCTTCGCGTCCGGATGCGGCACGAGTTCGCGCGGCTGCATCAGCGGCTGGGCGCGACGATGGTCTATGTGACGCACGATCAGCTGGAGGCGATGACGCTCGCCAACCGCATCGTGGTGATGGCGCACGGGCGGGTGGAGCAGGTCGGCGAGCCGCTGGACCTCTACGCCCGGCCCGCGACGATCCGGGTGGCCGAAGCGATCGGGTCGCCCGCGATGAACCTTCTGCCCGTGACGGTGGCGGCGGTGGACGAGGCGGGCGCGACCGTGACGCTGCCCGGCGGGGCGACCTGCCGCATCGCCGCGCGCCTTCCCGCCGCCGACATGGGCAAGGCCGCGACGCTGGGGGTCCGGCCCGAGCATCTCCGCCCCGAGCCGGGCGGTGCGTTCGGGGGTCGGGTGGAGCTGTTCGAGCGGCTGGGGCCGCTGTCGTTCGCGCATCTGGGCGAACGCGGCGCGGCGGGCGCGGTGGTCGCGCAGCTGCCGAGTGATCGGCATGTGACGCTGGGCGAGGCGATCTGCTTCTCGGTCGCGCCGGAGAATGCGCAGTTGTTCGACGGGGAGGGGGTGGCGTACCCGCGCGCTATTCCTTGATCCGACCGCTTGACTATTAGCGTGAGTAGCGGACGCGTATCTCATAAAAGAGTTTTGAGCGGGGGCGGATGACGGCGGCTGATAAATTGCTCGAAAGGATGCGCGCCAATCCAGCGGGCGACTGGGTCCTCTCCGATGTGCGTCGGCTGTGCGCTCGCCATGGTGTCCTGCTCCGCAGGCCGAGGCGGGGCGGTAGTCACGTCACGCTTTCCCATCACAGCTTGCCGGACATATTGACGATTCCGGATCGAAAACCGATCAAGCTCATTTACATCGCCCGTCTGGTTTTGTTCATCGACGCCGTGATAGGGGCAGCTTCATGACCGCAAACGATTACCGAATCGTCGTCCGACCATTGGAAGCTCAGCTTGGCGGCGGTTTCCTGGCTCAGATATTCGAGCTCCCCGGTTGCATGGCAGATGGTGAAACTGCGGAAGTGGCCGAAGCCGCCTGTCATGACGCGGCGGCTGCGTGGCTTGATACAGCAAGAGTATTGGGACGTTCTATCCCATTGCCTATGCGAGTGGTCGCTTAGCGAATGAAATGGTTGCTAGCGGGCTTATGAAGCTAAGGGTCTTTGCTACCCCTTCACCCCGCCCCCCAGCACGCCGCTGAAATAATAGCGCTGCAATCCCAGGAACAGCAGCAGCACCGGCGCGGTGGTGATCACCGCGCCCGCCATCATCAGCTCGACGTCCTGCGCGTGCTCGCGGCTGATCGCGGCCAGCGCGACCGGCAGGGTATACAGCCGCTGATCGGTGATCGCGATCAGCGGCCAGAGAAAGTCGCTCCAGCTTGCGAGGAACGTGAACAACGCCAGCGTCACCACCACCGGCTTGAGCAGAGGCAGCACGATGCGCGTGAAGATGCCCCACTCGCTCGCGCCATCGACGCGCGCGGCGTCGAGCATCTCGTCGGGGATGGCGAGCGTCGCCTGCCGGACGAACAACACCCCGTACACCCCCGCCAGCCCCGGCGCGAGCACGCCCGCGTAGGTGTTCACCAGCCCCACCCATTTGAGCAGCAGGAACAACGGCAGCATCGCCACCTGCGTCGGCACCACCGCCAGCGCGAGGCACGCCTGGAGCAGCCGCGCGCGCCCGGTGAAGCGCAGCTTCGCGAACGCGTAGCCCGCGGGAAGCGCCAGCCCGACGCCGAGCAGCGTCGCCAGCGTGGCGAGCGCGACGCTGTTCCACAGCGCGGGCAGGACATGATAGTCGGTCGAGCCGATCCCGGTGTCGCTCGCGAACAGCAACTCGCGGTAATTGCCCAGCGTCGGGTGCGCGGGCCAGAAAGGCGGCGGGTAGCTGGTCGCCGAGCCGCGCGGCATCAGCGACACCGTCACCATCCAGACGAGCGGCGCGGCGGTGACCAGCGCGAGCGCCGCGACCAGGAGGTTGGCGAGCACCGCCCGGGGCCGGATCACACCCACTCGTACCGCCTTCCCAACCGCACCTGCACCGCCGTGACCGCCAGGATGGCGAGGAACAGGATCACCGCCACCGCCGACGCGATGCCCAGGCTCCACCAGGTGAAGCCCTGTTCGAACATGAAATACAGGATCGTGACCGTGCTCTGCGCGGGGCCGCCATGCGTCATCACATAGGGCTCGGCGAAGATCTGCAGGAACCCCGCCACGCTCAGCACCGCCGCGAGCAGCAGCGCGGGGCCGATCGCGGGCAAGGTGACGTGGCGGAACCGCGCCCACGCGCCCGCGCCATCGAGCCGCGCCGCCTCGTACAGCTCGGTCGGCGCGGTCGACAGCGCGGCCACGAACACCAGCATGTTATAGCCGAACACCTTCCAGACGACGAACAGCAGCGTCGCCGGGATGCTTGTCCGGGGATCGCCGAGCCAGTCCACCGGCGCGACGCCGACCAGCGTCAGCGCGCGGTTGAGCAGCCCGGTGCGCGTGTCGAGCACATAGCGCCAGACGAGGGCGGTCGCGACCAAAGTGGTGACATAGGGCGCGAACAGCATGAGCCGCCACAACGGCTTCCACCGCACGGTCGCCGAGCTGACCAGCAGCGCGGCGAGGAGCGACGTCCCGATCGCGGCGGGCACCCCGATCGCGGCGAACAGCAGCGTGTTGGCGACCGCGCGCCAGAACAAGGGCGTGCGCAGCAGTTCGAGATAATTGCCCAGCCCCACGAAGCGGAGAAAGCGGGTATTGCCCAGCGCGTAGATGTCGAAATCGGTCAGGCTGAGCAGCAGCGCGCCGACGGTGGGCACGACCAGCACCAGCAGCGTGGCGAGCAGCACGGGGGCGGTGAACAGCCAGCCGGCGCGGTCCTGGCGTGTCACGCGAGCTTGCCCCGGTCGAGCAGCCAGCGGCGCTTGTCGAGCAAGTGATCGACGCGCCGGTCCATCTCCGCCGCCGCCCCATCGACGGTGAACCGGCCGCGCACCATTTGCTCGGCGACGAGCTGCACCTCCACGGTGATCCGCTCCCATTCGGGGACGGCGGGCGGGGCGACGCTCGCACGCACCGCCGCGCCGAACACGGCGGCGGTGGGATCGCGCGTCATCTCCGGCGCGCGCCAGGCGGCGGGGCGCGAGGGAAGGTCACCGACCATCCGGTGCAGCAGCAACTGGGCGTTCGGTCGGCACAGCGCCTCGACCAGCCGCCATGCTCGCGCCTGGTCGCGCGCGGTGCGGCTGACCGCGAGGCTGTAGCCGTTGGCGACCCCGGTCGCGGGCCCGCCCGGGCCGGGCGTCTGCGCGACGCTCCACAGCTCGGGCGGAAACCAAGACGCGCGCCGCACGAGGTCGCCCACCGTTTCCGCGTTCGACGGCAGGATGGCGATCCGCCCGCGCCGCAACCCCAGATAGGTGTCACCAAAGTCGGAATACTGCACGGCGGGCGACAGGCCGTCGTCATAGACCGACTTGTATCGCGTGAGCGCCGCGCGGAACCCCGCCGACCGGAAGTTTCCCCGCGCGTTGCGGTCGCGCAGCAACGGCTCGGGCTGCTGCGCGGCGAAAGCGAACAACGGCTCCGGCCAGTCGAGCAGGTGCAGCGTGACGTACCGGTCGGGCCAGCGGCGCTTCAGGGCGAGCGCCATCCGCCGCCACTCGTCCCAATCGGTCGGGGGCGACCGGTAGCCCGCGCGCGCCAGCAGGTCGGGGCGGTAGAACTGCACCCAGGCGTCGACCGTCCAGGGCGCGGCCACCGCGCGACCCTCCACCGTGCTGGCGGCGAGCGCGCTGGGAAAATGCCCGGTGAGCAGGTCGCCGCCCGCCGGCGCGGGCGCGAGCGCGCCCACCATCGCCAGTTCGGGCAACCAGTCGTTCTTGACCATCATCACGTCGGGCAGCGAGTTCCCGACATAGGCGGTGAGCAGCTTTTCGTGCGCGGCGGTCCAGGGCAGCGCCTGCGACTCCACGGCAAGACCGGTCTCGCGCGCGATCGACTCGAGCAGCACCGGCGCATATTCGCCTTCCTGCCCGATCGCCCACCAGCTGAGCCGGTCGCCCCCGCCCCCCCGCGCGCAAGCGGCGAGCGTCGCGCCCGCGCCGAGCGCGAGCAGGTGGCGGCGCGTGATCGGGGCCGGGCGGCCGAACTCAGACCTGATGATCGCCGCTGCCCCCTTCGTCCCAATTGATACGCATCTACTTGCCCCGTCCCAAGCGCAAAGCGCAGAACGGGGTGCGCTATGTTACCGGGGCGTCAACAAAGCGTGGCACCGACGCATCACCCGCGCGCGCAAATGTCATCGTTTGACTTCGATCGGTTGACGCGCGGGCTCGTCTCGGCACGGTCGCGGACCGACGTAAAGGGGAGAGTTCCGATGACTTTTACTGCGTTCCGACGTTACCTTCTAACCGGCGCGGCGATGCTGGTGTCCGGCACCGCCGTCGCGCAGACGCGGACCGCGCCGCCCAGCGTCGAGCAGGCGCAGAGCGCGCAAGGGAGCGCCGCCGCGCAGGCTCCCGCCACCGCCGACACCGCCGCGCCCGCCGAGGCGCAGGGCAGCGAGGTGGTGGTCACCGGATCGCGCATCACCCGCCCCGAGTTCGCCGCGCCCAACCCGATCACCTCGTTCAACGCCGCCGCGATCCAGGAGTCGGGCAACACCAACGTCACCGACTTCCTCCTGCGCGTTCCCGCGCTGACCGGCTCGCGCGACGTCACGCAGACCGCGGGCGGCGCGGGCGTATCGAGCGGACAGTTCGGCATCGCCGGCCTCAACGAGCTCAACCTGCGCAATCTCGGCACCAACCGCACGCTGGTGCTGGTTAACGGTCGCCGCCACGTCGCGGGCGAGCCGAACACCGCTGCGGTGGACGTGAACTCCATCCCCACCGACCTGATCGAGCGCGTGGACGTCCTCACCGGCGCGGTGTCGGCCGTGTACGGCGCGGACGGCGTCACGGGCGTGGTGAACTTCATCCTCAAGCGCGACTTCGACGGCCTGAGCGCGCGCGCGCAGCTGGGCGTGTCGCAATATGGCGACGCGGGCAACCGCTTCGTGTCGGTCATCGCTGGGCATAATTTCGCCGACGGTCGCGGCAATGTGACGCTGGCGTACGAGTATAACGCCGACGATCCGGTTGCGAATGACGACCGCAAGTTCCTGCGGTTCGAGAACCGGCAGTTCCTGATCCCCAACGACAATTACCAGGCGGGCACGGCTGGATCGTATCAGAATATTCTGGTCGGGGGTCTGCGTTACACGAACGAGTCCCCGCTGGGCGCGGTGTTCGTCGGCGGTGAAGGAACGCCCAGTTTCGACGGGCTGGGCAGGCCGTATGACAACGGCACCCCCGCCGCCTATTACGGCATCGGCGGCGTGAACACGCCGGTGGCGGGTTTCTATCAGGGTGACATCTTCCCCGCGACGGAACGGCATGCGGTGAACCTGCTCACCCATTACGACTTCTCCGACGCGTTCAAGGTGTCGCTGGAGGGCAAGTTCGTCCAGAACCGGGCAACGAGTTTCGGCTCGTATCTGGGGACGTATTTTCAGCCGGTCGCGGTCACCAACCCGTTCGTGCCGCAGAGCATTCGCACCGCAGCGGCCCTCGCGGGCGCGGACACGCTGTACCTCAATCGCGACGACCTCGACTATGGTCGCCAGGGCGAGTCGGACCGGCGGCGCACCTATCGGGGCGTGATCGACGTGTCGGGCCGCATCTCCGAACACGCGACCTATGACGCCTATTACGAATATGGTCGCACCGACGTGCAGATCACCCGCATCGGCGACCGGCTCGCGGATCGCTACACCAATGCGATCGACGCGGTGCTGAACCCGGCGGGGCAAATCGTGTGCCGGGTGACGCTGACCAACCCGAACAGCGGCTGCGTGCCGATCAGCCTGTTCGGCCCCGGACCGGCGACCGCGCAGCAGCTCGCCTATTTCCAGGTCAACGACGTCAGCAACGCCCGCATCACGCAGCAGGTGGCGTCCGCGTCGATCTCCGGTGACTTCGGCCAGTTCTTTCAGCTTCCGGGCGGGCCGGTCCAGTTCGCGTTCGGCGGCGAGTACCGCAAGGAGACAAGCCGTTTCAGCCCCAGCGCCAATCTGGTGAACGCGCGCTTCTATGAGTCCGACGAACCGTCGCTGGTGCTGCCTAGCTATGGTCAGTTCGACGTCAAGGAGGCGTTCGGCGAGCTGAACGTGCCGCTGCTCAAGGACACCCGTTTCGCCCAAACGCTGTCGTTCGGTGCGGCGGGTCGGTATTCCGACTATTCCACCATCGGTCACACCAAGACGTGGCAGTTCAACGGCGTGTATGCGCCGGTGCGCGACGTGACGTTCCGCGGCTCCTATGGCCAAGCGGTGCGCGCGCCCAACATCGGCGAGCTGTTCCAGCCCCGCTTCACCAGCTCCAATTTCTTCACGGACCCGTGCACGCCCGACCAGATCACCCACGGAACGCAATATCGGCAGGCGAACTGCGCGGCGTCGCTGGCGGCGGTCGGCGGTACCTCGAGCAAGGCGCTGCAAACCGACCAGTTCGTCCTCGGCGTGCAATCGGGCAACGCCGCTCTGAGACCGGAGACGGCGCGGACCTGGACCGCGGGCGTGGTTTTCCGACCCAGCTTCCTGCGCGGCCTCACCGCCTCGTTCGACTGGTACGACATCAAGCTGCGCGATGCGATCAATCAGGTGACGCCGTCCGACCTCGCCAATCTGTGTGTGGACCAACCGACGCTGAACAACCCCTTCTGCGCCGCCATCACGCGCGCCAACGCGGCCTACCTTTCTTCCAATCCGAATGTTCTGGCCGGCAAGGCGGTTCCCGGCTCGATCGTCAACTACACGGTCAGCCCACAGAACGTCGCGAGCTTCACCACGGCGGGGCTGGACGTCAACATCGATTATCTGCTCCGGACGGAAAAGGTCGGCACCTTCGACTTCCGGTTGGTCGGCGGCTATGTCGACCACATCAACTTCGTCGGCATCATCGGCGGACCGGTCAACGACGGACTGGACCAACGCGGCCAGTTCAAGAGCCCGCGCTGGAACGCGAACTTCTCGCCAACCTGGACGCTGGGCGGGTTCACGCTTAACTATAATCTGCGCTGGGTCGACGCGACCTACCAATATGACCTGGTCACGCTGGCCGCCGCTCCCGACATCGCCGCGGGCCGTTACATCCGCGTCGACGCGCTGTGGCAGCATGACCTCCAGGCGCAGTACCAGCTGCCGAGCGGGTTCGCCTTCTACGGCGGCGTCACCAACCTGACCGACCAGAAGCCCGACCCGGCCAGCTACGGCACGAACACGCCGATCAGTCCGCTGGGCCGGTTCTTCTATGTCGGCGCGAAGGTGAATTTCGGGCGCGGGCGGTAGCGGCTCCCATTGTCACACCCTTGTCGCACAAACGCGCAACAAGGGGGATGATGGCCACAACTTTTGACGCCTTTCCCGCCGCTCCCGCGCGCCCGCTCCTGAGCGGCGGCATCCACCCCGCCGGGCGTTGGGTGTTCCTCGCCGTGTTGCTGGCGGGCCTCGCCTATGCGGGGGTGAGCATCGCGGACGATGTCGCGCGCGCGGACGAGACGCTGGCCTTAGGCGTGTTCGCGTTTCTCGCGCTGGCGCTCCTCATCGCGCTCGGGTTCGAGTTCGTAAACGGCTTTCATGACACCGCCAACGCGGTCGCGACGGTGATCTACACCCGCGCGATGCCCGCGCCCTTGGCGGTGGTGTGGTCGGGGGCGTTCAACTTTCTCGGCGTGGTGGTGTCGTCGGGCGCGGTCGCCTATTCGATCGTGACGTTACTCCCGGTCAACCTCGTGCTCCATGTCGGCAGCGGCGCGGGCTATGCGATGATCTTCAGCCTGCTGCTCGCGGCGATCGCGTGGAACCTCGGTACCTGGGCGCTGGGCCTGCCCAATTCGTCGAGCCACGCGCTGATCGGCTCGATCCTCGGCGTCGGCGTCGCCAACGGGCTGATGTCCACCGGCGCGGTCGGCGGGGTCGACTGGAGCCAGGCGACCAAGGTGCTCGTTTCGCTGCTCATCAGCCCGATCATCGGCTTCCTCGGCAGTTTCGTGCTGCTGCTGGTGATGAAGCGCATCGCGCCCGACCCGGCGCTGTACGCGCAGCCGAAGGACGACGCGCCCCCGCCACGCGGCATCCGTGCGCTGCTGGTGTTCACCTGCACCGCGGTCAGCTTCGCGCATGGCGGCAATGACGGGCAGAAGGGGATGGGGCTGATCATGCTGATCCTGATCGGCTGCGCGCCCACCGCCTATGCGCTCAACCGCACCGTGCCCGACAGCGCGACACCCGCCTTCGTCCAGTCCGCCGAGCGGGCGGGGCAGGCGTTCGCGCGGCAGGCGGGCGGGCAGGTGCTCGCGCCCGCTGCTGCCCGCCAGGTGCTGACGAAGACGCTGGCGACGCGCAAGCTGGAGGGCGCGCGGCCTTATGCGGCGCTGGCATCACTGTCCGGCGACATCTCGCAGCGCATCCGCACCTATGGCTCGCTCCGTCGCGTGCCCGCCGCCGCGACGCCCAACCTGCGCGGGGATATGTACCTTGTGCTCGACACCACCCGCCTGCTCGACACGGACAAGAGCGCCCGCGCGCGGATGACCGCCGCCGAGGTCGACGCGGTCGATGCGCACGCGAAGCGGCTGGAGCAGGGGACGCGCTACATCCCGACCTGGGTCAAGGTGACGGTGGCGCTGGCGCTGGGGCTGGGCACCTGTGTCGGCTGGCGGCGGATCGTGGTCACGGTCGGCGAGCGGATCGGCAAGACGCACCTCACCTACGGCATGGGCGCGTCGGCGGAGCTGGTCGCGGCGTCGACCATCCTGCTCGCCGAGGGCTTCGGGATGCCGGTGTCGACCACGCACATCCTGTCCTCGGGCGTGGCGGGCGCGTCGGCGGCGAACGGGGCGGGGCTGCAATGGCGCACCGTGCGCGCGATCGCGCTCGCGTGGGTGCTGACGCTGCCCGCGGCGATGCTGCTCGCGGGGGTGTTGTACGCGGGGTTGAGCCGGTTGGCGATGTTTGGCGGGTGAGGGCCAAACAAGGGCCGGGGCCCGACGCGGAAATAAATCCCGCGTCGTCGATCGGGTTCGCTACGCGACCCGTCGGCCGGGCGTGAGCGCTGCGCTGCGCTGCGCGCATCGGCGCCGTCGCTACGCCGACGCGCCTGCGCTCAGCCGAAGTTCAGCGTCTTCGTCACTTCCAGATCCACCACCGCGATGATCGCATAGGCCGCCGCCTGCTTGACCCGCCGCCATGGCGTCGTCCGCGCGCGGTACACCTCCGGCGTGATCTCCTCCGAGTTCGCGATCTCGCCCTCGACAAAGCTGCGGCAATGCTCGGCGAACGCGGTATCCTCGACCCGGAGCATGATCTCCATGTTGAGGAAGGTGCTACGCACATCGAAGTTCGCCGAGCCGATGAACACCACGTTGTCGATCACGAACAGCTTGGTGTGCATCTTGGTGAGCTGATACTCGAACACGCGCACACCTTTCCGCAACAGCCCGGCATAGGTGAAGCGCGCCGCGTCCACCGCGCGCTGGTGATCCATCATCCCCGCGGTGACGACGCGAACCCGGTGCCCGCGCTTGCCCGCATGGTCGAGGCGGCGCAGCATGGTCGGGCTCGGCGCGAAGTAGGCGGCGATCACGTCGATCCGCTGCGCCGTCCGCATCGCCCCCCGCACCGCGCGCGCCCAGGGCGACAGCCGACGGCTCGGCCCGCCGAGCAGCCATTGCACCCGGCCCTCATTCTCCGCCGGATGCGCGAGCAGGCGGCGCAGGTGCTTGATCGTCGAACTCGGTCGCGCGGTCCAGCGCGCAAGATCGTCGAAATAAGCGGTGATCCGCCCCGCGCAGGGCCCCTCGAACAACAGCCCCAGGTCGCGCCACGCGTGCTGCGCGACGGTGCCGAAATAATCGTCCTCGACGTTGAACCCGCCGATGATCGCGCGCGCCTCGCGGGTTTCGCCGTCCGCCAGCGCAAGCTTCTGGTGGTTGCGGAGCAGATAGCGGCGGCCCCAGCGCGGCTCGAAGCTGCACACCTCCACCCCCGCCGCCCGGAGAGGGTCGAAGAAATGGTCGTGCGCCGCCTTCTCGCTTCCGAACCCGTCGACGATCAGCGTCACCGTCACGCCCCGCGCCCGCGCCGCGAGCAGCGCTTCGCGCACCGCCTCGCCCGCGCGGTCGTCGGCGTAGATGTAATAGAGCATCCGCAACGTCGCCCGCGCGCCCGCGACGAGGTCGAGCAGCGCCTCCAGCCGCTTGGGGCCCGTATCGAGCAGGGTCAGCCGGTTGCCCGCGACGTCGAAGCTCGGCTGGGGGGCATACTCGTCCATAGGGCGCAGGTGATGGCCGCGCGCGCGCGGGGTGGCAAGCGGATTGCGGCAGGTTAACCCGCGCGATGCAGGACAGGCGATAGCGGTTTCCTTGACTTCGGGCCGGGCTCGGCCCTATGCGACGCGCTTTCCTACCGTTCGAGCATGTGAAGGAAGCGGCCATGGCGCGCGTCACCGTCGAGGATTGCGTCGACAAGATCCCCAACCGGTTCGACCTGGTGCTGCTTGCCGCCCAGCGCGCGCGGCAGGTGTCGGGGGGCGCGGAGTTGACGGTCGAGCGCGACCGCGACAAGAACCCGGTGGTCGCGCTGCGCGAGATCGCCGAAGAACGCGTCCGCCCCGAGGAGCTGCGCGAGTCGGTCATTTCCAGCCTCCAGCGTGTCCAGATCGACGATGAGGAAGTCCCCGATGCGATCGGCTCGCTGTCCGGCGCCGCCGAGGCGTTGCGGCTGACGGCGGCGGCCCCGCCGCGGAACCAGAATTTGGGCGGGGATTACGAGTGATGCGCAGCGCGCACGGCGCTAGCGCCTAGAGGGGCGCGAAACGCGTCCCGACCCGCTCAGCGTGTCCCCGCACGCCCTCAGCATCGTATCGCTCCAGCCAGGCGCGCCATGTCGTGGCGACAAACCGCACTGATGCTCCCGCAACAGCATCGCCGAAGCGCGCCACCTCGTCGCGATGCGCGGCGATCGCCTGTGCTGGGATCCGTCTGGCCTCGAAGCTGACCGGCTCCGCATAGAGGTATATCAGCACCGGCTGCTTCCCGACGCGCGCCGCCTCGGTCGCCAGCCCGAAAACATGTTTGATGAGCTGTGCCGCGTCCAGGTGACGAAACGCCGTCCCGTTCTGGCGCAGCATCGCCATCAACGCAGCGAAAGGCGCGAGTCCGGTGCCCCAGTCGCGATCATAGGTTGAGCTGAACGACGCCGCTTTTTTGTCGAGAAATGGCTCGTACCGCTTCGACTCCACACCGATCAGGCAAGCCGCGGTCTCGACTCCTGCATCGAGATGCGGATGCGTGCCGCGCGACCACGGAAACCGCATGACCCGTTCCAGCATGATATCCTGTGCGGGCCAATCCAGCTGCTCCGTTCCGGGGAAAGGAGGTAACAGCGCCGGTCGCTCAAGAAACCAGCCAAAAGCATTGGCGGCCAGCGCGGCGCTGCTGCGCGGGCTGGCGAACTTGCTGCTGGTGAGTTCCTGCCCGGCACCGGCGAGAAGCTGAGCCCGGACTAGCGGTTCGGGAACACCGTCGAGCAGGTCGAGGTCAGGAAGCGTCATGCGCCTTGCGCCCTTGCGCGATGACATACCATTCTGACGACCCCTTCCGGCTCGCCGGCGGCTTCGCGTGCTTCACCGTCGCGAACCCCCGCTTCAGCTCCGCGACCAGCGCCGAGTCCGCCCCGCCCGCGAACACCTTGCCGACGAACGCGCCGCCGGGCCGCAGCACTTCCGCCGCGAACGCCGCCGCCGCCTCGACCAGCGCCATGGTCCTCAGCGCGTCGGTCTGCGGGTGGCCGACCGTGTTCGCGGCCATGTCGGAGAGGACAAGGTCGGGCGCGCCGCCCAGCGCTTCCGTGATCAACGCGGGCGCGTCCTCGGCGAGGAAGTCGTGCTGGAGGATGGTCACGCCGTCGATGACGTCCACCGGCAACAGGTCGATGCCGACCACCGCCGCCTTGGGCGCGCGGCGGCGCACCACCTGCGACCAGCCGCCGGGCGCGATGCCGAGATCGACCACGCGCGTCACCCCGCGCAAGAGGCCGAACCGCTCGTCGAGCTCAAGCAGCTTGTACGCCGCGCGGCTGCGATAGCCGTCCGCCTTGGCCCGGCGGACATAGGGGTCGTTGAGCTGGCGCTCGAGCCAGCGGGTCGACTGCGCGCTCCGCCCGCGCGCGGTGCGGACGCGCTGGCGTCCCCCCGAGCCGCCCCGGCTCATCGCAGGGCCTCGCCGCCGCGGCTCATGCGCGGTCCGCGCGCATCAGGCGCTTCAATATGCCCTCGCGGATGCCCCGGTCGGCGATGCCGACGCGCGCGGCGGGCCACAGGTCGAGGATCGACTCGAGAATCGCGCACCCCGCCACGACCAGATCCGCGCGTTCCGTGCCGATGCAGGGCAGCGTCGCGCGCTCGTCGATCGTCATTCCCGCGAGCGAGCGGCTGATCCCCCGCATCGCCTCCGACGGCACGATCAGCCCGTCCACGGCCGCACGGTCGTAATGCGCGAGGCCCAGATGCACGCTGGCGAGCGTGGTGACGGTGCCGCTGGTTCCGAGCAAGCGCCGCGGCGCGTCGCCGCCCGGCAGCCGCGCGGCGAACGCGGCGAAACTCTCCCGCACCAGCGCGCGCATCCGGTCATACGCCATCGCGCGCTCCGCCACCGTCGCGCCGCCGCCCGCGCTCTCCGTCAGCGACACCACCCCCCATGGCGCGCTGTGCCAGTCGAGGACGCGCGGCACCGGGTCGGCGTCGTCGACCAGCACCAGTTCGGTCGAGCCGCCGCCGATGTCGAACACCAAAGCCGGCCCCTCGCCGGGTTCGAGCAGCGCGTGGCAGCCAAGCACCGCCAGCCGGGCCTCCTCCTCCGCCGAGATGATGTCGAGGTGGATGCCTGTCTCCGCCAATGCGCGCTCGATGAACGCGGGGCCGTTGGCGGCGCGGCGGCAGGCCTCGGTGGCGACCGAGCGCGCGAGGCTGACGTTGCGGCGGCGCAGCTTGTCCGCGCACACGCGCAGCGCCGCCAGCGTCCGCTCGATCGCCGCGTCCGACAGGCGGCCGGTCGCGGCGAGCCCCTCGCCCAGCCGGACGATGCGCGAAAACGCGTCCACCACTGCGAACCCGTCGCCTTGCGGCCGGGCGATCAGCAGGCGGCAGTTGTTGGTGCCAAGGTCGAGCGCGGCATAATGGCGCGCATCCCCCGTCCGGCGGGAGAAGGCGCGCGGGTCGGGCGCGGAGGAGGTTGGGGCGGCCCCCACCGCCGCTGGGTTCGTACTCAATTCTGTCTCCCGTCACGCCGGTGGGCGCTCGGTGCTTGGCCGGAACGCTAGCGGAACGGCGCGCCCTCGACAAGCGCGCCGCTTGACCGCGCCCGAGGCCCCGCCTATCTGGCTCGCCTCCCGGTGCCCCGTCGTCTAATGGTAAGACTACGGACTCTGACTCCGTCAATCGTGGTTCGAATCCACGCGGGGCATCCAGCGTTCCGGCATTTGGTAGCAAACGCACCAAGTGCCAGATAGCCGTTCGGCTATCCCCGCCGCTACCCTGCGCGCATGAGCCATGCCAGCCTGCGCGCTCCCCTTGAGAAGCGTTATTCCAACCTGACCGCCGACCTCCAGCAGATCGAGGCGAACATCGAACGTATCCGCCGGGAAGCCGCGTCGCTTCCCGAACTGGAGTCGCGCGTACCGATCATCAAGTCGCTGATCGAAAGCGCGGCGATGCTTCTCCGGGACGCCGATCCCGCTTGGGAACCGGAGCAGACCCCGCCCGTGCGTGAGTGGTCGCACTCGCTTCCGATCCCGTTCGGCTCATGTGGTCGCCGGGCGATGGAAGTTCTGCGACGAGCCGAACAGGCGATGACCGTCAGGGAGGTCGCAAAGGAGGTGCTGCGGCAAGCAGGAACCGACGTGCCTGATGCAAAGACGCTCGCGAAGACGGTGAATGCGGTCACGTCCTGCTTCAGGAAATTCGATGGGCGGACAATCCAGTCCTCGGGCAAGTATCCGGCGCAATGGCGAACGGTGATCAATCAGGGTGTGGAGTTCGAAGTATGATGCGAAAATATCCATCAAGAATTTATTTCTTGGACACCTTAGTATACGTCTCTGCTTACAAAACAACGGAAGCCTTCGGCAAAGGGCAAAGGCAATTCAGCGCTGAACCGACGAAGTTCTTTCACATCAAGCGGAGGGCGGCAAGCCCGACCAGCTCATGATCGACGCCACCGACCTCAAGGCTCACCGGACGGCAGCCAGCCTGCTCAAAAAGGGGCGGAGCAGCCCAAGGTTCCGGCGATGCGAAGCATCGTTGGAATGGCTGCGGAGGGTGTTCCCCGACGTATCGGGCGCACCAAGGGCGGCCTGAACTCCAAGCTGCATGCCGTCTGCGACGAGCGCGGGCGACCGCGCATCATGCTGCTGAGCGAGGGGCAGATGAGCGACTACAAGGGCGCGGCGCTCATGCTCGATGCCATGCCGGACGCGCCCGTGCTGATCGGCGACCGAGGCTATGACGCCGACTGGTTCCGCCAGGCGCTCCGCGCTCGCGGCACCCGGCCGTGCATCCCGGGCAGGGCCGGTCGCACCACCCCTGTCCGCCACGGTAAGAAGCTCTACCGCGACCGTCATCGCATCGAGATCATGTTCAGCCGTCCAGCCGATTTACACCGTCGCGCTACAGCTGCGGCCCGACACGCCGCACGAGCCGGAGGGCGGCAGCGGCGTCGTCTGGACCCGCTCGTCGCTGGCGAGGGGCGACGAGCTCGACCTTCAGCTTTCCGTCTCGGTTCAGCCCGATGTCGACGACCGGGGCGCGCCGGTGCGGACCCTGCGCATCTGGTGCTGCATCGTCACCCCGCGCGGCTCGGGTACGGTGCGGCTGAAGAGCGCCGACCCGCAGGTGACGCCGCGCATCGACTATCGCCTGCTAAGCCATCTCGACGATCAGCAGCGCCTGCGCGAGGCGCTGGCGCTCGCGCGGCGGATCGCGGCGGCCCCGACCGTCGCGGCGATGATCGACGCTGAACTCAGCCCCGACGCGGACGTCTGGCCCAGGGATGATCTCGACGAAGCGCTCCATGCGGGAACGATGACCTTCTACCACGGCACCTCGACCGCACCGATGGGCAGCGAGGAGGACACGACCGCCGTGGTCGACGCCACCGGACGCGTACGCGGCATCGGTGGTCTTCGGGTGGTCGACGCGTCGATCATCCCCAACGCCGTCTCCGTGCCGATCAACCTGACGACGATCATGCTGGCCGAGCGGATCGCGCGCTTCATCGCGTATGGAGCGTTCCCCGACTGGGAAGCGGAGGTCCCGTTCCTCTCGCAACCCCGATATCGGCCAGGTCACGCCACGACAAGAACGGGCGATTCTGTTGTGGAGCGATTCCCACCGCTGCTAGGTAGGGGCCTCATATGCCCACTCGCCGACGACGGCGGCGAAAGCAACTCCGGCAAGGTGGTTGCGGCGAGCCAGTCGTACCGGGAGGCGGCCCTGCGCCAGTTCCGCAAGCGGCAAAAGAGCCGTTCGATATGGCTGCGGTGGCACCTGATAGCAGAACGAGCGCGGCGGACGGAATGAGCTTGAGCATGGCGCAGCCGTGACGAGCGGATGTGTCGGGCGCAACAGATTCCAGCGCGGCCGGACGCCGGTGTTGATGGTCTCTCAGGCCCTTGAAGCAGGACGGCGGCATCTGAAGGTATGGCCGGTTCCGGATGGCGAAAAGCCCGGGTCGAACGTGCGGCTGTCGATTACTGCATTCCACCACGCCCGATCAATCGAGCGTTGCGGACCAAGCTCGCCAGTTAAGTTGACGGATCGGTTTTCACTAGAAATGCGACGAACGCCCGCAACGCCGCTGATTGGTGGCGACGGCTTGGGAAGTAAAGGCAGAGCGCCTCCATTGACGAGGACCACGCGGGCGGGACTTGGGTCAGCTTCCCAGCACCGATCAGGTCGGCCACGATCGCCGCCGGCGCGCTGACGATCCCCAGCCCTTTCACGGTCAGGTCGATCTGGGAGGCGAGATCATGGACGATCGTCGCCGCCAGCGAGACGATCTGCACGCTTTCTCCGGTGGACTGCAGCGCCCATGGTATGATTAAGCCCGTGACCTGGCTGCGGCACATCACCGCGCGATGGTCGAGCAGATCGTTCGGGAGCTTCGGCATGGATCGGGCGTCAAGATAGACGGGCGCGGCGACGAGAACCGCTTCCGAGCGGGGCGCGACCGGGACGGCCACCATGTCCCTGTCGAGGTGGTCGCCGTAGCGCAGCCCCGCGTCATAGCCCTGTTTCACGACGTCGATCAGGCGCGCCTCGACCGCGATCTCGAGTTCCACGTCGGGATGGGCGTCCTGAAACGCCACCAACGCCGGAGCGACGAGCAGCTCGAAGGGCGCGCGCGGCATGGTGAGACGCAGCGGACCCGCAGGCCGGCCGCCCCGGCCCGAAGCCTCCTCCGTGGCCCGCCGCAATTGCGACAGCGCCGGGGCTGCCGCGCGTAGATGGTCCTTCCCACGTCCGTCAGGCCAAGGCTGCGGGTCGAACGGTGAAACAGCGGCGCCCCGAGCCGCTCCTCCAGGCCGCGGATCGCCTGGCCTACAGCCGATGGCGATATGCCGAGGTGCCGCCCCGCTTCGGAGAAGCTGCCGGCGTCGGCCGCCGCGACGAACCCGGCCACGCCGTCCAGGCTGTCTCTGCGTCGCAATGAAACACCTTGAAGCAATGCTTCAAGCCTCATGCGCGACCGAACCGCCAATGGCGAGCATCGGATCATTGTGGAGTGCTTGAAAGACCTCCATCGACGACCGTTCGCCGTCCCGTTTGCACTGATAGCTCCCACGGAATGCAATTGTCTCGAGCCACGCTGCCTCCGCGCACCTTCAGCACCCCGCGTCACACGACGCACTATCTCGAGAGCGGGCCGCACGACGGGCCGTTGATGATCCTGCTTCACGGCTGGCCGGAACTCGGCTTGATCTGGCGCGCGCAGATGGAGGCGTTCGCCGCGGACGGCTGGCGCTGCGTCGCCCCCGACATGCGCGGCTATGGTGGTTCGTCCGCGCCTGCGGCCATCAACGCGTACACGCATGAGCAGATCGTGGCGGACATGGCGGAGCTCCACGACCACCTCGGCGGCGAGCCGGCGGTCTGGGTCGGCCACGACTGGGGCAGCGTCGTGACCGGCGCGCTGGCCGCGCACGAGCCCCGGCGCTGTCGTGGCGTCGTGCTGGTCTCAGTGCCGTACTTGCCAACCGCCAACGCGCTGCCGACGCTCGTCCCGCTGGTCGACCGGACGATCTACCCGGCCGACGACTATCCGGACGGCCAGTGGGACTATTACTGCTGGTACAACACGCAGTTCGAGACGGCGGTCGCCGATCTCGACGTGGACAAGGCGGCGTCGCTGGCGTCCATCTTCCGGTCGGGCGGTCCCGGCAGCGTCGGCAAGCCCGCGGCGAACGCGACCGTCACGCGCAAGGGTGGGCGCTTCGGCCTCGCGCATCGCGCACCGCCAACCGAACCTGACCCGGCGCTGTGGCCGGCGGCGGACTTCGTCGAGCTGGTGCGCATGTTCGAGGGGCAAGGCTTTCGCGCGCCCTGCGCATGGTATCTGAACGACGACGCCAACATCGCCTATGCGCGCAAGGCGCCCGACGGCGGTCGGCTGTCGCAACCGGTGCTGTTCGTCAACGGCGACTATGACCAGATGAACAGCATCATCGGCAATCGCTATGGCGACCCGATGCGCGCCGCCTGCGCGGACCTCAGTGTTAGGAGCCTGGCTGGCGCGCACTGGCTGCCGCTGGAATGCAAGGCGGAACTCACCGGGGCGATCCGCGCCTGGCTCCACGCCAAGAACCTGCAAGCATGAAGCTCCCGACTGGGCGCAGCACCAACACCGGGTCGGCGGCTTGAACGAGCGCTGGCTGGGCGCGCAGCCGCCTGCTCGTGGCCTCGGCGGTCGGATATCGGTGGCTCTACAATGGCGAGAACCTCATTGCGTTCAAGGTGGGAGGCGATGTGATCCATCCGCTCCTCCTCGCGGCGATGCGCTTTGCGATCTCGGCGGCGGTGGTCCTGCACCTCGCGTTCATGGCGTGGTTCGCCTCGACCGGCGGCGCCTTCGACCCGCTGGGCGCTGCGCTGATGTTGGCGGCCTTGGCGAGCTGGGCCGCGGGCTCGCTGTGGTCGCGGGCTCGCTGTGGTCGCGGCGGCTGCGCCTGCCCGCCGATCCGGTCGTGGCTTTGGCGGCGCAGCCGGTCGCGAGCGCGGCGGTGCTCGCGGTCGTCGTGGGCGCGACCGGGATCGCGGGCCGGGCCGACGTCGCCGACCTGCCGGCGAGCGCCTGGTGGGCGCTGGCCTGTCTCGTCGTCGCCAGCACGCTGGTCGGCCATGCGGTGTTCCTCGCAGTCAACGCCGACGTATCGCCGACGGTGGCCCACAACGTCGTGCGCTATACCGAGATGCCGCGGGGCGGGCACTTCCCGTTCTATGAAGCGCCGCACCTGTTGATCGGCGACCTCCGCAGCTTCCGCGCCTGCGTAGCCGCTGATAGGCGGATGCAGTGATCGGGCGCGCAGCCGGCCCGCGTGTCCGCTTTCCCGCTTCACCATCCCTGCCGGACGGCATCGGCGTGGCCAGGCCTTTTTCAACAGCCCACATGTTTGCCGACCGAATGTCATCGTGAGCCGGGGCGCGTGTCTCCGCAAGCCGCCGTGGCGATGATCTCGACCGCGTGCCTCGGCGTCGCGGGTCCGACACCATAAGTGGCCCGAACAGGCTTCGCGACATCTCGCACCCATTCGTCCCACACTCGGTTCATGGCGTCGTAGTCCACCATGTCGGCGAGCAGGATGGTCGCCCGGAGCAGCCGATCGCGGCTGCTACCGGCGCGCGCGAGCAGCTCGTCGATGCTTGCCAGCACCTGCCTGGTCTGCGCTTCCACGCCGTCACCGGGCGTGCCGACCTGCCCCGCAAGGTAGACCGTGCCGCCATGCACGACGGCCTGACTCATGCGCGCGCCCTCGTCGATGCGCACGATCGTCATGCGGAGCGCCCGAGATGCGCCTGCAGCCAGCCGGCCGCGTCGGTTGCCGGGATGCCGCGACGCGCGTTGAAGGTCGCGTCCTTGTGCCACCACATCCCGCGCCCGATCGCGAACACCGCGCGGTAGCGGCGCATCACGTCGTCGGGCGATTGCGCGAGGTCCGCCATGAGGTCGGGGACGGTCAGCACCTCGCGCCGGATCGGGCGACCGAGCGCCTGCTCCACGACGTCCGCCAGCCGTGCGTAGGTGATCGTGTCGCCCGCCAGGTGGACCACCTCGTCCGCGAACTCGGGCTCCGCGAAGATGATCTCCGTCGTCAGGCGGCCGATGTCGTCGGGGGTCGTGACCGTCACCGCATTGTCCCAGCTACCGAGCGCGCGCACCACGCCCCCTTCCAGGTCCACGACGCCGAACGACGGCTCGAACAGGAAGCTGGTGAACATGCCGACCGAGACGATGATCCAGCGCGTGGCGCTCTGGCCGCGCAGGAGGTCGCGCACGTCCAGCTGTTCTTCGAACAGCGGCTGCGGACCGCCGCGCCCGAGCGCGTCATAGTCCGCGCCGAACTGCCACGGAAAATAGCGGCGGACGCCCGATGCGAGCGCGGCGCGCGCGAGCTTCAGCTGCGTGCCGGAACCGGCCGCGAAGCCGAGGCAGCTCACCACCGTGTCGTACCGGCTGAACAGCTCGGCCAGCTCCGCCCCGGACGCGGCGGCGACGTCGCAAAGCACCGGGCGACCGCCGCTGCGGACGAACGCCGCGTCGCGACCGGGCTCCGATCGGACCAACACGTCGATGCGGACGCTGGCCTCGGCCGCCCGCGGCAGCAGCGCGTGTAGCAGCGCTTGGCCGAGCTCGCCGGTGCCGATCACCAGCATGGGGGTACGAGGATCAGGGTGGGGCATCAGGCGATCCTTCCTAGGCGTCGGTGGACGGAGGCGGTGAGAGGTCGCCGGGAGCCGCCACCGGAGCGCGACACGAACGCCGCCGCGACCAGGAGCGCCGAGACGAGCGCGGCGCACGCCAGCGCAATCGAGAGGTGCAGGCCGTGGACGAAGCCGACCGGCCCGACCGCCACGATCGCCGAGCCGAACAGCGCCACGCCGGCCGCCCCGCCCACTTGGCGCGCCGCGTTGAGGACACCGGCCGCGATGCCCGCCCGTCCCGGAGCACTCCCGGCGACCGAGGCCGTCATCACGGCGGGGACGGCCAGCCCCATGCCCGTTCCCGCCAGCGCGAAGGCGGGAGCGATCACGGTCGCGGGTGTCGCCGCGCCGATGAACAACATCGACCCGTAGCCGATCGTCGTCGTGCAGAGGCCCAGCAGCATGACGGGCCTGATCCCGTATCGCCCGATCAGCCGCCCGGCGAGGATGTTCACGAACAGGAGCACGCCGGTCATGGGGACGAATGCCAGGCCCGTCGCGAGCGCGGACCTATGCTGCACGGTCTGGAAGAACAGGCTGAAGACGAAGATGAGGCCGTAAAAGGCGAAGTTGGCGACGACCCCTACCCAGGTGGCGGCCGCGAAGGTCGGGTCGCGGAAGATGCCGAGCGGCATCATCGGACGGGCGCTCCGCGCCTCCACGACGATGAAGCCGACGAACAGGACGGCCCCGGCCGACAGGGCGGTCGCGATCCACGAGCTGCCCCACCCGAACGCACTTGTCTCGGTGAGCGCGCCCACGACCAGGACCAGCGCCAGGACGGCGACGAGCTGGCCGGGGAGGTCGAACCCCGCCTTGTTGGTCGGAACGGGCGGCGG
Source organism: uncultured Sphingomonadales bacterium (assembly GCA_937863505.1). Lineage (GTDB taxonomy): Bacteria > Pseudomonadota > Alphaproteobacteria > Sphingomonadales > Sphingomonadaceae > Sphingomonas. The sequence continues at coordinate 261 of CALMGC010000201.1, read as the reverse complement.
CGCGTGGTTCCACGCCAGCCAGCTGCCGAGCAGGCCGAACGGCAGGTTGATCAGGAAGATGCCGCGCCAGCCGACATAGGCGATGAGCGCGCCGCCAAGGACGGGGCCGCCTGCGATGGCGAGACTGCCCGCCCCCGCCCACAGCCCCACCGCACGGGCGCGCGCCCTCGCATCCGGGAACGTCTGCTGAAGCAGCGCCATTGAGGACGGCACGAGCAGCGCGGCGCCCACGCCCTGTACCGTCCGCGCCACCAGCAGCAC
>CALMGC010000200.1 GCA_937863505.1 uncultured Sphingomonadales bacterium | reverse complement strand
CCGCCGAACAGCGCTGCATCGTCGGGCTCGCGCGGCAGATCGCGTTGGTGAGATAGAAGTCCTTGATCGGGTACGCCCCGATCGCCCCCGACGCGGTCGCGTCGCGCGCGGGCGGTGCCCAGTCGAACGTCTTCAGCCCGGTCGTCGCCAGCATCGGCGCGTCCACCGCCATCGCCGCGCGCAGCTCTTCAAAGGTGTCGAACGGCAGCGTCGCGCCGAGCCGCTCGGACAGGGCGCGCAGGATCGTCCAGTCCTCGCGCGCGTCGCCGGGCGGGAACACCGCGCGCAGGCTCTGCTGCACACGGCCTTCCAGATTGACATAGGTGCCCGGCTTCTCAGCATAGGTTGCGCCCGGAAGCACCACGTCCGCTGCCCCCGCACCCTTGTCGCCGTGATGACCGAGGTAGACGAGGAAGCCGCTCAGCCGAGACGCATCGACCTCGTCCGCGCCGAGCAGGAACACCAGCTTGGGCGCTGCCTCGACGATCTCCGCCATCCCGCGCTTCGCGGCATAACCAAGCATCAGCCCGCCCATCCGGCTCGCGGCTATGTGAACGACATTGAAGCCGTTCCAGCCGTCACGGATCAGGTTAAGCGACCCCGCCAGCGCCAGCGCCGCGCCGTGTCCGCGCTTCAACGCCGCGCCGCCGACGATCACCATTGGCCGCTCCGCCTTCGCGAACGCCTCCGCGACATGCGCGGGCAACGCGCCGAGCAGCCCGAGATCGTCGCCCAGCCACTCGACCTTGTACGTCAGGTCGATCTCGGGCCCGATCGCGAACACCTTGGCCCCACGCTTGATCGCCTTGCGGACGCGCGTGTTCACCAGCGGCGCCTCCCAGCGCAGGTTGGTGCCCACCAGCAGGATCGCGTCCGCCTCTTCTGTGCGCGCAATCGTGGTGTTGAAGTTCACCGCCGCAAGGCTGGACGTGTCATAGTCCATGCCCGTCTGCCGCCCCTCGAGCAGCGAGCCGCCCATGCCCTTCACCAGCGCCTTGGCCGCGAACATCGTCTCGCAATCGACGAGGTCGCCCGCGATCGCCGCGACGCTGCTCCCCGCATTCAACGCCGCGATCCGGTCGAATGCCTCGTCCCACGTCGCCGGCTGCAACCGCCCGTTCACCCGCACATAGGGCCGGTCGAGCCTCCGCCGCACCAACCCGTCGATCGCGTAGCGGGTCTTGTCGGTCGCCCACTCCTCGTTCACGTCCTCGTTGATCCGCGGCAGGCAACGCAGCACCTGACGCCCGCGGTTATCGAGGCGGATGTTGGTCCCGACCGCGTCCATCACGTCGATCGCCAGCGTCTTTTTCAGCTCCCACGGCCGATACTCGAACGCGTACGGCTTGTGCGTCAGCGCGCCCACCGGGCACAGGTCGACCGCGTTGCCCGACAGCTCGCTCTGCACCGCCTCCTCCAGATAGGAGGTGATCTGCATGTCCTCCCCGCGGTACAGCGCGCCGATGTCCTCCACGCCGGCGACCTCCTCCGCGAAGCGGACGCAGCGGGTGCACTGGATGCAGCGGGTCATGATCGTTTTGATGATCGGGCCCATATATTTCTCGGTCACCGCGCGCTTGTTCTCGGCATAGCGCGAGCTCCCGCGGCCATAGGCCATCGCCTGGTCCTGCAGGTCGCACTCGCCGCCCTGGTCGCAGATCGGGCAGTCGAGCGGATGGTTGATCAGCAGGAACTCCATCATGCCCTCGCGGGCGTTCTTCACCATCGGCGAGGTGGTGAAGACCTCCTGATTGTCCGCCGCCGGCAGCGCGCAGGACGCCTGCGGCTTGGGCGGGCCGGGCTTCACTTCGACGAGACACATGCGGCAGTTGCCCGCGATGGAGAGGCGCTCATGATAGCAGAAACGCGGGATCTCCTTGCCCGCGATCTCGCACGCCTGGAGCACGGTGGCTCCCTGCGGAACCTCGACCTCGACGCCGTCGACTTTCAGCTTGGGCATTATCGGATGATCCTGACGTCTCTAGAGGCATACAGCCCCTCTACCCGTGGCTTCTCAGAGCGCATTCTCACAAGAAACCCACCACTTTCCAAGTAGGAAGCGACTTCATCGAGACTGCTGCAGGCGATTTCCGCGTGTGTCGTGTTGCCTGAACCAGACGGTGCGACGCGAAAAGCACCCTTCTTGTAGTAAGGTTGAAGAAGAACTGGCGTCGACTGACCCCTGCGAGGTCCCTTGTGCTTAACAAGGTGCTCTCGACGAATTTCTTTGACGGTCACTCCGCCGCCTCCATCATCGGCGCGAGATCACCCCCGCGCTCGATGATGCGGCGTTCCAGCTCGGGGCGGAAATGTTTGATCAGCCCCTGGATCGGCCACGCCGCCGCGTCGCCGAGCGCGCAAATCGAGTGGCCCTCGACCTGCTTGGTTACTTGTTGCAGCATGTCGATCTCGCCCAGGTCCGCGTCGCCGGTGCGCAGCCGCTCCATCACCCGCCACATCCAGCCGGTGCCCTCGCGGCACGGCGTGCACTGGCCGCAGCTCTCATGCTTGTAGAAGTACGAAATACGGCTGATCGCACGGACGATGTCGGTCGACTTGTCCATGACGATCACCGCCGCCGTGCCGAGCCCGGAGCCGACCGCCTTCAGGCCGTCGAAATCCATCGGCGCGTCCATGATTTCCTTCGCGGGGACCAGCGGCACCGACGATCCGCCCGGGATCACCGCCAGCAGATTGTCCCACCCGCCCCGAACGCCGCCGCAATGCACCTCGATCAACTCGCGGAAGGTCAGCCCCATCGCGTCCTCGACTACGCAGGGCGTGTTCACATGCCCGCTGATCTGGAACAGCTTGGTGCCCTCGTTGCCCTTGCGCCCGATGCCGGCAAACCACGCACCTCCGCGCCGCAGGATCGTCGGCGCGACCGCGATCGACTCGACGTTGTTGACCGTGGTCGGGCAGCCATACAGCCCCGCCCCCGCCGGGAACGGCGGCTTGAGCCGCGGCTGGCCCTTCTTGCCCTCGAGCGATTCGAGCATCGCGGTTTCTTCGCCGCAGATATACGCGCCCGCGCCGCGGTGGACGACCACCTCAAAGTCATAGCCCGAACCGCAGGCGTTCTTGCCGACCAGCCCGTTGGCGTACGCCTCCTCGACCGCCGCCGCCAGAACGCGCGCCTCCTCGATATACTCGCCGCGGATGTAGATATACGCCGCCCGCGCGCGCATCGCGAAGCCCGCGATCAGCGCGCCCTCGATCAGCTTGTGCGGATCATGCCGCATGATCTCGCGATCCTTGCAGCTGCCCGGCTCGGACTCATCCGCGTTGATGACGAGGAAACTCGGCCGCTCGGGCGTCGGCGCCTTGGGCATGAAGCTCCATTTGGTGCCGGTCGGGAACCCCGCCCCGCCCCGCCCGCGCAGGCCCGATGCCTTGACCTCGTTGACGATCGCGTCCTGCCCGCGCGCCATCAGCGCCTTGGTGTCGTCCCAATCTCCGCGCGCGCGCGCGGCGGCGAGGTTCCAGGGTTGGAAGCCGTAGAGATTGGTGAAGATACGGTCCTTGTCAGCGAGCATCAGGCGTCCGCTCCATCGCGCAGTTCTATCCGGCGCTCAACGCGAGCAAGTCGCTCGTCAAGGCGGTCGAGCCGAGTGTTGATTCCCCCATTGGAGATCATCACCGCTCCGAGATGCTCCTCGGTCGCCGACGCCCGCACTTTCAGATCAAGTAGGTCCTGACGCATCTCGAGCTGCTCCGCCCGCATCTTCTTGAGCAGTTCATAGGTGAGATCGCCGATGGTAGGATGTTCAGCCTCAGCCATGCGCCACCTCCCACTCGCCCCGGTAGTCGTGGTTCGCGTCGACCATTTCGCGCAGCGTCGTCGGGCCGCCCTCGGGGCAGCTCGCGCGGCGGCCGATCTGTGAGGCGCGGTGCGGGCGCTCGCCCCTGGCCAGCGCTTCGAGCACCGCGACGGTGCGGTCGTAGTCGAGGTCTTCGTAATTGTCGTCGTTGATCTGCACCATCGGCGCGTTGGCGCACGCGCCGAGGCACTCGACCTCCGTCAGCGTGAACACGCCGTCAGGGGTCGTGCGCCCCTTCACCAGCCCGCGGTTCTTGCAAGCGGCGAGCACGTCGTCGCTCCCCGCCAGCATGCACGGCGTCGTCCCGCACACCTGGACATGATAGCGCCCGACCGGCGCGAGGTTGAACATCGTGTAGAAGGTTGCGACCTCGTACACGCGGATGTACGCGACGCCAATCTGCTTGGCGACATACTCGATCACCGGCACGGGCAGCCAGCCCTGCGTCCCCGTCTCCGCCCCCACCTGCCGCTGGGCAAGGTCGAGCAGCGGCAGGCTAGCCGACTGCTCGCGCCCCTTCGGGAAACGGGCGAAGATACGCTCGACCTCGCGCGCATTGTCCGCCGTCCACGCGAACGCACCCCAGCGCGCGCGGGTCTCGGCCTCGTCGGGAAGCTGGGGTCTGTCAGCCATGAGCCGTCACGATGTTATCAATCACAAGGATGATTCGAATCTTACCCTCGCAGTCCGGCATCATTGCTACGGTGGCTGTATAATCGAGGCGTGGCGCATCGGTGAACATGGAAGGGTCCAAAGGCCTCTGTGTTACTTGGGTCGCTGTCGAAGTAACCCAATGAGAAGAAACCAGCTTCATCGGCGAGAATATCAGATGTGCAGTATTACCCGGCGACATCTCATATCGGCCACGTCGGTCGAACTTCCTGAGTCCCAATACAACGTCGCGTTTACCTATAGCAGTCGAGGGTTCCCAGCCACTATAGTTAAAAACAACGTGGTCGGTTAGCAGCGATTCAACCCTACTCCAATCCTGGGCTTGAAATGCGGCAGCCAACGACCTTGGCGCTTCAGTCTCATTACCAGAAACGCTAAAGCCGCAAAATGCGCGCGCCGGGACAGATAGGGACAGTGCCAGGAGCGACAACGATAGTGTCGAACCTGTCTTCCAGACCGTCCTCACCGATCACACTCCCCGAACACGATGTCCATCGCCCCAAGGATCGCGGTCGTGTCCGCCAGCATGTGCCCGCGGCTCATGAAGTCCATCGCCTGCAGGTGGCTGAACGCGGTCGGCCGGATCTTCACGCGGTACGGCTTGTTGGTTCCGTCCGCCACCATGTAGATGCCGAACTCGCCCTTGGGGCTTTCCGTCGCGACATAGACCTCGCCCGCGGGGACGTGGAAACCCTCGGTATACAGCTTGAAGTGATGGATCAGCGACTCCATCGAACGCTTCATCTCCGCGCGCTTGGGCGGCACCACCTTGCGGTCGAGGCTGGCGATCGGGCCTTCGGGCATCTCGCGCAGGCACTGACGCATGATCCGCGCCGACTGCCGCACCTCCTCGACGCGCACCATGAACCGGTCATAGCAGTCGCCATTGGTCCCGACCGGCACGTCAAAGTCCATCCGCGCATACACGTCATAGGGCTGCGATTTGCGAAGATCCCACGGCAGCCCCGCCGCGCGGATCATCGGGCCGGAGAAACCCCAGCGGATCGCGTCCGCCTGACTGACCGTGGCGATGTCGACATTGCGCTGCTTAAAGATGCGGTTGTCCGCGACCAGGCTGATTGCGTCCTCGAATAGGCGCGGCAGCCGCGTGTCGAGCCAGTCGGCGATGTCGGTCAACAGCTTGAGCGGCACATCCTGATGCACTCCGCCCGGGCGGAGGTAATTATGATGCATCCGCGCGCCGCTCATGCGCTCGAAAAAGCCGTAGCAATCCTCGCGCGCCTCGAACATCCACAGGTTCGGCGTCATCGCGCCAACGTCCATGACGTGCGACCCGAGGTTGAGCAGGTGATTGGAGATTCGCGTCAGCTCGGCGAAGAACACGCGGAGGTACTGCGCGCGGAGCGGCACTTCCAGATCAAGCAACTTTTCGATCGCGAGCACAAAGCTATGCTCCATGCACAGCGGCGAGCAGTAATCGGTGCGATCCATATACGGGATCGCCTGCATATAGGTTTTGTATTCGATCAGCTTCTCGGTGCCGCGATGAAGCAACCCGACATGCGGGTCGATCCGCTCGACGATCTCGCCGTCAAGCTCCATCACCAACCGCAGCACGCCGTGCGCGGCCGGGTGCTGAGGCCCGAAGTTGATCGTGTAGTTCGAGATGGTGACGTCGCCCTCGGACGGCTTGGCCGGCCGCTCGCGCCCCAGCAGCTCGTCGGTGAACGGGTCGACGACCGTTGTCGCAGGTGCATCCATCACTTCGGTGTTGCCGCCGCTCATGGGCGTGCTCCTAGACTAAAGGCGTTCACTGGTTCTGCCCCTGACCCTTGCTAGGCACCACGTCCGCGCCCTTGGGCTTCTCGCTCGCGTTGTTGCCCGCGTCCTTGCCCGTACCGCCCGAGCTGGTCGTGCCAGCCGCATAGCTGGCGCTGTCGCCCTTGGGCTCCTTCACCGGGGTCTGCGCCGCGCCGACCTTGCCGACCTGATCGGCAGTGGCGGGCGTCTGCGCGCCCTTGGCCTCGCCCATCGCCGCCTTCTCGTCGCCGGGCAGCACATATTGCGCACCCTCCCA
>CALMGC010000199.1:260-11604 GCA_937863505.1 uncultured Sphingomonadales bacterium | reverse complement strand
GCTTATCTGTGGCGCGGCGACCGGCTGGAGGCGGCGCGCGCGTTCCGCCCGTTGCCGCTCGCGCTGCTCCACGGCGTCGACGCGCAGAAGGCGACGCTCCTCGCCAATGTCGAGCGGCTGGCGGCGGGGCACGCGGCGCAGGACGTGCTGTTGTGGGGCGTGCGCGGCACGGGCAAATCGGCGCTGGTGGTGAGCGCGGTCGCAGACGCGCAGGCGCGCGGCGCGGCGCTCGCGTTGGTCGAGGTGGTAACGCCCCGGCTCGAAACCCTGCCCGCGCTGTTTGCGGTGCTGGCGAATGTGCCCCGGGCGTGGGCGGTGTTCATCGACGATCTCGGCGTCGACGCGGCGGGCGAGGCGCGCGCGCTACGGTCGCTGCTGGAGGGCGGGGCGGAGGCGCGGCCCGCCAATGCGCGGCTGTTCGTCACCAGCAACCGGCGCCATCTCCTCCCCCGCGCGATGGCGGAGCAGGCGGACGCGGTGAACGCGCGCGATGTGCTCGATGACCAGCTCGCGCTGGCGGACCGGTTCGGGCTCAGCCTCGGGTTCCACACCGTCGACCAGGAAGCGTATCTCGCGATCGTGCGGGGGTATGCGCAGGCGCACACGCTGCCGTTCGATGGGGCCGACGCGCTCGGATGGGCGCAGCGGCGCGGCAGCCGGTCGGGGCGGGTGGCATGGCAATATGCGGTGGAGCTGGCGGGAAGGCTGGGGCGGGCGATCAGCTAAAGGCGTCAGCCACATTTGTCTGATCGCGCGCGCCGTGGCGGATAGCGACAATCTCGACTGCGCTCGCCGTCACGCGGTGATAGATGATGTATGGCGGCACCGGCACACTTCGCGCGTCGGGGTGGATGTCCGGGCGAGGCGAGCTTGACTCGGGAAAGGTGGCCAGGCGCGCGGTTGCAGCGATGATCCGCTCGACAAACCGATCAGCCGCCTCCGGATTGCGCGCGGCAAGGTAGCGCCAGATCTGCCTCAGGTCTTCCCGAGCGGCACGTGAGCGACGAATGCGCATCATTGTCATGCCTTGTCAGTCGACTCCGTTCGCGGCCGATGCTCTTATTTCCGCAAGCGTGAAGTTCCCTTCGAGCCATTGGCCGGCGCGGGTGCGCTCTTCCCACTGAATGTGGAGATCGTCGTCGGACTGGTATGCGCCGCTCCACAGCCGCAAGGCTTCGAGGACGACTTCGGCCTCGCTGCCATATTCGCCCGCCACGACAGCCATGTCGACTGCGCGCGCCGTGTCGCCGTCGATCTCGACCGTGATCCTCCGCAGCTCACCCATGCCGCACCTCCGTCGCCGCCGATACCACGCCTACCCCAACGCCTCCACCTGCTCCGCGAGCTTCAGCCAGCGCAGCTCGGCGGCCTCCTTATCGGAACGCGCGGTCTCCAGCGCGCGCATCAGCGTCGCGAACGCCCCCGGATCGCGTGCGTAGAGACCGGCATCCGCGAGCCGCGCCTCGTCGCGGGCGATGGCGGCGTCGATTGCCTCGATCCGCTGCGGCAGCTGGTCGAAGTCGCGCTGTTCCTTGTAGGACAGCTTCACGCGTGAGGTCGGCGCGGGGGCGGCCGCCTTCGGCGCGGTCGGTCGCTTAGCCTCCACCCTCGGCTTGCGCTTGCGCTCCCAGTCCTCGTACCCGCCCGCGACCACGTCGACGGTCCCCGACCCGTCGAGCCCGAGCGTCACCGTCACCGTGCGGTCGAGAAAGTCGCGGTCGTGGCTGACGATCAGCACCGTGCCGTCATAATCCGCGATCACCTCCTGCAGGAGGTCGAGCGTTTCGAGGTCGAAATCGTTGGTCGGCTCGTCGAGCACCAGCAGGTTGGAGCGCCGGGCAAACTCGCGCGCGAGCAGCAGCCGCGAGCGCTCGCCGCCCGACAAGGTGCCGACCTTCGCCTCGATCATGTTGGGGTCGAACAGGAACTCCTTGAGATAGCCGTGGACGTGCTTCTTGACGCCGAGCACCTCGATCCAGTCGCCGCCATCGGCCAGCACGTCGCGGACGCTTTTCTCGGGGGCCATGAGCTTGCGCTGCTGGTCGATGACGACGCCGTCGAGCGTCTTGGCGAGCTTCACCTCGCCCGTGTCGGGCGCGAGCTCGCCGGTGAGCAGCTTCAGCAGCGTGGTCTTGCCCGCGCCGTTGCGCCCGACAATGCCGATCCGGTCGCCGCGCGTGATGCGCAAGCTGAGATCGCGGATGATCGTGCGGTCACCATAGGCCTTGGTCGCGTGCTTGGCGTCGATCACCGTCCGGGTCCGCACGTCGTCGGTGCCGATCGACAGGTTGGCCGCGCCCTGCGGGCCAAGCATGGAAGCGCGTTCGGCGCGCATCTCCTTGAGCTTGGTCAGCCGCCCCTGGTTGCGGCGGCGGCGGCCGGTCACGCCGCGCTGAAGCCAGTGCTCCTCCAGCTTGAGCCGCGCGTCGAGCTTCTCGGCCGCGCGTTGCTCCTCGGCGTACACCTGGTCGGTCCACGCCTCGAACCCGCCGAAGCCGATCTCCGCGCGGCGGATCGCGCCGCGGTCGAGCCACAGCGTCTGGCGCGTGAGGCGGGTGAGGAACGTGCGGTCGTGGCTGATGACGACGAACGCGCCGGTGAAGCGCGCGAGCCATTCCTCCAACCACTCGATCGCGGCGATGTCGAGATGGTTGGTCGGCTCGTCCAGCAGCAGCACGTCCGGGTCCTGCGCCAGCGCGCGGACGATCGCGGCGCGCCGCCGCTCGCCACCCGATGCGGAGGCGGCCTCGCGCGCGAGGTCGATGCCGAGCTGGTCGGCGATCGCGTCCGCCTCGTGGCGCGGCGGCGCATCGGGGCCGGCGAGGACATAGTCGAGCAAGGTGGCGTGCCCCGCCACGCTCGGGTCCTGCTCGAGCATTACGATGCGGGTTCCGGGGACGATCGTGCGGCGACCCTCGTCCGAGTCTATGCTGCCCGCGATCAGCTTCAGCAGAGTGGTCTTGCCCGCCCCGTTGCGCCCGATCAACGCCAGCCGGTCGCGCGCGCCGATGTGAAGGCTGAGGTGGCGGAACAGCCATCCCGAGCCTTGGACTAGCCCGAGGTCTTCGTACGATAAAATGGGTGCAGCCATGCGCGCGAGGTAAGGGCCGGGGACTGGACCGGCAAGCAAAGCTATTCAGAGGCTGTTCAAGCCACCCCACATAGCTAAGCAACCATCATGTTTGCTTTGCTTCCCCTCGCGCTCGCCGCATCCGCCGCGCCCGATCAGCGGCGCGAGCAGGACCAGGCTTGGGCGGCGGCGAAGAGCGGGCGCATCCTGCCGCTGAAAGAGATCGAGCGCCGCGTGCTGCCGACGATGCCGAGCGCGCAATATCTGGGGGTCGAGTTCGACGCCGACACTGCGGTTTACACGCTCAAGTTCCTGCGCGATGGCGCGGTGATCTGGGTGGAGGTCGACGGCCGCACGGGGCAGGTCGTCGGTCGCACCGGACGATAACAGGGAGAGACTGACATGCGGGTCCTGATCGTGGAGGACGAGCCCCATCTCGGGCAGCAGCTCAAGAACACGCTGGAGAGCGCGGGCTATGCGATCGACCTCGCGACCGATGGCGAGGAGGGGCATTTCCTCGGCTCCACCGAGAGTTACGACGCGATCGTGCTCGACCTCGGGCTGCCGGAGGTCGACGGGCTGACGGTGCTCGACCGTTGGCGCAAGGAAGGGCGCGCCGCCCCCGTCCTGGTGCTCACCGCGCGCGACAGCTGGTCGGACAAGGTGGCCGGGCTCGACGCGGGTGCGGACGATTACCTCGCCAAGCCGTTCCAGACCGAGGAGCTGATCGCTCGCCTCCGCGCGCTGATCCGCCGCGCGTCGGGCAACGCCTCGTCCGAGCTGACCGCGGGCGACATCCGGCTCGACACCCGCTCGGGCAAGGTCACGCGGGCGGGCGAAGCGGTGAAGTTGACCGCCCAGGAGTACAAGCTGCTGTCGTATCTGCTCCACCACAAGGGCAAGGTGGTCAGCCGCACCGAGCTGATCGAGCATATCTACGACCAGGACTTCGACCGCGACTCGAACACGATCGAGGTGTTCGTGACGCGGATCAGGAAGAAGCTGGGCCAGGATGTGATCACCACCATCCGCGGGCTGGGCTATAGCCTGGAGGACCCGGCGCAGGTAAGCTGATGGCCGCCGCGGCCCCCGTCACGGTCGACGCGACCGTCACCCACGCGCGCGGCTCGCTGTCCCGTCGCATGATCCTGATCGCGGCGGTGTGGATCAGCCTGCTGCTGGCGGGTGGCGGGTTCGCGCTCGACCGGGTGCTGGTCAGCGCGGTGACGCATAATTTCGACGACCAGCTCGAATATGTGCTCCGCTCGCTGATCACTTCGGCGCAGCTCGACAGCAACGGCGAGGTGATGTTCAGCCGCACCGCCGCCGACCAGCGCTTTCTGGAGCCCTATTCCGGCCTCTATTGGCAGGTGTCGGCCAAGGGCTTCGAGCCGTTTCCCTCGCGCTCGCTCTGGGACCGGCGGCTGGCGCATGGCGACGCACATGTCGACCGCGACGTGCACGAGTACGACAGCACGCAGTTCGCCGACGAGAAGCTCCGCGTCGTCGAGCGCGACGTGACGCTACCCGGGGCGAAGACGCAATGGCGGTTCCAGGTGGCGGAAAGCCGCGCGGAGCTCGACGCGCAGATTGCGGTGCTGCGGCGGACGCTGGTCCGCTCGTTCGCGCTGCTGGCGCTGGGGCTGATGGTGCTGGCGGCGTTGCAGACGCTGTACGGGCTGTGGCCGCTCCGGCGCGTCCGGCGCGAGATCGCGGCGATGCGCGCGGGGAGCGTCAACCGGATCGCCCGGCCGATGCCGATCGAGGTCGTGCCGATGGTGGAGGAGCTGAACGCCCTCGTCGCGCACAACGAGCGCCAGGCGGAGGAAGCGCGCGAGCACGCGGGCAACCTGGCGCACGCGCTCAAGACCCCGCTGACCGTCATCATGAACGCCGCGACCGCGCACGCGGACGACCTCGCCGAGACCGTGTGCCGCGAGGCGACCACCATGCGGCGCCAGGTCGACCACCACCTCGCCCGCGCCCGCGCGGTCGGGCGGCGCGGCTCCGCGCACAGCCGCGCGGACGTGTGGCCGAGCCTCGAGGCGGTGGAGCGCGCGGTGGGGCGGCTCTATCGCCACGTCCGGCTCGACATCACCGGGGCGAAGGACCTCGCGGTGCATGTCGAGCGGCAGGATCTGGACGAGATGCTCGGCAACCTGATCGAGAACGCGGCCAAATATGGCGGCGGCAGCGTGTTCGTGACCGTCGGCGCGGTTGACAGATGGGTCGAGATGCAGATCGAGGATGACGGCCCCGGTATCCCCGAAGGCGAGCGGACGCGCATCTTCGACCGCGGCGTGCGGCTGGACAGCGGCAAGCCGGGGACGGGTCTGGGCCTCGCGATCGTGCGCGACGTGGCGGAGATCTACGGCGGCACGGTAGCGCTGGAGGAGAGCGAGGATCTGGGCGGGCTGCTGGTGCGGCTCAGGCTGCCGGTGGCGGGGTGATCCATTCAGTGTTGCGGTGGATAGACAACGCTGGGGCAAGCGTAATCGCCGCCGTTCTTACGTTTACAATCCTGTTCCTTGCCGTTTGGGCCGGGTCCAAAGTAGCTGAAAGTCAAGCCGCACCTGGTTAGGCTGGCTCGCCGGACTGTTGGCATTTGTGGTAGCGGCTTTGGCTATCTTCCCCGCGGTAGAGGCGTTACAAAAGCATAGTTGTCGGGATGCAACCGACTTCGGCGCCTGCATGAATCCGGAGCCTGAAGACCCCTAAGCCGCCGCCTTCAGCTCCTCCATCGCGCCCGCCGCGATGGTGAGACTGCGCTTTCTCGCCTCATGGTCGTAGATCGTGCTGGTCAGCATCACCTCTTCCACCCCGGTGCGCGCGATGAAGGCATGGAGCTCGCGCGCGAGCTTGGCCGGGCCGCCGATCGCGGAACAGCTGAGCACGTGGTCGAGGATCGCGTTCCCCTGCGCGCCCAGCGTCTCGCGGTAGCCCGCGACCGGGGGCGGGAGCTGGCGGGGGTTGCCGGTCCGCAGCGCCACGAACGCCTGCGCTTGCGAAGAGGCGAGGAACTCGGCCTCCTCGTCGGTGTCGGCGGCGAAGACGTTGAAGCCCGCCATGGCATACGGCTTCACGAGCCGCTCCGACGGGCGGAAATCACGGCGGTAGATGGCGAGCGCTTGATCGAGCGCGTCCGGCGCGAAGTGGCTGGCGAACGCAAAGGGGAAGCCGAGCGCGGCGGCGAGCTGCGCGCCGAACAGGCTGGAGCCGAGGATCCACATCTCCGGCCTCGCGCCCGCGCCGGGGGTGGCGACGATACCCGTCTGTCCGTCGTCGGCGAAGTAGCTTTGCAGCTCCAGAACGTCGCGCGGGAACTGGTCCGCGCCGCTCGCCAGCGTGCGGCGGAGCGCGTGGGCGACCCGCCCGTCCGAGCCGGGCGCGCGGCCGAGCCCGAGGTCGATGCGGCCCGGATAGAGCGCGTCAAGCGTCCCGAACTGCTCGGCGATCACCAGCGGCGCGTGGTTGGGCAGCATGATCCCGCCCGCGCCGACGCGGATGTATTTCGTGGCGGCGGCGACATGCGCGATCACCACCGCCGTCGCCGCACTGGCGATGCCGCGCATTCCGTGATGCTCGGCGACCCAATAGCGGTTGAAGCCCAGCGCCTCCGCACGGCGGGCGAGATCGGCGGCATTGGCGAGCGCCTGCCCGACACTCCCACCCTCGATGACGGGGACGAGGTCGAGCAGGGCGAAGGCAGTCATGCCCTGAACGATGGGGACCGCGCCGCGCGCGCGCAAGGGCGCGTCAGCCCAGGTGCAGGTGCCTCGCGCCCGCGGGACAGGAGACCAAGCGGACGTCGGTGGCGTCCACCACCCGCACCGCGCGCCCGCTCCGCTCCAGTTGCGCGCAGACGCACCGATCCTTGACCGGCAGCGTCCAGGCCTTGCCCGCGACGCGGTGATACTCGTCCGCGTTCAGCTGGAGGTCGGCGTCGAAGTCCGCAAGCGTAAGGTGGTAGGACATGCCCTTGTCATTGACCCGGTAGTAGCGGGCGACGCGCAGATAGGCGTCGACGGGCACGAGCGGGCGGTGGCGGAAGTCGTACACCTCCAGCCAGACGAGCACCGCGTTGCCGCCGATCATCCCACCCATCAGGAAAGCGGCGAAGCCGAGCAGGGGAGCGGTGATGCAGCCGCCCCGCGGCTCCGTTTGCCCTGGCAGCACGCTCGCGACCGCGACCGTAGCAACCGCGATGCCGACCAGCAGCCCGCCCGCCCCCTGCGCGCCCGAGCGGTCCGGCAGCAGCACGGTGTAGTGGCGAGTGAGCACGGCGGCGACGATCGTGAGCACGACCGCCGCCGCCGCGAGGACCAACGCTACCGCGCGGCGGCTCATCAGAACGCGAAGCTGTAGCGCGCCGCCACGCCGTAATCGGGCGCGAGCGCGGTGATGTTGCCCGGGTCGCGTCGCCAGAAGACGTTGGTCGACAGGTCGCCGGGACCGAACGGGCGGGCATAGCGCGCCTCCACGTCGAGCTCTCGCCCGGTCGGGGACAGGTTGAGCCGCTGATCCGTCCATGCGCCGACGCTGCCTGCCGCATAGTCCCACCAGGTGGGCAGGCGATAGTCGATGCCGCCGCCGGACACGCGCAGCGGTTGCGCGACGCGCAGGCCGAACGTGTCGCGGCGACCGAACACGCCGTCCTTGCCGAGATCCGCTACCCAAGCCCCCGTGCGCACCACGCCCGCGCCGGTGACGCCGCCTCCCGCGACCGCGCTCGTCCACCCCTGCCGCGCGCTGCCGCCCAGCGACCAGCCCCGCCCGGCGTCGACGCGCGCGGCTGCGTCGGTGAACCAGCTTGTCGCGTGCGGGCTGCCGAGCCTGTCGCCGAGCCGCGCGCCGAGCACGGTGCCGCGCTCGCTGAGCCAGGTGCCGGCAAGGCTCGCCTGCAGCGGGCCGAAGCGCCAGTCGAGGCTCAGCTCCGCGCGGTCATAGCCCCAGCGCTGATAGGGCGCGCGCCCGTTTGCCATCGTCAAGTCGCCCCGGTTGACGACATCGCCTGCCTCGGCCGCGATGGTCAGTCCCCATGCGCCCACGCGCCGCCGCAACGCCGCCGCGCTGGCGGTGCGGCTGTCGAAGCCGGACACCGCGCGCGGATCGCTCGCGACGAGGAAGGCGGGCTGGGCCGCGCCCTGCAACGTCGCGACCAGCGCCGCGCCGCCATAGGCAAAGCCCGTCGCGAAGGTCGCGCGCTCGCCCAACCGCTGCGTCACCATCGCCGCGGTGGCGCGCGCGGCGTCGGCGACCGCGGGGCTGAACGTCGTGCGGTCGATCGCGAGGCTGCCGTCGGTACGCGGGACCAAGGTCACGCTCATCGTCATGCCCGAGCCGATCGCGCCCGACAGGTTGCGCGTCCGCGTCCCCAACGCACCTGCCAGCATCGGCTGAACGCCGACCCGGCGCATGTTGGCGGCGAGATCGGTCGCGAAGGCGCGCCCATAGCCGTCGAGGATCACCGCGCCGAGCGTTCCTTGCGCGTCGCCCATCGGCGCGGACAGCGTGCCGGACGTGCCGGAGACCGCCACCTTGCTCCCCGCGACGGAGGTGGTGCCGAGCGGCTGGAACGCTTTGGTCAGGTCGAGGATGCCGTTGCCATAGGTAGCGTCGAGGCCCGCCGATCCGACATGGCGCGCGGAGGAGTAGAGGATGGAGACGATCTGCGCTCCCGTCAGGTTCGGGAACGCCTGCGCCAGCAGCGCCACCGCCGCCGAGACCTGCGGCGCGGCGAACGAGGTGCCCGACCAGAGATAGCCGGTGCCGGTGTTGTCCGGCGCGGCGAC
Source organism: uncultured Sphingomonadales bacterium (assembly GCA_937863505.1). GTDB lineage: Bacteria > Pseudomonadota > Alphaproteobacteria > Sphingomonadales > Sphingomonadaceae > Sphingomonas. The sequence goes on along the minus strand of CALMGC010000199.1, from coordinate 2,742 downwards.
GCGGGTGCCGACCGCGGCGAGGTAATGCGCCGCCGCGTCGCCCGCCTTGTCGCTGAACGAGGACAGCATATCGGGCGCGCCGCCTTCGCCGTTGGTGTTCTGATAACCCGCGGGCGCGTTGACCGAGCCTGCGATCACCACCAGCCCGCGCGCGGCGGCGGTGTTGTTGGCGACCTCCGCGAACGGGTTGGGATTGTCGGTGCTGTCGTTCCCGGCCGCGATGACGATCACGATCCCGGCCGCGGTCGCGCGGTTGATCGCGGCGACCAGGCTGGCCCCCGGGCTCGATCCGCCGAGCGACATGTTGATCACCCGCGCGCCCGCGACCCGCGCCGCGTCGACGCCGCGGGCGATATTGTTGTCGTCGAACGAGCAACCGTTCTTGTCGCTTCCGGCGGTGGTCGAAGCGCAGCTGCCCGCCGTGTCCGCGCGCAGAACGATGAGGTTGGCGTCGAACGCCACGCCCTGCGTCCCCGACCCGTTGCGCGCGCCCGCCAGGGTAAAGGCAACGGCGGTGCCGTGCCCGCCCTCGTCCTGCACGCCCGGGCCGCCCGCGAAATTGGCGCTCGCCGACGAGATGCGGCCGGTGAACTGCGCGCTGGAAAGGTCGATGCCGGTGTCGATCACCGCGACATTGACCCCCGCGCCGGTCGCGCCTTTCTGATAGGCGGCGAGCGCGTTCATGTCGACCGCGCCGAGCGTCTGGCGGTACTCGGTCGTGTCATAGCTCGCGGTGGGCGTCGGTACGGGTGTCGGGGTCGGCGTGGGGGTAGGCGTCGGCGTCGGCGCGGGCGTGGCCGCCACGGGGGTGGGCGTGCTCTGGACGCCGCCGCCCCCGCCGCATGCGGACAGCAAAGCCGCCGTCCCGACGCCCACGCTGCCCATCAGCCGCCGCTTCACCGCATCCATCGACCGTCTCCCAAATCCCGAACCGCTTGTAATTGCGTCCTGTTTACGACTGCTTGACGCAGGCGCAACGGCGAGCTTGCCGCCCGCGCGGGTGCAGGTCTAGAGCAAGGCCCGAGATGCTCGCCGCGTTGCAATCCATCCGCACCTGGATCTTCGATCTCGACAACACGCTTTACCCGGCGAGCGCGGACCTGTTCGCGCATGTCGACCGGCGGATGACGGACTATGTGTCGCGGCGCGTCGGGGTCGCGCGCGACGAGGCGTTCCGCTTGCAGAAACAGTGGTTCCACGGCCACGGCACCACGTTGGCGGGGCTGATGGCCGAGCACGACGTCGACCCGCACGAGTTCTTGGGTTATGTTCACGACATCGAGATGGACGCGCTGAAGCACGACGCGCCGCTCGCCGCCGCGATCGCGCGGCTGCCGGGGCGGAAGCTCGTTTTCACCAACGGCGACAAGCCCTATGCGCTGAAGGTGCTCGACCGGCTGGGGCTGGGTGAGAGCTTCGAGGCGGTGCACGACATCCACGCGATGGGGCTGACGCCCAAGCCCGACCCGGGCGCGTACCGCGGGCTGTGCGAGGCGTGGAGCATCGACCCCCGGACCGCGCTGTTCGCGGACGACATGGCGCGCAACCTGCGCCCCGCCAAAGCGATCGGGATGACGACCTTGTGGGTCGACAACGGGTCGGAGCAGGCGGGCGACGCGGCGCGCGAGTTCATCGACTACCGCACGCCCGACCTGACGGCGTGGCTGGGCGACATCTTGGGGGACGCATGAACGAGCAGGCGACGATTGACGCTGCGTGGGAGGACCGCGCCTCGGTCGGTCCGGAGACAGGAGGGAGCGTGCGCGCCGCAGTGGAGACGGCCTTGACCGCGCTCGACTGCGGCGCGGCGCGGGTGGCGGAGCCGGACGGCGCGGGGGGCTGGCGGGTCAACCAGTGGCTCAAGAAAGCGGTGCTGCTGTCGTTCCGGCTCAACGGCAACCGGGTGATGCCCGGCCCGGTCGGCCCCGCCTATGACAAGGTGCCGACCAAGTTCGACGGCTGGGATGAAAGCCGCTTCGCCGAAGCAGGCTTTCGCGCGGTGCCGGGCGCGGTCGTGCGGCGGGGCGCGTTCATCGGCCGCGGCGCGATCCTGATGCCGAGCTTCGTCAATATCGGCGCCTGGGTCGGCGAGGGGACGATGGTCGACACCTGGGCGACCGTCGGCAGTTGCGCGCAGATCGGGCGCAACGTGCATCTCTCCGGCGGGGCGGGGATCGGCGGAGTGCTCGAGCCGCTGCAGGCGGACCCGGTCATCATCGGCGACGGCGCGTTCATCGGCGCGCGGTCGGAGGTGGCGGAGGGCGTGCGCGTCGGTGAGGGCGCGGTGCTGTCGATGGGCGTGTACCTCGGCGCGTCGACCAAGATCATCGACCGGGAGACGGGCGAGGTGTTCCGGGGCGAAGTGCCGCCCTATGCCGTCGTGGTCCCCGGTTCGACCGGCGGCAACCTCGGCTTCTATTGCGCGGTGATCGTCAAGCGGGTCGACGAGCGCACCCGCGCCAAGACCAGCATCAACGAGCTG
>CALMGC010000199.1:0-250 GCA_937863505.1 uncultured Sphingomonadales bacterium | reverse complement strand
ACTGATGCGCCGCTTCCTCGCCCTGCTCGCGCCCTTGCTGCTCGGGGCCGTGCCGCCAGACGCGCTCCCGGTCGCGCCCGCCGAGGTGGTGGCGACGCTGCCGCACGACACGCACGCCTTTACCGAGGGCCTATTCTTCCGCGACGGCGCTTTTTACGAGAGCACCGGCGAGGTCGGGCATTCGTACATCCGCAAGGTTGACCTCGCGACGGGCCGCATATTGCGCCAGGTCACGATCCCGCCGCCCTAT
>CALMGC010000198.1 GCA_937863505.1 uncultured Sphingomonadales bacterium | reverse complement strand
TGTAGATCTTGGTCCCCTTCACCTTCCACCGGCCATCGCCGAGCGGCTCCGCGCGAGTCCTGAGCGCGCCCACGTCGCTGCCCGCCTGCGGCTCGGTCAGGTTCATCGTGCCGGTCCACTCGCCGGTGGACAGGTGCGGCAGGTACGCCGCCTGCTGCTCGGGGCTGCCGTGATGCGACAGCGCCTCGATCGCGCCCACCGTCAGCGTCGGGCAGAGCGCGAACGCCATGTTCGCCGCGCCCAGCGTCTCAAGCACCGCGGTCTGCAAGCTGAACGGCAGCCCCTGCCCGCCCCATGCCTCGGGCGCGCCGATCGTGCCCCAGCCGCCCTCGACATAGTCGCGATAGGCCTGACGGTAGCCCTCGGGCATGACCACGCCCTCGGGCGTCCACTTCGCGCCCACCGTGTCGCCCACCTTGGCGAGCGGTGCCCATTCGCCATGCGCGAACTGGCCCACGCCCTCCAGCACCGCATCCACCACGTCCTCCGACGCGGCCGCGAACCGATCGGTCGCGGCGAGCCCGGGCAGACCCGCGCTGTGCTCCAGCGCGAAACGCTGCTCGTCGACGGGGGCGGTGTAGGGCATGGCGGGTCCTGTCTTGCGGGGATCGACGTCAGAAAGCGACGCGGTCGCTGCCCTTGAGTTCGAGTATCCGTCGGGCGTCTTCGGGGCTGGCGACCTCGAGCCCCAGCCCTTCGATGATCTTGCGCACCTGTGTCACCTGCGCGGCGTTGGTCTCGGCTAGTCTGCCCGCCCCGAGCCACGGCGAGTCCTCCAATCCGACGCGCACGTTGCCGCCCATCGCCGCCGCCATCGCCGCGATCGGCATCTGCGCACGGCCTGCGCCCAGCACCGACCAGCGGTACTGGTCACCGAACAGCCGGTCGGCGGTGCGCTTCATGTGCATCACCTCGTCCGGGTGCGTGCCGATCCCGCCCAGCAGCCCGAACACGGTCTGGATGAACAAGGGCGGCTTCACGAGCTCTTCCTGGAAGAAGTGGTTGAGGTTGTGCAGATGGCTCGTGTCGTAGCACTCGAACTCGTACCGCGCGCCCGTTTCGTTCAGCGTCTCCAACGCATAGCGGATGTCTCTGAACGTGTTGCGGAAGACGAGGTCGTCCGTGCCCGCGAGCATCGCAGGTTCCCAATCATGCTTGAACTCGGTAAACCTTTTCAGCATCGGAAACAGCGCGAAGTTCATCGACCCCATGTTGAGGCTGGCGACTTCCGGCTTCCACACCGCCGCCGGACGGACCCGCTCTTCCACGCCCATGAACGGCGCGCCGCCGGTGGTGAGGTTGCATACGACGTCCGAGCGTTGCCTGATCGAGCGGAGGAACGGCTCGAACGCTTCCGGCGTCTGGTCGGGTCTCCCGTCCTCGGGGTTGCGCGCGTGGAGGTGGACGATCGCCGCGCCCGCCTCGGCCGCCCCCACCGCCGCGTCCGCAATCTCCTCCGCCGTCACGGGCAGGTAGGGCGACATCGAAGGCGTATGGATCGACCCCGTCACCGCGCAAGTGATGATGACCTTTCTTGGCGTCATGCTGGCTATCCTTCTCCGGTCAGATTCATAGCGGTTCCGCCGCTCGGCCCGGCGAGACAAGAGCTGCTCAGCCACGCAGCCGATTTTCAATCGCGCCGATGCCGTCGATCTCGCACCGAACCACGTCGCCGGGTTGCAGAAAGCGCGGCGGCTGCATTCCCGCGCCTACGCCCGAGGGCGTACCCGTCGCGATCAGATCGCCCGGATCGAGCGTGAAAGCGGTGGAAAGATACGCGATCTGCTGCCAGATATTGTGCACCAGCTCACTGGTGTCGCTATCCTGGCGCAACTCACCATTGACCAGACAGCGCAACCGCAGCGCATGCGGATCGGTGATTTCATCTGCGGTCACGATCCACGGGCCTATCGGTCCATGCGTGTCGAACGACTTGCCCATGGTAAACGTCGGCGAGTGTCGCTGCCAGTCCCGCGCGGAGACATCGTTGACCACCGTATATCCGAACACATGCTTCGGCGCATCGACGTCGCTCACCCCCTTCGCCGGTGCGCCGACCACCACCCCCAGCTCGGCTTCATAGTCCAGCTCCTCGGTCACGCCGGGGTCGATGTCGTCAAACGGTCCCGATATGCAGCTCGTCTGCTTGTTGAACCAGAGCTGGTTGGGCGGCGGGAGGACCCCAAGTCGCTTCGCCTCCTCGATGTGCTTGGCGTAGTTCATGCCGATCGCCAAGAACTTACCCGGTCGCTCGATCGGGGCGAGCAATCTGACCTGGGACAGCGAGCTTCCCTGCCCTGCGTCGCTCAGGGCGTTGCGGACGCGCTCCAGCGCCGCTTCACCCCCCGCCACAATGGACAGCATCGTAGGGTAATCGCTTTCAAGCGATGCGAGGGATAGCACCGTGTCGCCTTCAAGGATGCCAAGCCTCGGCCTTCCGTTCTCGTCGTAGCGCAACAACTTCATTCGCTTGTCTCCAAGAAGGGCAGATCGGGCTTGCGTGCCGGTCGAACGCCCCCGTCGATATCGGGCGGACAGGAGCGCTCGGTTGTTCTCGAGGATGAGCCGTCCGCGGACGATTAGAACTTTATGAAGCCATCAGCCGCTTTCGAGCTGCCGACCTCCGCGTTGTTCTCGAAACATGAGGCGTCATCGAGCACCTCCCATCGCCGGTCGGTCTTGCGCGTCCAGATCGTCGTCATCGTCACCGGCTCCGTAAAGGCGTCCTCATCGTACAGCGTGAGGTGGACATGGAGGATGTCCGGGGCGACCCGCTGGACCGTCCATGTGAGGTGAAGCTTGCCGCTATGCGGGTCGCGCGCGCCGTCGAGCGGCGTCGAGGCGTTGATCCCGACCGTGTCGACGAACAGGGTGTCACCCACCCAATGGCCGATCGAATGGCCGTTATAGCTGGGCGTCAGGTTCGCCGGATGCGGCCGTCCGTCGGTCCAGATCACCACAGGGAACGTGCCGTACATGAACATCGTGACCCGGCCCGGCGTCTGCACGATCTCGTCCGGATAAGGCTTGTTGGTGAGCATCAGCGGCATGCCGAACGGAAGGCAGCGGGCGCCGTTGTCGCCTATGGCCCTGCCCTTCTTCGCCGCCGCGATGCGTTCGTCCGACATCTTCTGATAGGCCGGAGTGTACGGCAACGGCCAGGGTGCCCAGAAGACCGGCGGCCTGCCATCGACCGTGCTCCCCGAATTGCTCTGCGCCCCCTGACCGGGGATGCCCATCGTCGAGCCGAGCCACAGCCCCGAGATGTCGGGAGCGGCCGGATCGCCGTGGTAGGAGACGCCCGCCGGCGGCCAACGGTCCTGGGCCGATATCCCGGATGGGCCGGCCATCGTCGCGATCCCGACCGCGAGCGCGCCCAGCTTCTTGGGGTTCATCAGCTTTGCCACTGCCATCTCCAGCCTCTCACTCCAGCGCACCCGAGCTCGCACCCGAGCGTCACTGGCCCAGGATCCTGTTCCGCTCCCCGAGAGTGGCCCCATTCGCCAGCTTGACGGCGTCGAGCGCGCCGCCTTTGTCGCCGCTCTTCAGGGGGGCCATGTACACCGTCACCTTGTCTCCGGGCTGCATCGAACCCTTGCTGAAGCCCTGGCGCCGCAGGAGACCAGGGTTGCCGCCCTCGATGCTGTACCTGGTCGGCGAACCCTTGCCATTCGGGACGACGAGGTAGAGCCAGGTGTGCGGGCTGGTCCATTGCCACTCCCGCACCGTGCCCGTCAGCTCGATCTCCTTGCCATGGTCGAACATCGCGTAGGAATGGTGGGCATGTAGCGCGGCGGGGATGGTCCCCGTGGCCGCGAGCGCGGCGATAAGCATTTTCTTGGTCATCGATAGCTCCGGTGATCCGCCGACGCTCATTTCACATAGCGTTCGGGATGGAAGTCGGTGTTGGGCTTGCAAAGGAACTCATGCGGCTCCCAGAGCGGGTCGCCGTACATCGCGTAAGTCACGGACGAGGTCATGGGCCGCAGATAGGCCTTGGGATCGGTCAGCGTGACGTCCACGCGCAAGGTCTTGGCATCGACGCGATGGAACCGCTCGACGACCTTCAGGTCATCGCTGTGCGGAACGCCGGTGGCGTCGATCGGCTGATCCTTGATGCCGACGACCTCCGTCACGAGATCGTTGCTCTGGTAACGCCCGATCGCGTTGCCGCCGAAGAAGCTTTCGAGGTCCTTCGCGGGCGGATTGGGATGGCCGTCGAGCCAGATTCGGCGGACCGGCACGCCGTCCCGGTACAACATCACCCGGCCGGGTGTCTGGACGATCAGCAGCGGGCCGGTCATGCCGGTCATGAAACGCGGCATGCCCGGCGGAAGGCAGCCGCGAACCGGGTCGTCCGTTCGCGTGCCTGCCGCCGCGTCGGCGACGCGCTTGCGCCAGATCGCCGCGAATGCGGGCTTGAGCGGCGGCGGCCACGGCAGCCAGCCCTCTTTGTTGCCCGTTCCGGCCGGCGTCTCGACGCGGACCCATACCCCGCTGAGGTCCGGCGCCTTGGGATCGCCGTACCAGCTTCCCGTCGTCGGCATGGCGGCGGGCACTTTCGCCTGCGCGGTGGCGGCACCGTCAAGATACGGGATCACGGCAATGGCGGTCGCGGCGAGCGCCGCGGTGCTGAAGGTCACGCGGCTGCGGATTCTGACCATCCCTGACCCCCTCTCCTCGATACGCAGTGATTAACTACCCGCCGGCTCACCATGCAATCCCGCGACCACACCGTTCCACATAGCAGAATGTTCGCAAGCGCGGGATGGTGCGCGGGACGCGAGGAGAAGGATACGGTTGAGCGTTTCGAGTGCGGAGAAAACCATGGTCGCGAGCAAGATTTACGACAGCCCGGTCGCGGCGTTCGAGGGCGTTCTCTTCGACGGCATGATGATCATGTCGGGCGGCTTCGGCCTGACCGGCAATCCGGAGAGCCTCATTCCGGTGACCCACGAGGCCGGCACACGGGATCTGACGGCCATCTCGAACAATTGCGGAGCGGACGGGTTCGGGCTCTGGATGCTGCTCGACACGCGCCAGATCGCCAAGATGATCTCCTCCTATGTCGGCGACAACAAGCTGTTCGAGCAGCTCTACCTTTCGGGCGAGCTCGCGCTGGAACTAAACCCGCAAGGCACGCTGGCGGAGCGCATCCGCGCGGGCGGGGCCGGGATTCCCGCTTTCTACACCAAAACCGGCGTCGGCACGGTGGCGGCGGAAGGCAAGCCGGTCGATACGTTCGAAGGTGAAGACTACGTCCGGGAAACCTGGCTCCGCGCGGACCTGTCAATCGTTGAACCACCCGTTCTCGGTAAACCGCTCGGCGCTGTTCCGGGAAAACACCGGCGCTGCGCAAAGATTCCGCTGCGTCGCAACATTAACTGTTGATGCATCTTTCCACAAAACGGAATGTTACGAAGTTCCCGGTCTCGAAGCGCAACCAACGTAATATAAGCCTTCAACAGTCTAGAACAAGCACTGGGGAGGACACGTCGATGCGGCGGTCGATCAAGCACGCGCTGTTAACTTCGGCAATTTTGGCGTTTCCGCCCGCGACCGCTTACGCGCAGCCGGCGACGGCTCCAGCGCCCGATCCTAGCGGCCCGATCGCGGCCAACACCAGCAACGCCGTTCAGGAGATCGTCGTCACCGCGACGCGCCGCTCGGCGAACTTGCAGCAGGTGCCCGCGACCTTCGAGGCGGTGCCCGCCGAAACCTTGTTGTGCCACCTCGTCGAGATTCGAATCCAATAGCGGTAGATGCCGCGCGCCCGAAACGTCGCGCTCACCAAGCCGCCTCGTACAAGCGCCGGGCGTCCGCCCGCTCGATCGGGCGAGGATTGTTGCGCAGCAAACGCTCCTGCAGCATCGCGTCGTCGGCCAGCCCGTCAAGATCGGCCGCGTTCACGCCGACGTCGCGCAGCCGCTGCGGCATCCCCGCCGTGATCGACTGACGGCGGAGCGCCTCGATCAGCCCCGCCGCCCGGGCCTGCCGTCCCAGGTCCGCCAGCGACGGGTCGACGATTGCTGCAAGCTCCGCATAAAGCGGCATCGCCTCGGGCAGGTTGTGGTTCAGCACATGCGGCAGCATCAGCACGTTCGAGAGCCCATGCGGGACATGGAATCGACCGCCGAGCGGATAGGCGAGCGCATGGACGCCCGCGACGGGAGCGTTCGCGAACGCTACGCCGGCGAGGTGCGCGCCCAGCAGCATCGCGCCGCGCGCCTCCACATCGCCCGGCGCGTCGCACGCGCGGAGCAAGTTGGCGGATAGCAGCGCCAGCGCCTCGCGCGCGAGCAGGTCGGAGATCGGGTTCTTGAGGTGCGCGGACGTGTAGGCCTCGATCGCGTGCACCATCGCGTCCATGCCGGTCGCGGCGGTGACCGCGCGCGGCAACCCGAGCGTCAGCAGCGGATCGAGCACCGCATGTCGCGCAATCAGCGCCGCCGCGGAGACGCCGCGCTTCTCGCCGCCCGGCAGCGTGATGATCGACACGGGGGTGGCCTCGGAGCCCGTCCCCGCCGTCGTCGGCACGAGCACGAGCGGCAGCCCGGTGTCGGTCGCCTTCCCCACGCCCCAGATCGCATCTAGGTCGTCGCAGGAGCCGAGCAGGTACGCCGCCAGCTTGGCCACGTCCATCGGGCTGCCGCCGCCAAAGCCGATCACCGCCTCCGCGCCACATTCACGTCCAGCGGCGACCGCCGCGTTCAGCGTGTCGAGCGAGGGTTCCGCCTCCACCCGATCGAAGGTCGTGACCGCAACGCCCCGTTCGTCGAGCGCGGCGAGCGCCCCGCGTGCGAGCCCGAGCTCAAGCACGCGCGCGTCGGTAACAAACAGCACGCGGCTGGTTCCGTCGAGCAGCGTCGCGATCCGCTCGGCAGAGCCCGCCCCCGACAGCAGTCGCGGGCCATAGAGAAAGCCGAAGGTCTTCACGACCGACCTATAGCCGAGCCGAACGCGGGCTGGCGACCTCCTTTCGCGACGCGGGGACCGGCGCGCTCCCTTTTACTTCGGGCGGAGTTCCTGATCGAGGTCTTCCGGGAAGCTCGGGAACATCGCGGCTTCAGAGGTCGGCGGCGGGTCGTGCAGCGCCGCCTTGATCTGCGCCAATGTCATCCCGCGATCGATCATCGCCTTGATCTGCGCGCGGCGCCGCACGCCGGTGTCGAGGCGGGCGCGCACCTCCGCCTTGGTCAGCGCCGGACCGTGGCCGGAGACGTAGATGTCGGCATCGAGCCTTAGCAGCTCCTCCATAAAGCGTATCCAGCCGAGCGACGAGCCGCCCTCGTCGATATGCAGGCCCGGATCGGGGCCGACGCTGGGCGTGAGGATATCGCCCGCATAGACCACGCGCTGGCGAGGCAGATAGATGACGAGATCACCATCGGTATGCGCCGGCGCGACATGGATCAGCCGAAGCGGCACGCCTTCGAGCGTCACATCGGCTTCGCGATCCACGATGTGGTTGGGCAGGTGCTGCCGGATCGCGCCCGGCGGGCCGAACGGGCTCCAGCCGGGATGCGCGAGCCTGTCGAGCAGCCGGGCGCGCATGTTCGCCTGCGCGAAGACGTCGATGCCGAGCGGATAGGCGGGGAGACCGTTGATATGATCGGGGTCGACATGCGTCAGGATCACGTGGCGGATCGGTTTGGGCGTAACCTTCGCGATCTCGGCGAACGCGGTGCGCGCGGTGGTCTGGAACATTTGCGTGTCGATGACGATCACGCCCTTGTCGCCGACGATGAAACCGGTGTTCGAGACGCCGCCCTTGACCCAATAGGCACCCCCGCGCAGCGGCATGACGGTCAATCGCGTCCACGGGTTGGGCAGATTGCGCAAGGTCGCCCATTTGGCCCAGACGAACACGGCCACCGCGATCGCCAGCACGAGGAGAACAATCGTGCGCTTCCGCAGCCGCGGCTTGGCCTTGATCGTGCTCATCGTCCGGGTTCCTGCCTTTGCGCAAACAGCTTCGCAGCGTTGCGGCTTCGCCAAGCGTGCCGCGCACCCGGCTCTTCGCCGAACACGTCGTCGAGATTGCGGCGGTTCCGCTCCACCACCGCCGTCGGCGTGTGCGGCCAGTCGCTGCCGTACAGCAGCCGCTCCGGGTCGGCGAACGTCCGCAGCGCGGGCAGCAGCCCGCGCACGGGAACGCCGGCCAGGTCGTAATACAACCTGCTCAGCGTCGGGATCACCTCGGCCGCCGGAATCGCGGAGCTGCTCGGGATCATGCCCGTCATCAGTTCGATTCGGTCGGCCAGCACCGGGAGCGTCGCGCCCGCGTGCGGCACGATCAGCTTCAGGTTGCGATACCGGTCGAGCGTGCCGCTCAGGACTAGGTTGGTGACCGCGCGCGTCGTTTCGAACATGAATTCCAGCATCGGCCGGGGAAGCGGCCGCTCCCTGCTCGCGCAGCACGGACACCAGGGCGAGGTCGGGTGGAGGAACACCACCGCCGCGCGGCGATCGAGTTCGGCGAAGACCGGATCGAACGCGGAGTCACCCGGATACACGCCGCCGGCGTTGCTTTGCAGGTAGATGCCCTCGGCCCCGAGCGTGTCGAACGCGAACTCGATCTCGCTGAGCGCGCCGTCGACATCGGGCAACGGCAGCGAGGCGAACAGCCCGTATCGCCCGGGGCGGTCAGCGACGAGCCGCGCGCCTTCGAGGTTCACCTTGCGCGACAGGTCGCGCGCCGCGCGCTCGTCGCCGAAGAACACGCCGGGCGAGCTGATCGAGAGCATGCCTTTCGCGATGCCTACCCGATCCATCATCTCCAGCATCACCGCCTCGGTCCAGGGCGGGATGCCGGGCATGCCGTCGGGCGTCCCCCAGCCGGCGGCGACCGCGGCCTGCCGGTACACGTCCGGCACGAAGTGGAGGTGCACGTCGACGAGGTCGCGCGACGGCGGAAAGGCAGGGTCGCCCGTCACGCGGCGACGCGCTCCCGCGCGGGTAGGCGGAGCGGAGTCGGCTCGCTCTCGGCGATGCCGAAGCCGACGCCCACGTCGGGAATGGCGGCGTGGAAGCTCGCCCGTGGCCGCGCGCCGGTCGCGTCCGCCATGCACTGCGCGGCGGCGACCCAGGCGAGCACCTCCATCGCGCCGAACCCGCCCTCGGAGATGACCTGCTTGGGCGTCCAGCGATCGACGCTCGCGAGGTCGCCATGGGCGAGCAGGTCGAGGAAGCGCGCGTCCCATTCCGCGCTGATCCTGAGCGCCTCGACCGGCAGCTCGCCGCGCGCGAGCATCCCGGCGGCGTGGTGGTGCGCCTCGATCTCATAGGCGATCCACTTGGCTTGCGGCACGTCGCTCTGGCGGTTGCCGAGCAGGTGATAGGGCCGCCACTCGGCGGAAACATCGTCGATCGCGGGGAACAGCATCTCGGGGTCGTGTGATAGGCCGCCGCTGCCCATGATCAGCACGCGCTCCAGATCGAGCGTAGCGATGAACCGCGCCATCGCCGCCCCGAACGCGCGCGCGCGCTTGAACGGCACGAAGGGCGGCTGAAGGCACGATACGAACAGGGGTAGGACGGGGTAGGCGTCGACCCCGCCGGTCAGCTCCTGCAACGCCTGCGAGAAGCCATGGTCGACCTCCATCGCGTAGGAGACCGCCACGTCGACATCGTCCTCGCGAAGTGCGTCGACGCAGCGCACCGCCAGCTCGCGCGGGACGTCCAGCGCCCCAGCGGTGCCCCCCACATCGGCCAGCGCGGTCGCCTCCACGCCGACGCAGAAGGCGGGCATCGACGCCATCTGGTGCCCGCCATAATGGTCCGCGCCGAACATCACGATCAGCTGCGGGTCGAAGGCGCGCACCCGGGCGCGCGTCTCCGCCATCGCGGTGCGCATCCCCGCGACATCCGCCGTCTCGCGGGCGGGAAAGTAGATGAGCGGCGAGTGCGATGCGCAGACGATCTTCAGGTCCATGGCTCGGCTCCGGTTGCGGGTTGCGTCAGGTCGCGGCGTCCGCTCGTCATGCTGCCCGCCTATCACCGCGCATCGCCGGCAGTAGCGGCAACCGCAGCCGGTTTCGCATGCTGGAACGCAACGGGCGCGGACCTGCGCACGAGGCCCGCGATGATCACCGCGGCGATCAACGGCCCGACCGCGAAACCGAGCGAGACCTCCCCCTTCGGAACGCTCCGGCCCAGAAGCAATCCCGCCAGCGCTGGCCCGATCGCGCTCGCGATCCGGCCCGCTCCCAGGATGAGCCCGACGCCCGACGCGCGCAGCAGCGGCGGGAAGGTCGCCGCGATCAGCCCGTAAGTCGCTGCCACCGCCGCCGACAGGAAGAAGCCGAACAGCGCCGCTGACAGCATCACCAGTGGGAGCCGCGCGGGCGTGAAGCCGAACGCAGCCACCGACAGCCCCATGCCGATCATCACCACCGCGGCGACGCGCCCCGGCCGGAACCGCGCCGCGAACGCGCCCGCCAGCGCTCCACCCGGCACCCCGATCAGGTTGGAAAAGGCCGACACCCGGCTGCCGGTCGACGGAGAAAATCCCATGTCGGTCACGAACTGCGGGATCCAGTTGAGGAGGTAGTAGGCCGAACTCGAAAGGAGCACGATCACCGCCGCCAGCCGCATCGTCGCCCCCGCCATCCCCGGCGCGAACAATGCGCGATAGCCCGCTCGGCCGCGCTCGCCCGTTGGCGGAAGCGCGGGGATTGCAGCGTGCCCCAATCCGGCGAGCGTGCGGTTAAGCCTCGTCAGTGCGTCCGGCGAGCGAAGCGCCGCCAGATAACCGGGCGACTCAGGCAGTGCGACCGCCGCTGCCACAAGGAAAGCACCACCGCCGAACGCGCCGGCCAGGAACACCCACCGCCATCCCAGCGTCGGCAGCAGCGCCGCCGCGGTCAGCCCGCCGATCACGCCGCCGAGCGGAAAGCCGGCGGTCGCGACGACGCCGACCGCGAGCGGGCGATGACGGGCGTTCGCGAACTCGGCCGAGATCAGCGTCGTCATCGCGACCATCACGCCGATGCCCAGCCCGGTAAGCACGCGGCACGCGAACAAAACGGCTGGCGCTTGGGCAAAGCCGGACAGCAGCGACCCGGCGGTCATCAGCGCCAGCGCGCCGAGCACGACCGGTCGCCTCCCCACCCGGTCGCCAAGCGGCGACAGCACGAGCGACCCGAACGCCATGCCGATCAGCCCGCTCGACAACAGCAGGCCGAGCGCGCCCTTGCCGAGCCCCCATTCGCGCCCGACCGCCGGCGCGGCGAACGCCATCGCCAGCGCGTCATAGCCGTCGAGCACCCCCAGCAGCAGCGCGAGCGCGAGGACACCGACCTGCCGTCCGCTCAGCGGCTGCAGATCGAGCGGCCCCGTCGACTCGGCTTCCATGGCGACCAACGCGCTCGTCAGAACCGCGTCGACACGCGCAGCCCGTAGGTGCGCGGCGGCGAGGGCGTCAGCACGATCAGGTTGGACGCCGGGACGAGCGTCCCGAACTGCGGCGTGCGATGGCCCTCGATGTTGCGGACGAACGCGCCGAGCACATACTTTCCGTCCTTGGCGCCGAACGAGACCTGCGCGTTGCTCACCCAGTTCGGGCCGACATATGTGGCCGGGATGAACTCGGAGCCGACATAGCGGCGCGAGCGGTATTGGGTATCGGCGCTCAGCACGATCTGGTTGTTCCCGAGCGGGATGACCTGCTCGCCACCGAGATTGAGCGTCCACTTGGGCGAGTTGATGCCGGGCTTGCCCGAACAGTCGATCATGTACAGCGTCGTGCCCTGCGTGACGTTGCACCCTGTATAAGGACGCCCCCCGGCGAGCGGCGACGCGTAGACGTAGTTATCGAGCTTGCTGTACAGGTATTGCACGTTCGCGCTGAGGGTCGTGGTCGGCGTCACCAGCGCGCGCCCTTCCACCTCCGCGCCGCGGATCGTCGAGTTGCCGACATTGTTGGTGATGATCCCCGTCACCCCGCTCGGGTCGATGCCGAGGAAGCTCAGCTGCTCGCCGCGGTACTTCCAGTCGAACAGCTCGACGTTCAACTGCAGCCGGTTCTCGAGGAAACGATTTTTCATGCCGATCGTGTAGGCGGTGATGTTCTCGGGCCCGAAGCTGAATGTCGTGTTGAACCCGCCCGCGCGATAGCCGGTCTCGATGCTGGCATAAAGCAGCGAGCGAGGGCCGATGTCGTACTCCACCGCGCCGCGATAGGTGACCTTGCTGCTGTTCTGCGCGCCGCTGCCGCTCGGGCTGAGCCGGATCAGCGCCAGCCCCGGTCCGATGATCGTCGGAAACACCGCCGGGGGCAGGCCCGCCTGCGCCGGCACAACCGGCTGCTGCGCGAGCGTTTCGGTATAGGGGAGCAACCGGGCGGTCGGGCAGCCGGTCGGCAACAGGCATATCTCGATCAGGCTGTTGGCGACGCTGGTGAACGCCTTGTGGTCCTCCGTATAGCGAATGCCGCCAGTGAACCGCAGCCGGTCGGTCGCGTGCAGCGTCAGCCGCCCGTACACCGACGGGGAATGCGTGGTGTAGCGTGATTGCGAGAAGTTCGCCTGCGTCTGCGCGGACAGGTGGGTGTCGTCGATCACCTCCTCGCTGAAATAATAGCCGCCGAGGATATAGTCGAACAGATGGCCTTGGTTGCTGACCAGCCTCGCCTCAACCGAATATTGGTTGGAGTCCTGCCGGTCGCCGACATCCTGGCCCGGATCGGTGCTGAGGTTGCGCTTGAGCCCGTGCCGCCAAGCGGGGATGACGCTCACCGTGCCGACCGGCGTGACCCAGTCGAGGTGGTAGCCGATGCCGTAAGTATCGTTTTTCTGGAACGGCAGATAGGCGAGCGGATCAAGGTTGCGCCCCAGCGCTCCGGCCGCGCCGTTCGCGGTGCGATAGTTCTGCGCGGCGGCGGTGAACAGCCCTTCGCTAAGCGGCAGACCGGACGGGGTGACGACGAACCGGCCCTGCGCCGGGTTGTAGTCGAACCGCCCGTAATAGGACGACCCCGATCCCACGTCGCGCTGCCACGCGTAATCGCCTTCGATGCGCAGCGTGAGATTGGGCGTCAGCTTGACCTTGAACTGCGCGCGCACGCCACCCGAATCGTCGTCCTGGATCCCTGCGCGGAGATAGCCGTCATGCTTCGAATAGGTGCCCGACACGCGAAACCCGGCCTGTTCGCCCAGCCCAAGATTGAAGCCCGCTTCGGCGGTGACCGCGTTGTAATTGCCATAGGTCGCGCTGGCATAGCCCGATGTTTCGCCGAGCCTGGGCTGGACGGGCAGAATGTTGATCGCGCCCGCGGTGGCGTTGCGCCCGTACAGCGTCCCCTGCGGGCCTTTCAGCACCTCCACCCGCTCGAGATCGTAGAAGGTCCCGAACGATGAACTGGAACGCCCGACATAGACGCCGTCGAAGTTGTACGCCGCCGCCGGATCGCTGTTGGCGGTGAACGAGAAATTGCCGACACCGCGGATGAAGATGAGGTTGCCCTGGCTGCCGCCCGATACGACGAGCGACGGGACCAGCTTGGTCAACGAGTCGATCCCGCGCGTGCCCGAGTTGAGCAGGTCCGCGCCCGACACGACCGCCACCGCGACCGCCGCCTTTTGCAGGTTCTCGCCGCGTTGCTGCGCGGTGACGATGATGTCCTGCAGCCCGGTCTGGCCCGCCTCGCCGGTCTGGGCGGTTTGCGACTGGCCGACATTGGCGGGACCCTGCGGCGAGGTGGTCGAGCCGACCGTCGGCGCCGATCCGGGTGCTGCCGTCGCCTGGTCGGTTTGCGCAGACGATTGTGGCGCGGCTTCGCTCTGCGCCGCCTGCGTCTGCGCCATCGCCGGGTGCGGCGCGAACACGATCGCCGCCGACAATTTGAGCATTCCCTTGCGAGACATGGCACCCACTCCTTTTTTCAGCATCGCCGATCGTTTGGTCGGCTTAAGCTGGGTGGCTCCCGTTCCTGGGACCATGCACGCAGGATAGGCACGACCCGCGGCCGCGAACATCGGTCGATCGCCGCGTTCCGCATGTTGAAACTTTGGCGCGGCCATGTTGAACTGCAACCGTTGGTGCTGGCACGGCGATGACGAGGAGTCTTCGCGAACGGGACCCGGTTTACAGGAGGACGCCGGGTACCGTGTTGGACGAAATGAGCAAGATCGGGCGGGCGGCGTTCAGCACCGCCGATGGAGAGGAAGGCGAGCCGCCCACCTCCCGCTCCACGTCGCTGGGCCGAGGCCTCGCCATCCTCCGGACCATGAACGCGACCGGCAAATATGTGTCGTTGCGCCAACTCCATGAGCGCACCGGGATCCCCAAGCCCAGCATCGTGCGGCTGCTGAAGCGGTTCATCGCCGACGGCTATGTCGCCAAGGTCGCGAAGCCCGGCCATTACCGGCTCGCCGCCGGCATCACCGAACTGTCCAGGGGCCTCGATCCGGCTTGGGCGGCGATCGACGCGCTGGAACGCAGGCCCGACCTCCTGGCCGAGTATAAATGGCCGGTCGCGATCGGGACACGGGAGGGCGCAAGCCTCATCGTGCTGTTCAGCACCCGCCGCGTCGACAGCCCGTATTCGTTCAAGCCCTCGACCTTCGGACGCCACCCGCCGCTGCTGACGCTCGCGATGGGAATGGCGTATCTCGCCTTTTGCGACGACGCGGAACGGCGGCGGGCGGCGGCGGACATCGCCGCCTCGACGTCGCGGTCGGACGATGTCCTCCCCCATGTCGACCGGGTCATCGCCGCCACGCGGGAGCGCGGGTTCGGCCTGCGGATCGGGGGAAAGGGTGAGGACACCTCGGTGGCCGTGCCGATCTACGGTGCCACAGGTGAATTGATCGGCGTGCTCGCCGAGAGCAGCTTCGCCGTCGTCACCACGACCGACGACGTCAAGCATGTCGCCCGCGCGCTCACCCGCACCGCCGCCGCGATCCGTGACGAGATTCTCGCGTTCGACACGGTCCGCGACACGCCGCCGGCAACGTCGATCGCCTGGACGTTTCGCACTCCGGAATGACCGGAGGTCCGGTTTGCGGGGCGGTTCGCGGCACCCTAGGCCCGCGGAAATCTTCTCGAACCCGTGTACCTCCCCCTGCCACGATCGCGGCCGTGACTTGTGCGACGACGCGGCTGGTCAGGTACAATGGAGCCGCACGATTGTCCCTGATGCTCGCTTGCACGTCCCACGCCCCGCTCGCGCTGTTCCGCGAGCGAGCGCCCGAGGGCGAAGGCCTGCTCATCGGACATCGAACAGCCGTTCGATCCGAAATCGAGCGCTTTGATCCGGAGGTGATCATCGTTTTCGGCGTCGACCATTTCGCGGGATTTCATTACGCCTGCATGCCCGCCTACCGCGTCGGCTTCGCCGCCGAGGCGGTGCCCGATCTTGGCGGGTTCGCCGGCACGCTCCGGATCGACAAGCCTTGGGCGACCGAACTGACGCAGGCGCTCCGGGGAGATGGGTTCGACCCGGCGGTCTCCTACCGGATGAAGGTCGACCACGCCTTTTCACAGCCGTTGCAGCTGCTGACCGGCGCGATCAACCGTTATCCGGTGGTCCCGATCTTCATCAGCGCGTTCACGCCGCCCTTTCTGCCCTTCTCGCGCTCGCGGGCGCTGGGCGAGTCGGTCGGCCGATTCGCCCGGGCGAGCGGGCGGCGGGTCCTGATCATCGGAAGCGGAGGACTTTCGCACCATCCGGCGCATTACTTCCCGTTGATGGAGGACGCCTCACCCGAGGTGTTGTCGTACCAGACGAGCGGTGCCCAGGGCGGTTTGATGACCGACGAGGACTGGCTCGGTTGTTTCGAAGCGATGCATCGCGCGGGCGCGAAGTCCGCCGCGAGCGGGCAACGCGGCCGCAAGGAGATGCGGATGCAGCCCGATCTGGACCGCGGGATCATCGCCTCGATCGCCGCCGGTCGGCAGGCCGACTTCGACGATTGGAAGGCGGCGGACGTGATGGCGGAAGCTGGTCTCGGCATGCTGGAACTCCATACATGGATCGCCGCGGCGGCCGCCTATGGCGCGCCGAACGACGGGTCGGCGATGACCAGCATCTACAATCCCGCTGTCGAATACGGCGTCGGCTACGGGCTGCTCTACAGCGCCCCTCCCCCCGCCATCTCGGCGGCCGCCTGATGGAGCGCGCGCAGAAGCTGATGATCAGGCTGGAGCTGGAGGCGCTGAACGCGGAATTCGCTTACCGCGTCGATCACGGGCCGACCGCGACCGTCGCCGATCTGTTCACCGAGGACGGCAGTTACGGACGCGCCGATGGCGCGCGAAGCTGCGGACGCGAGGGAATCCGCGCGACCTACGCGGCCCGTGAAGCGCACGGCCTCCGCACCGCGCGGCACCTGTTCACCAACCTGCGGCTGACGCACGACGGCCCGGATCGCGCGAGCGGAACCACGATCATGACCTTGTTCGCCGAGGATGGGCCGCCGCCGCTGCCCGCGGAAGTACTAACGGTGTCCGACTTCGACGATGTGTATGTCCGGTGCGACGACGGCGAATGGCGCTACCAGTCGCGCACGATCCGCACCCTGTTCACGAGCGGTCGACCGACGGTGCTTCCGCTTGGCTCAAATGCTCGGACGGCGCAAGCGTGAGCACCGCCGCCAGCTTCCGGGCGCGGCTGCATGCTCGCGAAATGTTGATCGGCGCGTTCGTCAAGACGCCCGCGATCTCGACGGTGGAAGTCCTGGGCGGGGCCGGGCTCGACTTCATCGTCATCGACCAGGAGCACGCGCCGCTCGATCGCGCCGCGATCGACGCGTTGATCCCGGCGGCGCGCTGGTCGGGGCTCGCCCCGCTGGTGCGGGTGTCCGGTCCCGTGCAGGACAATATCCTGTCCGCGCTCGATTGCGGCGCGGCGGGCGTGCTCGTCCCACACGTCAGCAGCGCCGCACGCGCGGCCGAAGTCGCGCGCGCCTGTCATTATGGTCCAGGCGGACGCGGCTTTTCGGGCAGCGTGAGGGCTGCGGGATATGGCGGCGCCAAGCTGGCCGATTATCTCGCCGATTGCGCCGGGAACGTTACGCTGGTCGCCCAGATCGAGGATGGCGAGGCGCTCGACGAAGTCGACGCGATCGCCATGACAGAGGGGGTCGACGCGTTGTTCCTCGGCCTCGGCGATCTAACGATCTCCCTGGGCGAGACCGACTTCGCGGCACCGGCGGTGCAGCGCGCCGCCGAGCGGATCGCCGCGGCCGCCCGGAACGCGGGCAAGCCCGCCTGCGCGATGGTGGCGAGCCGCGCGGCGGCCGAGCCGCTGCTGGCGCTCGGCGTGAGCGCCTTCATTATCGGGACCGACCAGGGCTTTTTGCGCGGGGGCGCGGCGCTGGCCGTGACCGATTTCGCCGACGTCAGGAACAGCAATTTGGAGCGACGCACGTGACCGCCAGAGCCGTGATGGTGTCGGATCACACCGACAAGGCGCTGGGCGCCAGGCCAGAGGACGGGCAATGGAGCTGGATCATGCGCGGCGCGAATTTCGTGGTCGCGATCGCCGATGTCGAGGCGGGAACGGTGCTGCGGCGCGACGACCATCCCGATGAGTCGATGGCATTCCTTGTCGACGTGCCCGCGCGCGTGGTCGCGGGCGACGAGTCGGTCGACGCGGCGGCGGAGTCGCTCGTGATCCTGCCGCCGGGAACGAGCCGGATCGAGGCGCGAGGATCGGGCACGATCGTCCGGATCTTCTCCAGCGCGGCGAGCGATCTCGTCAGCCTGGCGAGCAACGCCGCCGAGTATAACGCGGGCGCTCCAGACGTGGCGCCGCTGATCCCCTGGCCCGATCCGGTCGACGGCTTCCACCTGCGCTATTACCCGCTCACCAAGTTGCTGGGCACGCCGGGATCGGACCTTCGCGTGTTCCGCTCGACCAATCTGATGATCAACTTCCTCGGCCAGCGTGACGCGCCGCGCGACACCGGCGCGCTTTCGCCGCACTTCCACACCGATTTCGAGCAGGGCTCGCTCGCGCTGCGCGGGCGATACGTCCACCATGCGCGCTATCCCTGGACCAAGGACATGGCGCAATGGCGTGAGGACGAGCATCTGGAGGTCGGCAGCCCCTCGATCACCGTCATCCCCAACAATGTCATCCACACCTCGCGCAACGTCGACGCGCCCGCCTGGCTGGTCGACGTCTTCGCGCCTCCCCGGCTGGACTTCTCGCAAATGCCGGGCGCGGTGAAGAACGCTGACGAATACCCCATGCCGGCCGCCGACGCCGTCGCGCCGCCTGAGGGGAGCCTGTGGGCGGGGGGTGCGTGACGTGACCGACGCTCCCTCGCCTGCTCACGCCTTGGAGCGAGGGGTAACAACCAATGACGTTCGTTGAGCGGGCCCCAAGTTCCGAAAGCCACCATGACCTACCATGACACCCAGCTCTTCATCAACGGCGAGT
>CALMGC010000197.1:928-1682 GCA_937863505.1 uncultured Sphingomonadales bacterium | reverse complement strand
GGTGTGGATTCCGCGTCACACCCCACGCGCTCCGGTCCGATGCCCGAGCCAAGCGGCTCGGCTCTCCTACTCCGCCGCGACGCTCTCGCCGACGCCGGCGTTCTCCGCGGCGATCATCCTGTCCATGCGGCGGCGGACCCTGACCGCGCCTTCGTCCGTCCGGAGCATGGCCGGCCGGAGCGACCAGAAGTCGGCGATGCCGATCCGAGCCTGCTGAGCGGCGATTATCGGCTCGTCCTCCGTCGCGAAGATCTGCGCGCGCGTGACGCGGATGCGCTCGTTCAGCTCGGGGTCGTCCGCGCCGAAGCTGCGCGTCGACGCAAAGAAATAATGGGTGCTGGTCGCGGTCTCGGGCGTCATGATGTGGACGTTGTTGACGTTGAGCCCTTCCTCGCGCGGCGCTCCGGTCGCGACCGCGCCGCTCACCAGCTTCATCACCGCGGGCGCGCTCCAGTCGACCTCCGACCAGCTGTCGACCTGGTCGGTCCCGGCGGGCAGGAACTGCTTGAACAACGGCGTCGGCACGTCGTCGAATACATGCCACTGGATCGCGATTACCCCGTCCCCACGCTCCTGAACCTTGGCGCGTGTGCGGGTGATGGCGCCTCCGCCCAGCGTATTGGGGTGGAGGTAGTCGGTGTGCGACAGGTCGAGGATGTTGTCGACGAACAGCTGGTAGTGCCCCTTGCCGTTGACATAGCCCTTGTTGAACGCGGTCTCGGGTGCGGCGGTCAGGAAGGCGAGGTCGGGGATC
>CALMGC010000197.1:0-918 GCA_937863505.1 uncultured Sphingomonadales bacterium | reverse complement strand
GCCGCCCATCCAGATCCACAGCGCCCGATGCGCCTCCACCACGGGATAGCTGCGAACGGCAAGCGCGCGCACCACCGGCCCGTGCGGGTTTCGGACGCACGCGCCCGACCCGTCGAACGCCAAGCCGTGATAGGCGCACACGGCCGCGTCGCCTTCGATCCGGCCGGTGCTGAGCGGCGCAAAGCGATGGGGGCAGCGGTCAAGGAGCGCGTGCGCCGTTCCGTCCGCGCCACGGTACAGGAACACCGGCTCGCCCAGCAGCGTCCGGGCGAGACCACCCTTGGCGGGCAGCTCGTCGGGCCACGCGGCCATGTACCAGCAGTTGCGAAGAAAGCTCATCGGGAACGTTCCTGGTGGGGATGGTGGGTTGCGAGGACGAGCGCGGCGACCAGCGCGGACACCGCCCCGCGTCCGAGGCCTTGGGCGAATAGCCATCCGGCCAGCAGCGGCGCGAGCGCACTGGCGATGCGGCCGACCCCGATCACGAAGCCGCTGGCCCGCGCCGCGACGAAAGAAAGGCGACGGACTCCGGCAGGAGGAGCAGCGCCGTCGGCACCATAGCGAGCGCTAGGCTTAGCAAAATGCTCCGCCGACGCCCGATCACGTCTGCGAGCGGCGCGAGCGCAAACGAACCGAGCGCCATGCCCGCCAGCCCGCTCGACAACACGACGCCCAAAGCCGCCTTGCCGATGTGCCAGTCCCGTGTGATCGCGGGCGCGGCAGAGGTCACGGACAGCACGTCATAGCCGTCCAGCGCGGACAGCAGCACCGTCAGCGCCACCGCCCCTACCTGGACACGGCTCATCGGCGCCTGATCGAAGCGGTGGAGCAAGCCGTTCGGCGCCGCCTGCATTGTCAGGCCGACCCTACCGGCTCACGCGCCCCGACCGCTCGGGCGAGCGCGCCGTGCCAGCGCGC
>CALMGC010000196.1 GCA_937863505.1 uncultured Sphingomonadales bacterium | reverse complement strand
TGCGCCCGGTCACGCCCGCGTCGCCGTCCGGCCCGCCGATCTCGAACGCGCCGGTCGGGTTGATGTAGAGCGCGGTCTCGTCCGTCACGAACCCCTGCGGCAGCGTCGCGCGGAGCACGCCCTCCACATAGCCGCGGAGCTGCTCGTACTTCGCCGGGTCGGCGTTGTCGCCCTGGAGGCAATAGCCGGGCTTGTGCTGGGTGGAGACGACCAAAGCGGTGGCGCGGACGGGGACGCCGTTCTCGTATTGGAGCGTCACCTGGCTCTTGGCGTCCGGCTCGAGGAACGGGGCCGCGCCCGAATGGCGGTCGGCGGCCATCGTCTCGAGGATCTTGTGGCTATAGTAGAGCGTTGCGGGCATCAGGCCGGGCGTCTCGTCGGTGGCGTAACCGAACATGATGCCCTGGTCGCCCGCGCCCTCGTCCTTGTTGTCGCCCGCGTCGACACCCATCGCGATCTCGGCCGACTGACCGTGGAGGTTGTTCGAGAAGTCTAATGTCCGCCAGTGAAAGCCCGACTGTTCATAGCCGATCCGCTTCACCGTCGCGCGCACCGCGGCCTCGATCTCGGCGAGGATGCCCGGTGACCACTCGCCATTCTCATACACGCCGCGCCCGCGAATCTCGCCCGCCAGCACGACCTTGTTGGTGGTGGTGAGCGTCTCGCAGGCGACGCGCGCCTCCGGGTCCTTGGACAGGAACAGGTCGACGATCGAGTCGCTGATCTGGTCGGCGACCTTGTCCGGATGGCCTTCGGAGACCGACTCGGACGTGAAGATATAGCTGGAACGCATGGAAACCCCTCGGCTGGTGAGGGAAAGCGCCGGCCGTTGCCATGCCGGATATAAAGCTTTCCTTATGTCCGCCCGTAGGCGCGGCGGCGGCGGAGCGCAACCGCGCAGGCGAGGAGGGCGAGGACGGCGAGTCCCGCCATCACATTGCCCATCCGCGAAAACAGCGTCGGCGGGAGCGGGGCGGGGAGCGGCAGTTCGATCGCGCCGCGCTTGCCGAGCGGAATGCTCGCCAGCACGCGGCCGCGCGCGTCGATCGCCGCCGAGATGCCGGTCGGCGTCGCGCGGAGCACGGGCAGCCCTTCCTCGATCGCGCGCATCCGCGCCTGCGCCAGATGCTGCGGAGGACCCCATGCGCCGAACCAGGCGTCGTTCGACGGGTTGAACAGGAACGCGGGGCGATGCGCGCGGTCGACCACCTCGCCCGAGAAGACGATCTCGTAGCAAAGCTGCATCGCGCCCTCGCCGAAGCCGGGGAGCGCCAGCGTGCGCGGGCCGGGGCCGGGGCGGAAGTCGACATCGCCCGGCACCAGCCGCGACAAGCCGAGCGCGGTCAGCAACGGGCGCATCGGAAGATACTCGCCATAGGGGACGAGGTGCGCCTTGTCGTAGCGCCCGTCGATGCGCGCGCGGGCGTCGATCGCGAAGATGGTGTTGCTGGCGGTGCTCACCTCCTCGTCGGGGGTGAACTGGAGCGCGGTGCCGCCTGTAAGCAGCAGGTCGCGCGGGCCGAGCAGCCGCGCGAGCCGCGCGCGCACGCGGCGGGGGTCGTGGAACACGAAACCGCGAAGCTCGTCGGGCGCGGTATAGTAGCGCCATGGATAGCCGTCCTCGATCGAGTCGCGCACGACGCCCTCCGGCCAGAGCAGCAGGCGCGGGGCAGGGCCGGGGTTGCCGGACAGCTTGAAGGCATGTCGCTGTTGCTTGGTCATCGGCAACTGCGATGCTGAGCCCGGGCGACCGGACAGACCTTCCAGCGCGCGCAGCATCAGCTCGCCATCGGTGTCGCCGCGCTGATCCTGACCGATGTTCGGTTGGACGATGCGGATGCGGGGATAGGTTGGAGGCGGTGCCCAAGGCGTCCCCCACTCAGAAGCGTCAATCGCAAGTCCCAAGCCAAACAGCACTAGGGAGATTGCGATCCCAAACGCGAACCTGCGTCGTTTGTGAGCGAGGACCAGTGTTCCGGCCACGAGGACAAATAGCCCTGACAGCGCATACGCCCCGACCCATGCAGCCGCATAGGCTATCCAGGTCGGCAGCCACTGTACCCCTAGCGGGTCCCACGCATAGCCGGTAAACATCTCCGCCCGCAGCCACTCGGTCGTGATCCACGCGGCGGCAAAGGCGAGCACGAACGGCCAGTCCGGCCCATCCTCCCGCCGCCACCGCCACGCCAGCCCGGCGGCGAGCATCGGGTATACCGCGAGGTACAGCGCCAGCCCCGGCGCGGCGAGGAGGCCGAGCGCGTGCGGCATAGCGTCCTGGAAGTCGAAGGCGTGCGCGATCCAGTTGTCGTTGACGGTGAAATGCCCGACCCCGAACAACCACCCGCGCCACAGCGCCGCGCGCAGCGTCGGCGCGTCGTGGACAACGCGCATCCACATCGCGACCGCGAGCAGCGCCACCGGCCACAGCTGCAACGGCGCGAAGCCGAGCGCGGCAAGCGCGCCGAGCAGCAGCGACCAGAGGGCGGGAAAGCGGAGCACGCGGGCGCTATGGGGAGCGGCGGCGGTGCGCACAACCTGAACCGGCGAGGGCGGGGCCGCCAAGGTCGATGCGGATGAAGGTGACAAAGGTGACGGTACGCTATGGGGAGACGTCGGCGAGGCGTTCCGCACCGTCGACAAGTCGAACAGGCGGGATATGACGCGCGGCATCGGCGCGTTTGGATCATATCTCGTCCAACATGGACAGGCGTTTTGCGCGACGGCTCGTTTTTGCTAAGCACGCGGCATGTCGCTGCGCCCGTTCCACCTCGCCTTTCCCGTCCACGACCTCGCCGCCGCGCGCACCTTCTATGGCGGGGTGATGGGATGCGCGGAGGGACGGTCGGCGGTGACGTGGATCGACTTCGATCTGTTCGGGCATCAGATCGTCGCGCATCTCGATCCCGCCGCCAAGCCGGTCGCGGTCGAGAACGCGGTCGACGGCCACGACGTGCCGGTGCCGCATTTCGGCGTCGTCCTCCGCACGCCCGAGTGGCAGGCGCTCGCCGCGCGGGTGGAGGCGGCGGGGGTCGCGTTCGGCATCGCGCCGCACACCCGCTTTGCCGGGCAAGCGGGCGAGCAGTCGACCATGTTCTTCCGCGACCCCAGCGGCAACGCGCTCGAGTTCAAGGCGTTCGCGGACGACGCGATGATCTTCGCGACCGGGTTGCCGGCGGCCAGCGCCGCCGGGGGCGA
The DNA here is from genome assembly GCA_937863505.1 of uncultured Sphingomonadales bacterium. Taxonomy (GTDB): domain Bacteria; phylum Pseudomonadota; class Alphaproteobacteria; order Sphingomonadales; family Sphingomonadaceae; genus Sphingomonas. The sequence continues at coordinate 12,765 of CALMGC010000196.1, read as the reverse complement.
GCTGGAGCAGGCGGCATGAGCGGCCCGATCACCGTCGACCTGCCGCATCAGCTCGGCAAGGCGGGCGCGCGGGCGCGGATGGACGCGGGCGCGGGCAAGCTCACGGGCTTCATCCCCGGCGGCAACGTGACCGAGCACCGCTGGGAAGGCGACACGATGATCATCGCGGTGCAGGCGATGGGCCAGCGCGTCGCCGCGCGCATGACCGTGACCGAGACGCACGTCCACGCGCTGTTCGAGCTCCCTCCGCTGCTCGCCCCGTTCGCGGAGACGATCCGGGGCAAGTTGCAGAAGGACGGGGCGGGGTTGCTTAGGTAAAGCCGTTAGCTGGTCGGCCACTTGCCTTGGCGTAGTCCTTCGACGAGCATGGATACGGTGATCGGCTCCGTCTTTCTCGCTCGCCCGAAGAGACTGAAGCCTTCATCGGGGATGTACCGATCAGCGTCGAAGCCTGTCTGGTCCATGGAGAGTCGCGTGAAGTAGCTGTACATGAAATCTTCTAAATCGTCTCCGTCGATTTTGAGATCCTCAAGCAGGCGCGCATCCTCTGTCACCTTCGCGGCGCGCACACCCGTCTCGCTGACGAGGAGCGCGCGAACTCGGTCGACAGGAGCGTTCACTGCTACCGCGCCGCTATCTGCTGCCCGCCCGCCGCGCTCACCCGCCAGACCCGGCCGCCCACATCGTCCGCGACCAGCAGCGCGCCGGTGCGGTCGGTGATGACGCCCACGGGCCGCCCCTGCGCGTGGCCCTTGGCGTCAAGGAAGCCGGTCAGCACGTCCACCGGCTTCGCGCCCTTGGCCGGGAAGCCGTTGTCGGCGAACGGGACGTACACGACCTTGTAGCCCGACAGCGGCTTGCGGTTCCACGACCCGTGCTCGCCCACGAACGCGCCGTCGGCGAAGCGCGCGCCCAGCTTCGCGTCGCTCGCGAAGGTCAGCCCCAGCGCGGCGACGTGGGGACCCATCGCGTAATCGGGGCGCTTGGCATATTGCTGGAGTGCGGGGTTCTTCTCGGCGTCGGGGATGCGCGGGTCGGGATAGCCGCCCCAATAATACCACGGCCAGCCGAAATGATCGCCGAACTCGACCTGCGTCAAATAGTCGGGGACGATGTCGGAGCCGAGCATGTCACGCTCGTTGACCACCGTCCACAACGCCTTGCTGTGCGGCTCATAGGCCATGCCGTTGGGGTTGCGCAGGCCCGCGGCATAGATGCGGAAAGTGCGATGGGCGGGGTCGACCTGGAGGATGTTCGCGCGGTTCTGCTCCGCGTCGATGCCGTGGTCGGCGATGTTGGTCGACGAGCCGACGCTGACGAACAACGTCCCGTCGGAGGAGGCGAGGACGTTGCGCGCCCAATGGTTGCCGCCGCCCGACAGCTTGACCACAACCTCGGGCCTGGCGGTGATCTGCGTCTGCCCGGTCGTATAGGGTACGCGCACCAGCGCGTCGGTGTCGCCGATGTAGAGCGTGCTCCCGACCAGCGCCATGCCATAGGGCGAGTTGAGCCCGGTCAGGAACGTCGTGCGCGTCTCCGCCACGCCGTCGCCGTTCGCGTCGCGCAGCAGGGTGATGCGGTTGGCCGACGGCACGTCCGCGCCCGCGCGCTTGAACAAGATGCCCATCACCCAGTCGGCGATGCCGTGCGTGGCGCGAGGGGGCGAGTTCGACTCGGCGACGAGCACATCGCCATTGGGCAGGCGGTAGAGCCAGCGCGGATGCTGGAGCCCGGTCGCGAACGCGGCGACCTGTAGGCCCGGCGCGGGCGTGGGCGCGGCGTTCCCTGACCAGCCGACCGCCTTGGCGATGCCGACGGTGGGAATGATCTGCTCGCGAGGATCGGTGATCGCGGGCCGCGCGCCGGTGACGGACGCGAAGCTCATCCGCGCCCGGTCGGGCCAGCCGAGATAGACGGCCACGCCGACGATGAGGAGCAGCAGGAGCGCGCCGACGCGCGTGACGTGTTTACGCATGAGGGGAAGGTAAGACGGGAGGCGGGGGAAGGGAAGCCGTCGGCTTCCTCCCGCTTCGGGGAGATAAGCAAGGAGAAGCCGCCGGGGATCGCTCCCCGACGGCTTCGCCTATCCACTCAGAGGCTGGCGACCCTCAGCCCGCCGCCACCTCCGGCGCGTGCAGCTTGGGGTTGCTGAGCTCGAACCGGTCCGCGTTCATCACCTTGCACCATGCCTTGATGAAGTCGGCGACGAACTTCTCCTTCGCATCGTCGCAGGCATAGACCTCCGCCATCGCGCGCAGCTGCGAGTTGGAGCCGAACACCAGGTCGGTGCGCGACGCGGTCCAGCGATGCTCGTGCGTGTCGCGGTCGGTGCCGACGAACTCCTGATCCGACTTGTCGCTGACCTGCTTCCACGCGGTGCCCATGTCGAGCAAATGCACGAAGAAGTCGGTGGTCAGCTGCCCCGGACGATCGGTGAACACGCCGTGCCTGGCGGCCTTGGGGTGGTTGGCCCCGAGGACGCGCAAGCCGCCGACCAGCACCGTCATCTCCGGCGCGGACAGCTGGAGCAGCTGCGAACGATCGACCAGCAGCTCCTCCGTCGGCACGTTGAACTGGACCTGGAGGTAGTTGCGGAAACCGTCCGCCTTGGGCTCGAGCACGTCGAAGCTCTCGGCGTCGGTCTGCTCCGCGCTCGCGTCGGTGCGACCGGGGATGAACGGCACCTCGACCTTGTGCCCCGCCGCCTTTGCCGCCGCCTCGATGCCGACGCCGCCGCCGAGCACGATCAGGTCGGCGATCGACACCTGGCGGTCGCGCCCGAGCAGGTGCTTGCCGCCCTTGCCGTCGAACTCCGCCTTGATGCCCTCATAGACCTTCAGCACGCGCGCGAGCTGCTCGGGCTGGTTGACCTCCCAGTCCTTTTGCGGGGCCAGCCGGATGCGCGCGCCGTTGGCGCCGCCGCGCTTGTCCGACCCGCGGAACGTCGACGCCGACGCCCAGGCGGTGCTGACCAGCTCGGCAATCGTCAGCTCGCTGTTGGCGATCGCTTGCTTGAGGTCGGCGACGTCGCCCGCAGTAATCGTCGCATACTCGGCCGCCGGGATCGGATCCTGCCAGATCAGGTCCTCAGTAGGCACTTCCGGCCCGAGGTAACGCACCTTGGGGCCCATGTCGCGGTGGGTCAGCTTGAACCACGCGCGCGCCCAAGCGTCGGCGAAATAGGCGGGGTCCGCCCGGAACTTCTCCATCACCGCGCGGTAGGCTGGATCGACCTTCAGCGCCATGTCCGCCGAGGTCATCATCGTCGGCACCTGCTTGCCCGCGGTGTGCGCGGCAGGCGCGAGCGTCTCGGCGGGGTTGCCGACCGGCTGATACTGGTTCGCGCCCGCAGGGCTCTTCACCAGCTCATAGTCATGGTCGAGCAGCATGTCGAAATAGCTCATGTCCCAGCTGATCGGGGTCGGCGTCCACGAGCCTTCGATGCCGGAGGTGATCGTGTCGTCGCCCATGCCGGTGCCGTGCTCGGATACCCAGCCAAAGCCCATATGCGCGATGTCGGCACCTTCCGGGTCCTTGCCGACCTTGGACGCATCGCCCGCGCCATGCGCCTTGCCGAAGGTGTGCCCGCCCGCGGTGAGCGCGGCGGTCTCCTCGTCGTTCATCGCCATCCGCCCGAACGTCTCGCGCATGTCGCGCGCCGAGCCCATCGGATTGGGGCACCCGCCGGGCCCTTCCGGGTTCACGTAGATGAGGCCGTGCTGGATCGCGGCGAGCGGGTTCTCGAGCGCGAGTCCCGCCTCGGGGTCGATGCGGGTCTGGCCGAGGAACTCCTCCTCCGTGCCCCAATAGACGTCCTTCTCGGGCTCGAAGATGTCGACGCGGCCGCCGCCGAAGCCGAACGTGGGTCCACCCATCGACTCGATCGCGACGTTCCCTGCGAGGATGAACAGGTCCGCCCAGCTGAGCGCCGCGCCATACTTCTTCTTCACCGGCCAGAGCAGGCGGCGCGCCTTGTCGAGGTTCCCGTTGTCCGGCCACGAGTTGAGCGGCGCAAACCGCTGGTTGCCCGAAGACGAACCGCCGCGCCCGTCGCCGGTGCGATAGGTGCCCGCCGAATGCCACGCCATGCGGATGAAGAACGGCCCGTAATGGCCATAGTCCGCCGGCCACCAGGGCTGGCTGTCGGTCATCAGCGCGGTCAGGTCCGCCTTGAGCGCGTCATAGTCGAGCGACTTGAACGCCTCGGCATAGTTGAAGTCGCGGCCATGCGGGTCGGGCGACACGCCACCCTGATGCAGAATGTCGAGCGATAGCATCTCCGGCCACCAATCCTTGTTGGTGCGGCCGAGCAAGGTGCGCAGCGCGGCGGGCTGCTTGGACGGGTCGTTGATCGGGCTCTTGTGCGGGTCGGCGTCGGCCATGAAGGCTCTCCTGTTAACTATCGGGCCGCGATGCCACGGCGTGGTCGATCGACCAAGGTGATTAGTTCGCAATCAGTGATCGGTCTTGTGATATTTGCGGCAAGCTGCTCAGGCCGGCTCCGTCTCGCGCGCGGGCGGGTGCAGGCGTAGCCGCTCGACCCGGCGCGGGTCGGCGTCGATCACCTCCAGCCGCCAACCGCTCGGGTGAGTCAGGCACTCGCCCCGCTCGGGTACATGCCCCGCGAGTACGCCCGCCAGTCCGGCGAGCGTGTCGACATCCTCTTCCGTCTCGCCGAGCCGGGGGTCGACCAGCGCCGCCACCTCCTCCAGCTCCGCGCGCCCGTCCGCATCCCACGCGCCGCCGTCGAGCGGGACCAGCATCGCCTGCACCGCTTCGTCATGCTCGTCCTCGATCGCGCCGGTTATCTCCTCGATCAGGTCCTCGATCGTCACCAGCCCTTCGGTGCCGCCATATTCGTCGAGCACCACCGCGAGGTGGACGTGCCGCCCGCGCATATCGGCGAGCAGGTCGAGCGCCGGACGCGACATCGGCACATAGAGCGGCTCCCGGACCAGCGCCGACCAATCCTCCACGCCGCCGGTCGCCAGCCGCGCGAATACGTCCTTGACATGGACCATGCCGATCACCTGGTCGAGGTTGCCGCGATACACGGGCAGGCGGCTATGGCCCGCGTCCGCGAACGCGCGCACGAGGTCGGGGAAGCTGGTCCGCTCCTCCACCGCGATGATGTCCGCGCGCGGCACACCGACATCGCCCGCGTCGCGCTCGCCGAAGTGGAGGAGGTTGCGGACCATCTGCCGTTCGAGCGGGGACAGGTCGCCCTTGGCGTCGGGAGCGGGATCGCCCTCATGCCGGTCGATCGCCTCTTCGAGCTGATCGCGCAGGCTTTCCTCGCCCGCGCCGAAGATCAGCGCTTTCAGGCCGCGCCAGATGCCGGATTCATGGTCGCCGTTGCCGGCGCTGCTACTAGGGCCCTCGGGCATGGGGGGTGATCAATCCTCTCGAACCAGATACGGGTCGGCAAGGCCGAGCGCGGCGAGCGCGTCGCGTTCGATCGCCTCCATCGCCTCGGCTTCCTCGTCGTCGCCATGATCATAGCCTAACAGGTGCAGGACGCCATGCACCAGCAAATGCGTGACGTGCTCGTCGAGCGACACGCCCCGCTCCGCCGCCTCCGCGATGCAGACACCGTGCGCGAGGACGATGTCGCCGAGCAGCACCTCGCCATCGTCCGAGTTCTGCGTGACGGTATCGAGGAGGTCGGGCTGGATCATCGGGAAGGAGAGGACGTTGGTGGGCTTGTCCTTGCCCCGATACTGGCGGTTGAGCGCCTGCACCTCGTCGTCCGAGGTCAGCCGCACGGACAACTCCACGGCGGCGGGCGTGGTCGCGAGCTCGCCATGAGGCGTCCGCTCCACCGCCGCGCGCGCGGCACGGGCGGCGAGCGCGGTCCAGTCCGTGTCGGCGGGCCAAGGATCCTCGCGGGTGAGTTCGATCTGGATCATTCGAGCGTTGCGTCCCGTATATCCATTTGCGCGAAATCCTCGCCTTTGAAGAGCAGCGGCACGTCGCGAAGCTTGGCGCAAGCGTAGGAGAAACAATCGCCGAAATTGAGTTCCGCCGGGTGGACTCCTTTGCCGAAGCGCTCATGGGCGGCGAGCGCCATTTCGCCTTCCGCGGCTCCAAGCGCCACAACAATGAACTCGAAGGCCGCCAGGAAGTCCGCAACTAGCTGCCGGGCCTCCGCGAAGAGAACGTCTCTTGCCTTCGCGACGGCTCTGACCGCTTCCCAAACCGCCGTTGGAGAGGTAAGCCGGTCTTCTTCCCAGTTCAACCGCTTGTCGAAGGTGTCGGCTTCCGGTTCGCGCGCGATGATTGCCACGATCGCCAACGCATCAACGAAGACGGTCACAGCTCATCGTTCAACGAGTCATAGAAACGCTTGTCGGCCTTCAGGCCCGTAGGAAGCGGCAACGGATGCTCGTCCCAAAACTTCTGCAACTTGTCCGAAACGCGACCACGAAGCTCATGCCGCTTCAGATAATCCTCGATCGCCAGCTGCACGATCTCCTGCATCGGCGTGCCGCGCTCGTCGGCCAAACGCGCGATCTTGCGCACGACGTCCTGATCCTCGACCAGGAACGGCGCCGACAGCGCCTGCTGCTCGGCGCGGGTGAGCGGGGGAAGGGGCGCGTTCATGCCGCCCCCTCATAGGCCTCGACGATCCGCCCTACAATCGGATGCCGCACCACATCGCCTGCGGTGAAGCGCGCCATCGCGATGCCCTCCACACCCTCCAGCCGCCGGACCGCATCGGCCAGCCCCGACGCCGCGACGCCGCCGGGGATGTCGACCTGGTTCGGGTCGCCGCACACCACCATGCGGCTGTTCTGGCCGAAGCGGGTGAGGAACATCTTCATCTGCGCGGGCGTGGTGTTCTGCGCTTCGTCGAGGATCACGAACGCGTCCGCGAGCGTGCGCCCGCGCATGAACGCGATCGGTGCAACCTCGATCTCGCCCGACGCGATGCGCCGCTCGACCTGTTCGGCGGGCAGGCAATCGTAGAGCGCGTCGTAGAGCGGGCGGAGATAGGGGTCGACCTTCTCCTTCATGTCGCCGGGCAGAAAGCCGAGCCGCTCGCCCGCCTCCACCGCGGGGCGCGACAGGATCAGCCGCTGGACCGATCCGGTGATCAGCTGCGCCACCGCCTGCGCCACCGCCACATAGGTCTTGCCCGTACCCGCTGGCCCGAGCGCGAAGATCATGTCGTGGGTGGTCAGCGCGCGCATATAGTGCGCCTGCGCACGCGTGCGCGGCACGATCGTCTTCTTGCGCGTGCGGATCATCACCGACGGGGCCTGCCCGCCGCCGTCCGCGCGGATGATGCCGTCGAGCACCGGCTCCGACGCCATCGCGATGGAGGCGTCGACCAGCCCGGTGTCGACCGGCTCGCCGCGCTGCAACCGCTGGTACAGGTCCTGCAGCACGTCGCGCGCCATCGCCACCTGCTCGGCCGAGCCCTCCAGCCCGACGCGGTTGCCGCGCGCGGTGATGTAGACGCCGAGCCGGTTCTCGAGCGCGACGAGGTTCTGGTCGTATTGGCCGAACAGTTGCGCGAGAAGCTGCGGCCGGTCGAACATCACCTCGGTCCGGGAGCGTTCGCCGGACTGGGCGGGGACGGGCTTGCGGCTCATGCGATCCTTTCGGGGGGTATAAGCTCCGCAAGGTGAGGGTTTCATGCCCGTTTCGCAAGCGACACCGATCAGCTAGGCGCGCGAACGATGCCGCCGACGCTGATCGCCACCATGCGCAACGTGGGGCCGTTCATCCTCGAATGGCTCGCCCATCACCGGCTGATCGGGTTCGGGCGCGTGATCGTGTGTTCCAACGACTGCACAGACGGGTCGCCCGCGCTGCTCGACGCGCTCGCGGGCGAAGGGCTGATCGAGCATATCCCCTGCGCGCCAGGGCCGGGGGACACGCCGCAGCTGTTCGCCTACGCCGCCGCCGAGCGGCGCTTGCGCGAGGGTACAGTGGATTGGGCGATGGTGCTCGATGCGGACGAGTTTCTCAACATCCACGTCGGCGAGGGGCGGGTGGCGGACCTGATCGAAGCGGTCGGCGACGCGACGGCGGTCATGGTCAACTGGCGCGTGTTCGGCGCCTCGGGGCATCGCGGCTGGTCGCCCGAGCCCGTGCTTGAGCGCTTCACCCGCGCCGCGCCGGTCGAGCATGGCGTGAACTGGTCGTACAAGACGCTGTTCCGCCGCTTAGACGCCTACCATTGCCCGCTGCTCCCGCACGGGCCGGGATACGCCCGCGACGAGTGCGTGGGCGAGTTGCGCCCGGCCGACGGCGGCGGGCGGGCGCTGGGCGAACGCTATGCGCGCTCGGCGGAGTTCCTCCAGAGCGAGCCCGGCACGGTGTCGTGGCGGCTCGCGCAGGTGAACCATTACAACACGCGCTCGTGGGAGGACTATCTCGTCAAGCACGATCGCGGCGGCGGGCATGGGCAGGTCTGGGACCGTGGCGAGAGCTGGGGCGTGTGGAACCGCAACGAGGAGGAGGACCGGTCGATTGCGCGGCACCTGCCCGGCGTGCGGCGGTTGCTCGCGCAATGGCGGGCGGTGCCCGCCATCGCCGAGGCGGAGGCGGCTGCGAGAGAGGGCTATGCGCGGCTAGTCGCCCGGCTGAGCGTGGCGGCGTGAGCGAACGGTTCGTGTTCGGCGTGCCGCTGATCGCGCGCAGGTCGTGTCGCGATTGGGCGCTGGTCGACCGGCTGCTCGCGCTGACGCTGCGGTCGGTACTGGCGCAGCGCGACGGCGATTGGACGCTGGTGCTGGCGGGGCATGACCGACCGCCCTGCTGGGGTGCGGTGGCGGACGACCCGCGTTGCGTGTGGCTGCAGGCGGACTGGCCCGCCGACGCGCCCGACCGCGCCAACAACGACGGCGGGCGCAAGAAGTGGCTCGTCAAGCGCTGGATGGCGAAGGCGGGCGGAGGCCTGCTGATGTTCCTCGACGCGGACGACTGGGTCGACCGCGATCTGGTGCGAGCAGCGCGGGCGGCGATCGGGCGGGGGGTCGTCGGTGGCCTCGTCACACATGGGGTGGCGGTGGATGCGGGCACCGGGCGCGCGGCTCCCTTCCCAATCGACGGCTTTGCGTTTCACGAACTGTGCGGGTCGAGCACGGTCGGGCGCATTGACCCGGCGGGCGCGCGCGAGGTGGACCGCGACCCGCACACGGTGCTCGGCTCGCACGGCGACTGGGCGCGGAGCGGGTGGCCGCTGGCGATGCTCGACGTCCAGGGCGCATATTTGGTCGGCACCGGGCAGAGCCATTCGGAAGCTGCCGGACCCTATACCGAATGGCGGCGCGGGTTTGCGGAAACGGTGCGGCGGACGGGCGCGCCGCTCGATGCGGCTACCGCGGAGCGGTTCGGTGTGTCAGCCGACGCGCCCGCGCTGATCCATCAAGCGGCTTCCAGCGCCGGGATTGCACCCGATAGCGAGTTCGGCCCCGCGCCCGTCAGCATGACCTGAACCAGGCTTCCCACAGCTGCATCGGTCAGAAGGTGCACCGATTGCAGCCACGGCGACTTGCCCAGCATTTGCCCCGGCAGTTTGCCCGCGCGCTCGATCAGCACCTCGCAGGTCCGCCCGACGCTGGCGCGGTTGAACGCGTGCTGGTCACGGTTGAGCGCGGCCTGGAGCCGCTGGAGCCGCTCGTCCATCACTTCCGGCGGGACCTGCGCGGCGAGGTCGGCGGCGGGGGTGCCGGGGCGCGGCGAGTATTTGAACGAGAACGCCTGCGCATAGCCGACCCGGTCGACGAGGCTCAGCGTGTCCGCGAACTCCGCCTCCGTCTCGCCGGGGAAGCCGACGATGAAGTCGCCCGACAGCGCAATGTCCGGCCTCGCCTTGCGCACGCGGTCGAGCAGGCGAAGGTAATCGTCGCCCCCGTGGCTGCGGTTCATCGCCCGCAGCACCCGCGTGCTGCCCGACTGGACCGGCAGATGCAGGAACGGCATCAGCGCGCTCACGTCGCGATGCGCGTCGATCAGGCCCTGCGTCATGTCGTTGGGGTGGCTGGTCGTGTAGCGGATTCGCGCCAGCCCGGGCACGCGGTCGAGCGCGCGGATCAGCCCGTCGAGCCCCTGCGCGCGGCCGCTCTCGTCCTCGCCCGCCCAGGCGTTGACGTTCTGCCCCAGCAGCGTGATCTCCTTCGCGCCCGCATCGACCAGCGCGCGCGCCTCGTCGAGAATCGCCGCCCAAGGCCGGCTCACTTCCGCGCCGCGCGTGTAGGGCACCACGCAATAGGTGCAGAACTTGTCGCAGCCTTCCTGCACGGTCAGGAACGCGCTCGGCCCGACGCGGCGACGCGCGGGCAATGCGCCGAACTTGCTGAGCAACGGCATGTCGGTGTCGAGCGCCGGGCGGCCCGCGGCGGCGTCGGCGACCAGGGCGGGCAGGCGGTGATAGCTTTGCGGGCCGACGACCACATCTACCTTGGCGCGTGCGACGATCTCTGCGCCCTCCGCCTGCGCGACGCAGCCCGCGACCGCGATCATCGGCCTGCGCCCGCCCTTGCGGAGGCGACCGATGTCCGAATACACCTTCTCCGTCGCCTTCTCGCGGATGTGGCAGGTGTTGAGCACCACCAGATCGGCCTCGCCGGCGTCAGCGGGGGCGAGCCCTTGCGACGCCATCAGCTCGGCCATGCGCTCGCCGTCATAGGCGTTCATCTGGCAACCGAACGACTTGACGTGGAAGGTGCGGGGGGCGGTCATGGTGCGCGTCATACAGACCGACGCGCGCCCGGTCGAGGCGGGGTCAGACGACCCGCACTGCACTCCCGCTCGCGGCGATCGCGGCGGTGATGCGGCGGCGCGCTTCGGCGGCGATGGCCTTGCGGTCGCCGCAGGCGGCGGGGTCGAACGGCTCCAGGCAATGCACCGCGACGCGCACCGACCCGCGCCGGCGCAGGATGCGGAGCGCGTTGACTTGCCCCGGCTCCTTGCCCGCCCACCCGATCGCGGGCGCGTCGGCGCCATAGTCGAGGAACAGCGGCTGGACGCGCAGACCCGGCGGCGGCGGGTCGAGCACCTGGAGCAGCCCCGCCTTGAAGGGGAGCAGCTCGGTGCCGTCGCTGGTCGTGCCCTCGGCGAAGATCGTGACCGCGCCGCGCCCCAGCGCGCGGCGAACCGTCTCGATCTGTTCGGGCATCGCGCGCCGGTCGTCGCGTCGGACGTACACCGTGCGGTTGAGCGAACACAGCCAGCCGACCAGCGGCACCGTCGCCAGCTCCGCCTTGGCGATGAACGCGCTCCCCGTCGCGCCGCCGAGGATCAGGATGTCGAGCCAGCTCTGGTGATTGCTGACGAAGAACACGTCATGGCGCAGCGGCTTGCCGACCACCCGCGCCCGCGCTCCGCACGCACGCGCCGCCCAGCCGAGGAAGCGCGGCGGCCAGGGCGACCTTCCACGCACCGCCAACCAGAGATAGTGGAGCGGCACGCAGACGATCAGCAGCCCGAGCAATGCGGCCAGCCGCCGCGCCAGCCGCAGATCGGCGAGCATCAATCCTTGCGCGACAGGCTGACCCCGTACAGCTCCATCCGGTGATCGACGAGGCGGAAGCCGAGCCGCTCGGCGATCGCCTTTTGCAGCTGCTCGAGCTCGGGGTCGACGAACTCGATCACCCGGCCCGTCTCGACATCGATGAGGTGGTCGTGATGCGCCTCGGGCGAGGGTTCGTAGCGCGCGCGTCCGTCGCCGAAATCATGCCGGTCGAGGATGCCCGCTTCCTCGAACAGGCGCACGGTGCGGTATACCGTCGCGATCGAGATGCCGGGGTCGATCGAGGAAGCGCGCTCATAGACTTTCTCGACATCGGGATGGTCCTCCGCCTCCGACAGCACGCGCGCGATCACGCGCCGCTGTTCGGTGATGCGCAGCCCCTTCTCGTTGCAGAGCGCTTCCAGGTCGATCGTGCGCGGCATTTCAGGCGGTCAGTGCTCCTCGCGCCAGTGTAGCGACGCGCCGTCGTCGGGAAAAGCGCAACCGACTCGCAACAAGCGCTCAGTCGACCAGCGCGGCGGCCCGGCGCGCATCCGGCGAGTTGCGCGCGGTGCCCAGGCCGATCGCCTTGGCGAGGCTGCGACGCTGTTCGGCATAGTTGGGCGCGACCATCGGATAGTCGGCGGGCAGGTTCCATTTGGCGCGATATTGCTCGGGCGTCATCTGATAATGCGTCATCAGATGGCGGCGCAACATCTTGAGCTTGCGGCCATCCTCCAGGCAGATCAGGAAATCCGGCTTGACGGAGGAGCGCACGGACACGGCGGGCTCGGGCCGCTCCCCGTCGCTTGCGGCCGGGGCCGAGCCGAGCCCTGCGAGCGCGCCATGCACGTTCTGGATCAGCACGGGGAGATCGGACACCGACACGCTGTTGTTGCTGACATGGGCCGCGACGATGTCCGCGGTCAGAGAAACCAGAGTCTCTTCACGGTCGAACTCATGACCAACGCTATCCATTCACTTCCTCGTCGAACGCGCTCCATGGGCGACACGCCCAAGCATTTTGCTTCATATCGGGCTATGTAGAGGGCCGGACAAGCGCGGCAAAGCACAATCTTTGTAGCGACTTAGCGGACGGAGCGGCGATAGGTCCTCGCGTCGTGCACCGTGCCGTCACGGCCGCGATAATAGCCGCGCCGCTCGCCGGCCTTGGCGAAGCCCGCATCCTCGTACAGCCGCGCGGCGTCATTGCCCGCGCGCACTTCGAGGTGCAGCGTCGCGAGATCGCGCGCGCGGGCGGCGTCGATGACGGCGCGATGGTGGTGGGACGCACCGCCTCC
>CALMGC010000195.1 GCA_937863505.1 uncultured Sphingomonadales bacterium | reverse complement strand
CGGCGGGGTCGCGGCGGCGGTGGTCGGCGCGATGTTGCTCGCGCCCGGCACGTTCGCGGAGGCTTGCGGACCCGCCGTGGCGGGCGAGGCCATCGCGGTCGCGGCCGGAGAGGGTGCGACCGCGGGCCCTTGCGCGAGCGCGCCGCCGGCGAACGCCAGCCCGGCGGCGAGGAGGATGGACTTCAGCCCCGTTCTCAACATGGTGGTTCCGCGTTCCTGTCGGGGTCGCCCCGGGTCGGAGGCGAACATGGATCAGCTATGATGCTCGGCCTATAGGACGCACCTTCCCCCGCCTCAAGCGCGGCACCCGCTTTTTTGCCGGGCGGTTGCGGGAAGATAATGAGGACCCTAGGCGGGCGCGGAACGGCGAGGAGCGCGACGCGATGACCGACGAGGAGGTGCTGGCCGAGTTCCGCGCGACCGATGCTTTGCTCGAAGGGCATTTCATCCTGTCGTCCGGGCGGCGGAGCGCACGCTATCTCCAGTGCGCGCGGGTGCTGATGGACCCGGCACGGGGCGCGCGGCTCGCGCGCGCGCTGGTGGCGCGGCTCCCGACGGAGGTGCGCGGGGCCGTGAGCGCGGTGGTGTCGCCCGCGATGGGAGGCGTGATCGCCGGGCACGAGATGGCGCGCGCGCTGGGGGTGGAGGCGATGTTCCTCGAACGGCCCGAGGGCGTATTCGAGCTGCGGCGCGGATTCCGGCTGTTCCCGGGGCAGCAGGTGCTGATGATGGAGGATGTGGTGACCACCGGACTCTCGTCGCGCGAGGCAATCGCCGCGACCGCGCGCGCGGGCGGCGAGACGGTCGCGGCGGCGGCGCTGGTCGACCGGTCGGACGGCGCGGCGGACCTCGGTGTGCCGTTCTTTCCGCTGCTGCGACTGTCGGTGCCGAGCTACGCGCCCGACGCACTGCCGCCGGAACTGGCGGCGATGCCTGCGATGAAGCCGGGGAGCCGGGCATGACTCTCCGTCTCGGCGTCAACGTCGACCATGTTGCGACCGTGCGCAACGCGCGGGGGACGGACTATCCCGACCCGGTGCGCGCGGCGCTCCTCGCGGCGGAGGCGGGGGCGGACGGCATCACCGCGCACCTGCGCGAGGACCGGCGGCACATCCGCGACGACGATATCGAACGGCTGGCGCGCGAGTTGCCGATCCCGCTCAACTTCGAGATGGCGGCGACAGAGGAGATGCTCGCCATCGCGCTGCGGGTACTTCCGCACGCCGCCTGCATCGTGCCGGAGAAGCGCGAGGAGCGGACCACGGAAGGCGGGCTCGACGCGGCGGGGCAGCACAACCGGTTGCAGCATCTCGTGTCCGAGCTGACCGCGGCGCGGGTGCGCGTGTCCTTGTTCATCGAGCCCGACGCGCGCCAGATCGAGGCGGCGCTCCGGCTCGGCGCGCCGGTGGTGGAGCTGCACACCGGGCGCTACGCGGAACTGGACGGCGACGCGCGGGCCGAAGAATTGCGGCGGCTGGCGGACGCGGCGGCGCTGGCGGCGAAGAACGGCGTCGAGGTCCATGCCGGGCACGGGCTGACGGCGGCGAACGTGGCGCCGATCGCCGCGATCCCGCAGGTGGCGGAGCTCAACATCGGCCATTCGCTGATCGCCGACGCGCTGTTCGTCGGGCTGGGCAAGGCGGTGCGCGCGATGCGAGCGGCGATGGACGCGGCACGATAGTTAATGCCCCCTGGCATCGAGCGTTGGATTTGGCGCATCAACGCTCTGCTTTTAGCTCTCTTTTTGAGTGCCCCGATACCGTTCTGGGTCACCGGGATCGCGACGTTCGACGTCTCGTTGTGGCTCGTTGTATGCTGGCTGACTCCACTACCCAGCGCGGCCCTCATGTGGATCAGTTCGCGCATTTCGGATAATTCTGCGCGACTGCGACTTGCGGTTCTGATCTTGGCGGTTGTTTGGATGGTGCTGCCGTTCTTCCTCATTTTCGAACTGGTCGAGTTATGATCATCGGTCTCGGCTCCGACCTGTGCTCCATTGACCGCATCGCGGCGTCGCTCGCGCGGTTCGGGGAGCGGTTCGAGGCGCGGGTGTTCACCGATGTCGAGCGCGCGCGCGCCGACAAGCGCCCCTTCACCCGCGCGGGCACGCTCGCCAAGCGGTTCGCGGCCAAGGAGGCGTTCTCCAAGGCGGTCGGCACCGGCTTCCGCGCGGGCGTGTTCATGCGCGACATCGGCGTCGTCAACGCCCCCTCCGGCGCGCCCACGCTCCACCTCACCGGCGGCGCACGCGCGAGGCTTGACGCGCTGACCCCCGCGGGCCACCTCGCGCGCGTGCATCTGACGATGACGGACGACCACCCCTGGGCGCAGGCGTTCGTGATCATCGAGGCGGTGCCGGACGGGACGTAGATGAATGGCCGAAGATGTGTTGGCGACCGCCGAGCCGGAGGCCAAGAAGCGGCGCGCGCGCACCGACTGGTGGGCGGAGACCAAGGGGCTGTTCTGGCTGATCCTCGCCGTGCTCGGCTTTCATTCCTTCATCGCCAAGCCCTTCTACATCCCCAGCGAATCGATGCTGCCCGGGCTGGAGGTCGGCGACCGGCTGGTGGTGAGCAAGTTCACTTATGGCTGGTCGTTCGTGTCGCCGACGATCCCGAACCCGGTGGCGATCTTCAAGGGACTGGTGCTGCGCGAGCCGGAGGAAAGCTGGAGCGTGCAGCTTCCCGCCTGGCACGGGCGACTGTTCGGGCGGCTGCCCGAGCGCGGTGATGTGGTGATCGTGACGCCGCCGGGCACCAACAACGATTATATCAAGCGCGTGATCGGGCTGCCGGGCGACCGGTTGCAGGTGCGCGGCGGGGTGGTGATCCTCAACGGCGTACCGGTGCGGCGAGGGCCGCTCCATTATGTCGACCTCGCCGATTATGGCGGGGTGCCGATCGGTGAGGGGCAGGAGACGTGCGATCCGTCGCAATACCCTTCCGGGTCGCGCGCGCCGGGCGCGGACGGCAAGCTGCATTGCCGATTGCCGATCGTGACCGAGACGCTCCCCAACGGGCGGACGTACGACACGGTGGAGCTTGGGCCGAGCCAGGGCGACGACTATCCGCCGGTGACGATCCCGGCGAACCACGTGTTCCTGATGGGCGACAACCGCGACCGGAGCGCGGACAGCCGGTTCCCGACATCGGAGCTGGGGCTGGGCGGGCCGGTGCCGTGGGAGAATCTGGGCGGGCGCGCGGAGTTCCTCACCTTCTCGCTCGACGGCGGGATGACGCTCAACCCGCTGACCTGGCCGGGCGCGTTCCGGGCCGGGCGCGCGGGAACGTCGCTCCATGCGGCGCGGCGGTAGTCAGCCGCGCGCTCCCACCAGCCTATCGAACAGCGCCAGATACGCCGCCGCCGCGTCCTCGCCCGGCTGCGGCACGGGCGCGGGCCGCCTCGCACCGGGCGCGAGCCACGCATTGAGCGCGCGAACGAGCGCGGCGTCGTCCCCCGCCTCCACCACCGTGCCGAGCGCCGGCGCGGTGACGATCTCGCGGATCGCGCGGCTCGAATCGGTCGCGACCACCGGCGTGCCGACCGACAGCGCTTCGCGCAACACCCCAGGCACGCCCTCGTAATCGCTCGGCAGCACGGCGGCGATCGCGCGAGCCAAAGCAGGCAGCGGGTCGGCGACGTGGCCCGGCAGCCATAGCCGCTCCGCGACGCCCAGCGCCGCCGCCTGCCGCTCGAGCCGCCGCCGCTCGCGCCCTTCGCCCAGCACC
>CALMGC010000194.1 GCA_937863505.1 uncultured Sphingomonadales bacterium | reverse complement strand
CGCCGGTCTGGCCACCATATTTGATCACCGATTCGAGCGCGGGGATCATGCTCTCGCCGCCGTCGAGCCCGAACCGCTTGGTGCCGACATATTTGCGGCCGAGGAACTTCTCCCACTCCTCCGCCTCGATCACCTTGTTGAGGATCGCCTTCTTGCCCTGCGGCGTGAAGTCGATCTCCTTGTTCTTGCCCTCCATCCGGTCCTGGAGAAAGCGTCGCTCCTCCACGTCGGAGATGTGCATATATTCGAGGCCGACATTGCCGCAGTAATTAGCGCGCAAAATGTCGACAACCTCGCGGATCGTCGCCCATTGCAGCCCCAGCGTGCCGCCGAGATAGACGGGCCGGTCGATGTCCGCGTCGGTGAAGCCGTGATATTCGGTGCGAAGATCCTCGGGCATCTCGCGCTGCGTGAGGCCAAGCGGATCGAGGTTGGCGGCGAGGTGGCCGCGCACGCGATAGGTGCGGATGAGCAGCTGCGCGCGGATCGCATCGCCCGCGGCGCGGATGATCGCGTCCTGGGACGGAGGCACAGCCGCCGGCCCGGCCGGGGCGAGCTTGCCCGCCTTCGACGGCTTGGGTGCGGGCTCCATCTGCGTGGGGTCGAGCGCCGCCGTCAGATCATCGGTGGAAGCGAGCGGCCAAACCGGGTTTTCCCAGCTCGGTCCCTGAACGACGCCCTCCAGCTCGGCAAAGAACGAGCGCCATGACGGCTCGACGCTGTCGGGCGACGCCTTGTAGCGCGCAAACAGCGTGTCGATGAACGCCGGGCTGACGCCTGCCGCGATGTCCGAAAAGTCCTGGCCCTCGATACCCATCACACTCTCCTCCCTCGCCCCTGGGGGAGAGGGCCAACCATCAATCCTTCAACACCTCGACCAGCGTCGACCCAAGCTCGGACGGCGAAGCCGCGACCTTGATCCCCGCCGCTTCCATCGCCGCGATCTTGTCTTCGGCGCCGCCCTGACCGCCGGAGACGATCGCGCCCGCATGGCCCATTCGGCGTCCCGGCGGCGCGGTGCGCCCCGCGATGAACCCGGCCATCGGCTTGGAGCGCCCGCGCTTCGCCTCGTCGCGCAAAAACTGCGCCGCTTCCTCTTCCGCCGAGCCGCCGATCTCGCCGATCATGATGATCGACTTGGTCGCCTCGTCGGCAAGGAACAGCTCGAGCACGTCGATGAAGTTGGTGCCGTTGACCGGATCGCCGCCGATGCCGACCGCGGTGGTCTGGCCCAGCCCCGCGTTCGAGGTCTGGAACACCGCCTCATAGGTCAGCGTCCCCGATCGTGACACGACGCCCACCGACCCTTGCTTGAAGATCGAGCCCGGCATGATGCCGATCTTGCACTCGCCCGGCGTCAGCACGCCCGGGCAGTTCGGCCCGATCAGCCGCGACTTGCTGCCCGACAACGCGCGCTTGACCTTGACCATGTCGAGCACCGGAATGCCCTCGGTAATGCACACGATCAGCGGCACCTCGGCGTCGATCGCCTCCAGGATCGAGTCCGCGGCGAAGGGGGGCGGGACATACACCACCGACGCGGTCGCGCCGGTCTGCGCCACCGCCTCGGCGACCGTGTCGAAGTTCGGCAGGCCGAGCTCCTCATGCGTGGTGCCACCCTTACCCGGCGTGACGCCGCCGACCATCTGCGTCCCGTAATCGAGCGCGGCCTTGGTGTGGAACGTGCCGGTCTTGCCGGTCATGCCTTGCGTGATGACCTTGGTGTTCCGGTCGACGAGGATGCTCATTCGCTCAATGCCTTTTGTTTGCAATCGAAAGCCGCGCGACGCGCCGTCCACCTTCAAGGAGTAAGCTGATCGAATAGTTGCGCCTGTCCCTCGCGTGGTAAACTCCAGCAGCGTTCATCCGCTCGGTCACCGCCGCTTCCAGCCGTGGTAAGGTCGCGTCATCAACCAAGGCTGCATTCACGAAACAACTGCCGTACCTGCCTTCGTCAGTAACACCAACCAACATACTTCCGACATAGTAGGCGTCGGTTTTGGACACCGCCGTTTCTCCCGCTCCCCGAGTTGTCGATTGTCCGGCAAATCTGGCCGCCTCGACCTTCTCCTCACTAAACGTAGCGGGCAGGACACATACTCTCTCGAAAGCCGACACTACCTGCTCGATCGAGACCCTGTGTTCAGCTGGAGCTGGGATGGCTTGAAGCGTCAGGAGCGCTGCCGAAAACATCAGCCGAGCGAACCATCAATACCTTTGCAGGCCTCCAACAGTTCCTTCACCGCGTCGACGCTGACCTGCAGGTTCTGCTTCGCTTCATCGTCCAACTCGATCTCGACAATCTGCTCGACACCGCCCGCGCCGATCACCACCGGCACGCCGACATAGAGGCCGTCCAAGCCGTACTTCCCGTCGACATAGGCGGCGCAGGGGAGCAGCCGCTTCTGGTCGTAGAGATACGCCTCCGCCATCGCGATGCCGCTGGTCGCGGGGGCGTAATAGGCGCTGCCCGTCTTCAACAGCGCCACGATCTCGCCGCCGCCGCCGCGGGTGCGCTTGACGATCGCGTCGATCGCACCTTGCGTCGAGCGGCCCATCTTGATGAGGTCGGGAACGGGGATGCCCGCCACCGTCGAATATTGCACCACCGGCACCATCGTGTCGCCATGCCCGCCGAGCACAAAGGTGCTGACGTCCTTGACCGATACCTTGAACTCGTCGGCGAGGAAGTGGCTGAACCGCGCGCTGTCGAGCACGCCCGCCATGCCGACCACCTTGTTCGCGGGCAGGCCGGAGAACTCGCGCAACGCCCACACCATCGCGTCGAGCGGGTTGGTGATGCAGATCACGAACGCGTCGGGCGCGTTGGCCTTGATGCCCTCGCCCACCGCCTTCATCACCTTGAGGTTGATCCCGAGCAAGTCGTCGCGGCTCATCCCCGGCTTGCGCGCCACGCCCGCGGTGACGATGATCACGTCCGCGCCCGCGATGTCGGCATAGTCGTTCGAGCCCTTGATCTCGGCGTCGAAGCCCTCGACCGGCCCGCACTGGCTGAGATCAAGCGCCTTGCCCTGCGGCACGCCCTCCACCACGTCGAACAGGACGATGTCGCCCAGCCCCTTGAGCGCGGCGAGGTGCGCGAGCGTGCCGCCGATGTTGCCGGCGCCGATCAGCGCGATCTTGTTGCGGGCCATGTTGCCTCCCGTTGCGGCGCATGAGGACGCGCCAAATCGCGCGGAGGCTTAGGCGCAACCGCGCGCGGGAGCAACCGATAAAACAGGTTGTTCAGCGAACGTACTGCGACTGGTTCGCAGTTGCAAGAGGGCGTTAGTGCGCCGCCTCGCCCTCTGCCGCCCGCTGCGGCAGGACAAGCAGCAGCAGCACGATCGCCCCCGCCAGCACCGCCGTCGCCAGCGCGCGGCTGAGCGCGAAGCCGCCCTCCGCGACCGGTTTATCGAGCAAATCGCCCACCGTCGCGCCGAGCGGGCGGGTGAGGATGAACGCCGCCCAGAACAGCAATACGCGGTTCACGCGCGTGGTGAAGTAGAGCGCGGCCAGCACCGCCAGCGCCCCCCCGAACACCAGCGCGCCGCCGCCGAAGCCCAAACCGCCATCGTCCGCCGCCCAGTCGCCGAGCGCGGTGCCCAGCGTCTGCGAAAAGGTGATCGCCACCCAGTAGAACGCTTCCGCGCGGCGGGTCCGCACGGTGGACACGTCGATCGACCCCAGCGTCCACCGCCACGCCGCCAGCGTCCCCAGCACCAGCGCGAGCAGCAGCGCGCTGCCGCCGGTATAGCCGATGCCGAGCGAGCGGTCGGCGAAGTCGGCCATCGTCGTGCCCGCGGTGGTCGAGGCGAGGATTGTCGCCCAGTAGAGCAATGGGTAAAAGCGCCTGGCCGCGATCTGCCACGCGACGAACACGACCAGCAGCGACAGGAAGATCGCGGTGCCGACCAGATAGCCCAGCCCCAACTGCATCGTCACCGTGTCGCCGCCCGTTTCGCCCAGCGTGGTGGCGAGGTTCTTGACCACCCAAAAGCCGAGCGTGACCGCGGGCACCTTGGCCGCGTCGCGTATGCCCGCTGTCATCTCGTGCCTCCCGGTCAGAACGCCAGTTCGAGCGCGGCATAGGCGTGAAACTTCTCCCCGTCGCGCCCCGCGAAGCTC
>CALMGC010000193.1 GCA_937863505.1 uncultured Sphingomonadales bacterium | reverse complement strand
CGATCGCCTTGCCGTTGCCGATGAAGGGGAACTTGCCCACCTTCACGTCATAGCCCGCCTGCTTCGCCTTGGTCTCGGTGAAGCCGACCGAGGCGACCTGCGGGCGCGAATAGGTGCAGCCGGGGATGTTCCACACCTCGAACGGGTGCGGGTCCCCGCCGGCGATCTTCTCGACACAGACGATCCCCTCATGGCTCGCCTTGTGCGCGAGCCAGGGCGCGCCCGTCACGTCGCCGATCGCGTACACGCCCGGCACGTTGGTGCGGCCATAGCCGTCCACCTTGATGTGCCCGCGCTCGGTCTCGACGCCCAGCGCCTCCAGCCCGATCTCCTCCGTATTGGGCACGATGCCGATCGCGATGATCGCGTGGCTGAACTGCTCCGTCGTTGTCTTACCGTCCGCGCCCTTGATCCCCGCCGTGACCCCGTCCGCGCCGACGTCGAGCTTTTCCAGCCCCGCGCCGGTGCGGATGACGATGCCCTGCTTGACCAGCTGCTTCTCCATGAACGCGCTGACCTCCTCGTCCTCGACCGGCAGGATGCGCGGGAGCATCTCGAGGATCGTCACTTCCGCCCCCATGTCATGGTAGAAGCTCGCGAACTCGACCCCGATCGCGCCCGAGCCGATCACCAGCAGCTTGCTCGGCATCTCCTCCGGCACCATCGCGTGGCGATAGGTCCAGATGCGCTTGCCGTCCGCCTTGGCGAAGGGGAGCTCGCGCGCCCGCGCGCCGGTGGCGACGAGGATGTGCTTGGCGCTGAGCTCGGTCGTCTTGTCGCCCTGCTTCACGGTGAGCCTGCCCGCGCCCGCGAGCGCGCCGACGCCCTCGAACACCTGCACTTTGTTCTTCTTCATCAGGCCCTTAACGCCCGCGTTGAGCTGCCCCGCCACCTTGCGGCTGCGCTCGACGATGCGGGAGAGGTCGAAGCCGACGCCCTCTGCCTTGAGGCCATAGTCGGCGGCATGGGTGAGGTAGTGATACACCTCCGACGTGCGCAGCAGCGCCTTGGTCGGAATGCACCCCCAGTTAAGGCAAATTCCCCCCAGCCGCTCCCGCTCGACGATCGCGACCTTGAGCCCGAGCTGCGACGCCCGGATCGCGGCGACATAGCCGCCGGGGCCGGAACCGAGGATGATGAGGTCGAAGGAGTCGGCCATTGTTTAATCCTGTTGATAAGAACGGATGTTGGTGGTGCTCCAGACAGGCACGCCGGTCCCGAAGAAGTCCCTGTCCTCCGACCAGACCGCCGCTCCCATAGCCAGCGCTGCCGCGAGCAGGGGCCAATCGGACTTGCCGCCTTGGCGCAAACGGGCCTTCGCCGCTTCGGCGAGGTGTTGGTACTCGTCCGCCTCAAACAAGGTGAGAGGCTTCAGCGCCGCGCCGACCCGTTCTCTGGCGATGGTGGTCGACAGACCAAGGTTGAGCAGGTTTCGGTGCAGCTCAAAAGCGTTATGCACCGTTGTGCCGATGCGAACGTCACGGGTCAGCAGCTTCTCGACATGAACCACGGCCCGCCCGAGGCAGACCCGCTGGAGAATGTTGGTGTCCGTCAGCAGCAACGATCCTCCGCCTCCAGAGCAGCGATATCCTCTTCGGGCTCACCGAGCGCGTGAAGTTGCTCCCGCCAATCGGGCGTGACCGCTCGCCACTGACGGCCAAACGCCTGCATTCGCCCGACCCAAGCGGTCAGTTCCGCATCGTCGAGGCTTGGCGCACGATCAGGTACATACCGCCCGACCCGCTTGCCGTGATGGGTCAGCACGACCGGCTCCTCGCCAAGCGCCACCTCGCCGATCCGCTCGCGAAACTCCTTGATCCCCATCTTCATTGCGATGTTCCTCGCATAGTGTCACCGAGAGATACACTTTGCGCTAGCAGGTTCAACCCGCCATCCCCGGCACTCGTCGCGGCTGCCGGTCCTCGCCGATCGCCACGAACACGAAGCGCGCCTGCGTCACTCGGTAAGCCTCGTCCGAGTGTCGCCCGCGCCGCCACGCCTCCACCTCGATCGTCATGGAAGTCGTTCCCGTCGCGACCAGGCGCGCATGGACCGACAGCTCATCGCCCACCATCACCGGGCGGTGGAACTTCATCGCCTCCACCGCAACCGTCACCGCGCGCCCGCCGCAGTGACGCGAGGCGACCGAGCCTGCCGCCGAGTCCATCCACCCCATTAGCCAGCCGCCGAAAATATCGCCATACGGATTGGCGTCGGCGGGCATGGCGGTGACGCGGATCACCGGCTGCGATGAGGGCGGCGCGTCGCCGGTCGTCACGCGCCCGCGCTCCGGTCCGCCTTCAGCGCGCGCCACAGCGGCCCCACCGCCATCGCCAGCACGACCGCCGCGGTGACCCAGCCGACGCCGAGAATGGTGCCCGCGCCGATTGGGTAGGCCCAGGCCGCCGCCTCGAACAAAGCGACCGTGACCACCACGCCGACGACCAGGTGGAACAGCTCGGTCAGCGAGCGTCGACCCATGTCAGGCCAGCATCGCCAACGGCGCCTCCACCAGCGTCTTGAACGCGCGCATGAACGCCGCGCCGTCCGCGCCGTCGATCGCGCGGTGGTCGAAACTGCCGGTCGCGCTCATCACCGTCGCAATGCCGAGCATGCCGTCGGGCATGACCCAAGGCCGCTTCTCGCCTGCGCCGACCGCGAGGATCATCGCCTGCGGCGGGTTGATCACCGCCTCGAACTGCTTGATCCCGTACATCCCCATGTTGCTGA
>CALMGC010000192.1 GCA_937863505.1 uncultured Sphingomonadales bacterium | reverse complement strand
TGAGCGAGGGCGTGCTGCCGGTCGGAACAGAGACTGTCGCACTCGCCCGGTTCACCTCGGCGATGCTTCAGGGCCTGTCGGTGCAGGCGCTTGACGGCGCGAGCGCCAAGGAGTTGCTTGCGGTTGTCGAAATGGCCCTGCATGGTTGGCCGGTTGGCGAGTCGACCCAAACCCTGCTCGATTGACCTGTCCAATAAACGGGAAGAGACAGGCTGACCCGGCCCCCGCTGACCTTGTGTACGCTTCTGTCCCGTTGTTGCTCAGAGGCCTACTCGGAACGGAAGGAAGCCGGGTGCCAATCGACGCCGCAACTGATCTGTCGAGCATCGCGACAACGTAACACCAAGTGTCACAACCGAACGGTTCTGACACCGGCAACGGCGGTTGCGGCGCCAGTCCCGCTTGCAACAGGCCCTCAAAACCCCGATATTCCCCACTATGAGCGCGCCGCCCTTCCGGGCCGTCACCGCGGTGCTGGGGCCGACCAACACCGGCAAGACGCATCTCGCGGTGGAGCGGATGTGCGGGCATTCGTCGGGCGCGATCGGCTTTCCGCTGCGGCTGCTCGCGCGCGAGGTCTATGACCGCGTCGTCAAGCTGAAGGGGGAGGCGCATGTCGCGCTCCTCACCGGCGAGGAGCGGATTTGCCCGCCGACCGCGCGCTACTTCCTGTGCACCGCCGAAAGTATGCCAACCGACCGGGACACCGCGTTTGTCGCTCTGGACGAGGCGCAGCTCGGCGTCGATGCTGAGCGCGGGCATGTCTTCACCGACCGCCTGCTACGCGCGCGCGGGCGCGAGGAGACGATGATTCTCGGCTCCGAGTCTCTGCGTCCGCTGCTGCGCGCGCTGGTGCCCAACGCGGAGATCGTCACCCGCCCGCGCTTTTCCACCCTGTCCTATGCGGGCGCGAAGAAGATCAGCCGCCTCCCCAAACGCTCCGCGGTCGTCGCGTTCAGCGCGGAGGAGGTGTACGCCACCGCCGAGATGCTGCGGCGGCTTCGCGGCGGCGCGGCGGTGGTGATGGGGGCGCTCAGCCCGCGCACCCGCAACGCGCAGGTAGCGATGTTCCAGGCGGGCGAGGTCGATTATCTCGTCGCCACCGACGCGATCGGCATGGGGCTGAACATGGACGTGGCGCATGTCGCGTTCGCCTCGCTGCACAAGTTCGACGGCAAGCGGCAACGGCGGCTGACCGTCCCCGAGATGGCGCAGATCGCCGGGCGCGCTGGGCGTCACCAGCGCGACGGGACGTTCGGCGCGCTGATGGAGGAAGGGCCGGGCGCGTTCACCCCCGAAGAAGTGTTCGCGATTGAGGAGCACCGCTTCCCCACGCTCGACTGGCTCTACTGGCGCGAGGGCGAGCCGGACCTGTCGAGCATTGACGCGCTGGTCGCCAGCCTGGAGCGGCGGCCCGCGCATGATGCCTTGCGCGCTGCGCCGCCCGCGGTGGATTTGCTCGTGTTGAAGCGGCTCGCCGAGGAAACCTGGGTGCGCGAGCGGACGCGGCATCCGGCGGGTGTGCGGCGGCTGTGGGCGGCGTGCGGCATCCCCGACTTCCGCAAGCTGGGTGCGGACCACCACCAGCGGTTCGTGGCGCGCGTGTTCGGCTATCTGTCGGAGGGCAATGGCCATATCCCACACCAATGGTTCGCGGACGAGGTGGCGCGGCTCGATCGCGCGGACGGCGATGTCGAGGTCCTTGCCGGAAGGATCGCGGCGGCGCGCAGCTGGGCGTACCTCGCGCACCGCAGCGACTGGCTCGCCGACCCCGCGCATTGGGCGGCGCGGACGCGCGAGGTCGAGGAGCGCTTGAGCGACGCGCTTCACGCCAGCCTGACGCAGCGGTTCGTCGACAAGCGCACCACCGCGCTGATGCGGCAGATCGGCGCGGATGCGGCGTCGCTGCCTGTCACGGTCACCGCCGATGGCGAGGTGCAGGTCGAGGAGCATCGGCTGGGGCGGCTCGACGGCTTTCGCTTCACCGTCTCGCCCGAGGCGCGCGCGGCGGACAAGCGCCTGCTGCTCGCGGCGGCGGAGAAACGGCTGACGGGGGAGCGCGGCCAGCGCGGGGCGGCGCTGGCCGCGGCGGCGGATGGCGAGATCGCGCTGGTGGCGGAGCCGGGCGGCGCGCCGGGGCTGACGTGGCGGGGGTGGGAAGTTGCGAGGCTCGCGCCCGGAGCGACCCTCGCGGTGCCCCGCATCGTGCTCGAC
>CALMGC010000191.1 GCA_937863505.1 uncultured Sphingomonadales bacterium | reverse complement strand
CCGGAAACAGCCGCAGGTGGAGTCGGTCTATGCGCGCACCGGCGTCGGCACCGGGCGCGTGACGGTGATCTACAAGCCGCAGAGGCAGCGCATCAAGAGCGCGGAATTTGAGCATCTCCACGATGCTGAGCTCGCCGCCATTCCCGACGCGCGCGTGTCGTTCCGTTCGCAACAGGGCTGGGGCGGCAGCGGCCTGCCCGTCACCGTGGTGCTGGGCGGCGACGATCCCAAGCTGCTCGCGCAGACCGCGAACGCGATCGTCGACCAGATGCGCGGGCTTCGTACCGTGGGCGCGCCGCGCGTCGTCGGCGACTTGAAGCGCCCCGAGATCGTCATCAAACCGCGCTTCGATCTCGCCGCCAGCCTCGGCGTGACGACGCAGGCGCTGTCCAGCGCGATCCGCATCGCGACCTTGGGCGACATCGACCAGAACAGCGCGAAGTTCTCGCTGTCCGACCGCCAGGTGCCGATTCGCGTCGCGTTAGCGCAGACATCGCGCCAGCGGTTGTCGACGATTCAGAACTTGCCGGTCGCGACGCAGGCGGGCGGGTCGGTGCCGCTCTCGGTCGTCGCCGATATCGGCTTCGGCGCGGGGCCGACCAAGATCGAGCGGGTCGCGCAGCAGCGCCAGCTCACCATCGGCGGGACGTTGCCCGCGGGCATCCTCGCGACGCAGGCGCTGGAAGACATTCACAAGCTGCCCGCGATGAAGAACCTGCCGGTCGGCGTCGCCGAACTCCAGCTCGGCCAGACGAAGTGGCAGGCGGAGATGATGCGCAACTTCTTCGTGGCGGTGCTGTCGGGCGTGTTCCTGGTATTTGCGGTGCTGGTGCTGCTGTACCGGCGTATCCTGCCGCCGTTCGTCAACATGGGCTCGTTGCTGCTCGCGCCGCTGGGCGCGCTGGTCGCGCTGATGATCGCGGGGCAGCCCTTGTCCCTGCCGGTGTTCATCGGGCTCCTCATGCTGCTCGGCATCGTGGCCAAGAACTCGATCCTGCTGATCGACTTCGCGCTCGAGGAGATGGCGCATGGGGTCGACCTCACGGCGGCGATCATCGACGCAGGCCACAAGCGCGCGCAGCCGATCGTGATGACCACGGTGGCGATGGTCGCGGGGATGATCCCGACCGCGCTGGCGCTGACGGGCGATACCTCGTTCCGCCAGCCGATGGGGATCACCGTGATCGGCGGGCTGATCATGTCGACGCTGCTGACGCTGTTGATCGTCCCCGCCGCGTTCAGCTTCGCGGTCGGCATCGAGCAATGGGTCGGGCCGCGGCTCGGGCGGCGGTTGCTCAGCTATCGCCCGGGCGACGACGGCTCGACCGTGATCGGCCCGGTCGAGCGACCCGGCGCGATCGGCTATGGCGGCGACGCGCCCGCAGCGGCGGAGTGAACGGGCGGGTGTGCGGCGGGACGTGAACTTCCCCGCCATTCGGGTATTGGTCCGCCGATGCGCGCGCCCCACCTTTCCGTCTCGCGCGCCCGGTCGTTAGCACGCGAGGCACCGCCGCCGGGGTTGCGCCGGATGCGGCTGGTCGCGACGGGGCTGCTCCTGTTCATGGCGGCGCTGTTCGTGATCGCGCGCGCGGCGGAGCCTTCTTTCGCCTGGGCCGGTTACCTGCGCGCGTTCGCGGAAGCGGGGATGGTCGGCGGCATGGCCGACTGGTTCGCGGTCACCGCCTTGTTCAAGCACCCGCTCGGCCTTCCCATCCCGCACACCGCGATCGTGCCGCGCAACAAGGATCGGATCGGCGACACGCTCGCCACCTTCCTGCGCGACAATTTCCTGGTTCCGCGCGTCATCGCCCAGCGCGCGCGGCGGCTCGACATCGCGGACGCGCTCGCGCGCTGGCTGACCGACCCGCCCGAGGGCGCGGGCGGTCGCTTTCGCCAGGGCGCGTCAAAGCTGGTCGCGACGATGCTGGAAGCGCTCGACCCGCGCGAGCTCGGCGGGATGCTGAAGAGCGCGGTGGGCAAGCGCCTGCACGAGACGGAGGTCGCGCCGATCCTCGCGCAGCTGCTCGCCGCCGCGATGGCCGACGGGCGGCACAAGCCGCTGCTCGACGCCGCGATCCGCTGGGCCGCGAACGCGGTGGGGGAGAATGAGCATCTGATCCGTCAGCTCGTCAACGAGCGCGGCGGGTCGATCCTGCGCTGGACGGGGCTAGACCGCGAAGTGTCCAATCGCCTGATCGGCGCGCTCGACAAGCTGCTGGCGGAGATGGCCGCCAATCCCGAGCATCCGTTGCGCCTTCGCGCGGAACAAGGGCTTGAGACATTCGCGACAGATTTGCGCGACAACGCGCCGCTGCGGGCGCGGGTGGAGCGCGTCAAGAACGAGCTGATCGCCAACCCCGCGATGCAGCGCTGGCTCGACGGGTTGTGGGAGCAGGCGCGCGCGCTGCTGCTCGGCATCGCGCGCGATCCGGAGCGGGCGATGGCGGGGCGGCTCGGCGAGACGCTGCGCCAGATCGGCGAGACGCTGCGGCGCGACCGGCGGCTGGCGCTGCGGATCAACCGCTTCACCCGCCGCGCGCTGGTCGGCATCGCCGCCGACTATGGCGACGGCATCGTCCGGCTGGTGTCGGAAACGGTGCGCGGCTGGGACGCGGGCACGATCACGCGCCGGCTGGAGAACCAGGTCGGGCGCGACCTGCAATATATCCGCGTCAACGGGACGCTGGTCGGCGGGCTGGTCGGGCTAGGCATCCATGCCATTGACGTGTTGATGTAGCGCAAGGCTTGCTCCCCGCGCGTGATTGCAGCAAGGGCGAAGGCGGATGAGCGACATGGCCGACTTCGCCGAGGAGGGCGCGGGCAACGCGCGGGTGCTGCGCTTTTCGGGCAACCTGTCGCTGGCCAAGCTGGGCGCGCTGCCCAAGCGGCTTCACGATTATACGGGCACGGTTAGCGCGATCGACCTGTCCGGCGTCGAGCGGATCGACACGGTCGGCGCATGGGTGGTCCACCGCTTCGCCGCCGAGCACCAGGCGCGGGTCGACGGGCTGGCGGGCGACAAGCAGCACCTGTTCGCGCAGGTCGAGAATGCCGACCAGCCGGTCGCGATGCGCGCCGTCCGCCCACCCGCGATCCTGCGCGTCGTCGGCCAGGTCGGCGACGCCGCCACCACCGCCGCGCGGACGATGCTGGGATTGCTCGCGTTCATGGGTTCTACCGTGATCGCGGCGGGCGGAGTGATCCGCAGCATCTGGCACCCGCCCAGGAGGTTCCGCTTCAACGCCGTCGTGCAGGAGTTCGAGGCCGTCGGCGTCACCGCGCTGGCCATCATCGCGCTGATGAGCTTTCTCATCGGCGTCGTCATCGCGCAGCAGGGCGCGGTGCAGCTCCAGCAGTTCGGCGCGGAGGTGTATACAATCAACCTCGTCGGTCGCCTGACCTTGCGCGAGCTTGGCGTGCTGATGACCGCGATCATGGTGGCGGGGCGCTCGGGCTCCGCCTTCGCCGCGCAGATCGGCACCATGAAGCTGACCGAGGAGGTGGACGCGATGCGTGTCATCGGCGTGTCGCCGATGGAGGCGCTGGTGCTGCCGCGCACGCTTGCGGCGGTGCTGACGATGCCGCTGCTCGGTTTCTACGCCTCGCTCTGGTCGATCCTCGGCGGCGGGCTCCTGTGCTGGACGTCGCTCGGCATCCCGCCCGCCACCTTCATCGAGCGTATCCGCGAGGTGGTGCCGATCACCGACTTGTATGTCGGCCTCATCAAGGCACCGGTGTTCGGCGCGATCATCGCCATCGCGGGGTGTTACCAGGGAATGCAGGTCGAGGCGGACGCGGAGCAGGTCGGCCGGCGCACCACGGCGGCGGTGGTGCAGGGCATCTTCATGGTGATCGTGGTCGACGCGTTCTTCGCGGTGTTCTTCGAGAAGATCGGCTGGCTGTGATCGACGCGCAAGCCGATCCGATCGTCCGCGTGCGGGGTCTCAGGAATGCGTTCGGCGAGCAGGTGGTCCATGACGCGCTCGACCTTGACGTGCGGCGCGGCGAGATCCTCGGCGTGGTCGGTGGATCGGGCACGGGCAAGTCGGTGCTGATGCGCTCGATCATCGGGCTCCAGCGTCCCGTTGCGGGCGAGGTCACCGTGTTCGGCGAGCCGACGCTCGACCGCGACGAGCGCGACGCGATCGAGATTCGCAAGCGTTGGGGCGTGTTGTTCCAGGGCGGGGCATTGTTCTCGACGCTGACCGTGGCCGAGAATGTCGAGGTGCCGCTGCGCGAGTTCTACCCCGATCTCGACCTCGCGCTGATCGACGGTATCGCGTCGTACAAGGTGGTGATGACCGGGCTGCCCGCCGATGCGGGGCCGAAATACCCGGCCGAGCTGTCCGGCGGGATGAGGAAGCGCGCGGGGCTGGCGCGCGCGCTGGCGCTCGACCCGGAGCTGTTGTTCCTCGATGAGCCGACCGCGGGGCTCGACCCGATCGGCGCGGCGGCGTTCGACGAGCTGACGCAGTCGCTTCAGAAGACGCTGGGGCTGACCGTGTTCCTGATCACGCACGACCTCGACACGCTGTACGCGATCTGCGACCGGGTGGCGGTGCTGGCGGACAGGAGGGTGATCGCGGTAGGGACGATCCCCGAGCTGCTGGCGCTCGACCATCCGTGGATCCAGGAATACTTCAACGGCCCGCGCGGCCGCGCGGCGGTGGCGACTAGGCAAGCGCACGAGAACAAGGCGGCGAGCTGATGGAAACCCGGTCCAATCATGTTCTGGTCGGCGCGGTGGTGCTGGCGCTGCTGGCGGCGCTGGCGCTGTTCACGATCTGGCTCGCGCGGATCGGCGGCACGCATCAGAAAGAATACGACATCCTCTACCGCCAGGCGGTGGACGGCCTCGCCACGGGGTCGTTGGTCACCTATTCCGGCGTCAGCGTGGGCCAGGTCAAGGAGATCGCGATCTGGAAGGATGACCCGCAATTCGTGCGCGTCCGCATCCAGGTCAAAGACCAGACCCCGATCCTGACCTCGACGCTCGCCAGTATCCAAGGCAGCTTCACCGGCACCAGCAACGTTTCGCTCGCGGGTGGCAGGAAGGGCGACGCGCCGCTCGTCTGCCCCGAGGACAACCCGCTCGCCAAATGCCCCTATGGCGTGCCCGTGATCCCGACCAAGATCGGCGGGTTCGGCGCGATCCTCAACTCCGCGCCAGAGCTGCTGGAGCGCTTGTCGACGCTGACCGAGCGGCTGACGGGCCTGCTCACCGACAAGAACCAGGCGTCGGTGGCGAGCATTCTTCAGAACACCAATCAGATGACCAAGGCGTTCGCGGACCGCGCGCCCGAGATCGCGGCGACGATCGCGGAGACCCGCGTCGCGATCGCGCAGGCGGGGACCGCGGCCAAGCAGATCGGCGACCTTGCCCAGACCTCGAACGGGGTGCTGTCGCAGGACGTCAAGCCGACCATCGCCAACCTCAACCAGACGATCGCGGCCGCGCGCAAGAGCACGGACGCGCTCAACGCCACGCTGGGCGATGCGCGGCCGGGGTTGCAGGCGTTCAGCAAGCAGACGGTGCCGGAGGTCGGGCAGCTGGTCCACGACCTGCGCGATACCGCGCAGTCGCTGTCCTCGATCGCCAACAAGGTCGACCAGCAGGGGGCGGGCTCGCTGATCGGCTCTCCCAAACTGCCGGACTATAAGGGCAAGCGCAAATGAGGACTCATGCCAAGACGCTCGCGCTGATGCTGCCGCTCGCGCTGGCCGGGTGCATCAGCTTCGGCGCGAAGCCGCCGCCTTCCTTGCTGACGCTGCGGACCACCGCGCAGGTGCCGGTGGGCCAGCCGCAGGTGGCGCTGGCGGCACCGGGAACGACGCGCTCGACGCTGTCGCTGGGCGGGCAGCCGGTGGCGAGCGTGACCAACGGTCCGGTCGCGGGCGGCACCTCGATCACCGTCGCGACGCTCAACGCGACGCAGGAGATCGCCACCAATCGTGTCCCGGTGCAGTCGACCCCGACCAGTGTCGCCTACATCAAGAACGCGATCTGGGTGGAGTCGCCCGCGCGCGCCTTTGCCCGGGTGCTCGGCGACACGCTGACCGCGCGCACGGGGCGGGTGGTGCTGAGCTCCGCTCAGTCGTTCCAGACCGGCGCGGCGCAGCTGACCGGCGACCTGCGCACGTTCGGGATCGACGCAGGCAGCCAGTCGGCGGTGGTGGTGTTCGACGCGGCGCTGGTCCGCGCGTCGGGCGGCGGGGCGATCGAGAAGCAGCGGTTCGAGGCGCGCGTGCCGGTCGCGGCGATCGACCCGGCGAACGCGGGCGTGGGGCTGAACGCCGCGGCGAACCAGGTCGCGGCGCAGGTGGCGGACTGGGTGGGGCGGTAAGCCCCACAAAGTGGTACTTTGTGGGGACCGCGGAGCCTGTTGGGGGCTCGCCATCGCCAACTCGTCACCCCGGAACAAGTCCGGGGTGACGGGGAGGGGATGGGTCCCCTACTTCGCCCCGACCCGTCTTGTCGCCAGCGGCACCTCGCACACGTCGACCCCGCCCAGCCCTACCGTCGGAGGCTTGGGATGCGCGCGGGCGTCGATCAGCGCGGCGAAGCGGGGGTTGTCTGCGGCGCGGTAATCGTAATGCGGGCGCATTGCTTCGGGCAGGTCGCTCGCCAGCCGGACGCTGACGATCGGGGTCCGCTCGCCCGCGGTCGCGTACATGCCCATGGGGGCGTCGCTGCGGGGCAGGGCGGAGAGGTACGCCATGCCCTCGATCACCCGCCCGACCACCGTGTAGTTGCGGTCGAGCCGCCGTCCCGCGCCGCCGAGCATCGCGAACAGCTCGCCCCCGCTGCCGGTATCGGGCGCGGCGTCGCGCGCGACGCCCACGGTGGCGTAGCAATGCGCGAGCCACGTCGCCTGCCCGTCGCTCGCCACCGCCCAGCCATCGGCGGTGATGCCCGACGCGGCCGAATAGGCGTCCGATCGCGCCAGCCGTTGCGCGGGGCGGATCGTCGCTGGAAGGTCATACTCCGCCGCGGGCGTCTTCGCGACGCCTGGAGGCAGCGGCTTTTCCTCCGCGTCGGTCGGCGCGCCGCCCCATTGCGCGACCCAGTTCTCCTGGACGCGGTACACGGAGGTGCCGTCCCACCAATGCGCGCGGGCGAGACGGCGGACATTGGCGACATGCTCGGGCGCTTGCGCGGCGGCGAGGCGGATCACCACCCTGCGCCCGCCCGCGAGCTCCATCACCATCAACTCGTCATCGGGGATCGCGCGCCAGTCGGCGGCCACGGGGTCGGCGGGCGCGGCCTGGAGCGCGGCGGCTAGGAGCAGGGCGGCTATCATTTCACCAAGCTGCACCAGCGACCGCGCGCGCGCAACCGCCGCGCGCCTTCCGTCGTTACGGACCCGACGCAACGGAAGGGATTATACGATGGACGTCTCCAACGGCTCGGTGGTCGAGCGGATCGCGCGGGTGCTCGCGGGCCAGCGGATCAGCGCCAACGCGCAAGGCGACGAGGAATCGGCGGGCCGCCTCGTCGACAATGAATGGCGCGAGCATCTGATGGACGCGGTCGCGGTGCTGAAGACCCTGCGCGAGCCCGACACGCGGATGGCGGCGGCGGGCGATGTCGCGGTATGGGAGCGGATGATCCTGGCGGCGCTGGAGGAGACCAAGCCGGAAACGGTGGTGCTCTGATCCGCTCGCCGCGGGTCGCGGACTGACGCAAATTACCGAACGGTATGAAAAGCCATTGACCCCGCCCGAGCTGGTTTCTATATCGCTCGGTATAGAAAGCGCCGCGTCGATGCGGTGACGCGATAACGGGATGGTGGGCGTGTCTCGCGGGCCTTGACGGCTCCCGGGTCACCCCTGCGCGTCCGTCCGATCGGCGCGTTGAGTTCGGGCATACGGGGTGTGATGTTGCGCCAGAAGCTGAAGCGTCGGGTGGGCGGGAATGGCGCGCGCCGTCAGTCACCGCGAGCGGGCGTCGTCCTCGCCGTCCTGCTGTCCGCCTGCGCACGGCAGCAGCCGCCCGCGCCGCCGCCGCCCCTGGTGTCGGTCGCGACGCCGTTGGCGCGCGACGTGGTCGACTGGGACGATTACGCGGGCCGCTTCCAGGCGGTCGAGGACGTCCAGGTCGTCCCCCGCGTCGCCGGCCAGATCACCCGCATCGGCTTTCGCGAGGGCGTGGAGGTCGGCAAGGGGCAGTTCCTGTTCGAGATCGACCCGCGCCCCTACCGCGCCGCGCTTGCTCAAGCACAGGCCGAGGCGGCGCGCGCGACGGCGACGCTCGCCAACGCGCGGACCGAGCTCACCCGCGCCGGCACCCTGCTCGCGGGGCAGGCGATCAGCCGCGAGGAATATGAGACCAAGCTCGCCGCGCAGCGGACCGGCGAGGCGGGGCTCGCCTCGGCGCGCGCGGCGGTCAACGCCCGCGCGCTCGACGTCACCTTCACCACCGTCCGCTCGCCGATCAGGGGGCGGGTGTCGGACAAGCGCGTGTCGCTCGGCGATTATGTCCAGCCGGGCACGACCCTGCTCACCCGCATCGTCTCGGTGGACCCGATCTGGTTCACCTTCGACGGCGCGGAGTCGTTCTACCTCAAATACATCCGCCAGGCGAAGACCGGCGAGCGGCGCTCGTCGCGTTATGCGCCCAACCCGGTCGACATCCAGCTCGCGGACGAGAACGGCTATTCGCGGCGCGGGCGGATGGTGTTCGTCGACAATGCGATCGACACCGGCTCCGGCACGATCCGCGCGCATGCGGAGGTGCCCAACCATGACGGCTTCCTTGTCCCCGGCATGTTCGGGCGCGCGCGGCTGCTCGGCTCGGGCACCTACCATGCGCTGCTGATTCCCGACGAGGCGATCGTCACCGACCAGACCCGGCGCATCGTCTATGTGATCGGTGGCGATGGCAAGACCGCGCCCCGTAACGTCGTCACCGGCCCGCTGGTCGAGGGCTTGCGCGTGGTCAAATCGGGGCTCGCCCCCGCCGACCGGGTGGTGATCGACGGGCTGGCGCAGCTCCAGCCGGGCACGCCCGTGCGCGTCAAGGCCGCGCGGATCACCCCGCGCGCGACCGGCGACGCCCCCGTGTCGAGCGCCGCTTCCGCGCCGCAGCCCGCCGAAGCGACGGCGAGGTAGCCCCATGCGCTTTCCCCATTTCTTCATCGACCGGCCGATCTTCGCGGCGGTGCTGTCGATCCTGATCGTCATCATGGGCGCGGTCGCCTATCCGACCCTCCCCGTCGCGCAATATCCCGAGATCGCGCCGCCGACGGTGGTCGTTAATGCGAGCTTCCCCGGCGCGTCCGCCGAGACGCTCGCGCAGACGGTGGCCGCGCCGCTTGAGGAGCAGATCAACGGGGTGGAGAACATGATCTACATGTCCTCCTCCTCGACCGGCGACGGCAATGTCGCGATCACCGTCACGTTCAAGCAGGGCACCAATGCCGACCAGGCGCAGGTGCTGGTGCAGAACCGCGTCACCTCCGCCGAGCCGCGCCTGCCCGATCAGGTGCGCCAGATCGGCGTCACCGTGCGCAAGAACTCGCCCGACATCCTGCTGGTCGCGACGCTGATCTCGCCCAGAAAGTCGCTGACGCAGCAATATCTGTCGAACTACGCGACCTTGCAGCTGGTCGACCGGCTCGGGCGGGTGCCGGGGGTGGGCAATGTCCAGCTGTTCGGTGGGCGCGACTATAATATGCGGCTGTGGATCGACCCCGACCGGGCGGCGAACAACAACCTGACCGTCGACGAGATCGTCAACGCGGTGCGCGCGCAGAACGCGCAGGTCGCGGCGGGCACCGTCGGCCAGCCCCCTTACACGCGGGCGGGCAACGCGTTTCAGCTCAGCTTGCAGGCCGAGGGGCGGCTGACCACGCCCGAACAGTTCGGCGACATCGTCGTCAAGCGGCTCGATGCGGGCCGCGTGATCCACCTGCGCGACGTGGCGCGGGTCGAGCTCGGCGCGCAGGACTATGGCGTCAACGCGTTCCTGTCGGGCGACCCGACCGTCGCGATCGCGATCACCCAGCTGCCCGGCTCCAACGCGCTGGCGACCGCCGCTGCGGTGCGCGCGCAGCTCGATGATGCCGCCCGGAGCTTTCCGCCCGACATGGCGTATCGGGTCCCGTATAACCCGACCGAGTACATTTCCGCGTCGATCGAGGCGGTGCAGCACACGCTGTTCGAGGCGGTGCTGCTGGTGGCGCTGGTCATCATCGTGTTCCTGCAAAGCTGGCGCGCGGCGATCATCCCCATCGTCGCCATCCCCGTGTCGCTGATCGGCAGCTTCGCGGTGCTGGCGGCGTTCGGGTTCAGCCTCAACAACCTGTCCTTGTTCGGCATGGTGCTGGCGATCGGCATCGTCGTCGACGACGCGATCGTGGTGGTCGAGAATATCGAGCGACTGATGGAGACAGAGGGGCTGACCCCGCGCGAGGCGGCGCACAAGACGATGGACGAGGTGTCGGGCGCGCTGGTCGCGATCGCACTGGTGCTGATCGGCGTGTTCCTGCCGACCAGCTTCATCCCCGGCATTTCCGGGCAGTTCTATCGCCAGTTCGCGCTCACCATCATGAGCGCCACCGCGATCTCCGCGTTCGTGTCGCTGACCTTGTCGCCCGCGATCGCCGCGATGGTGCTGCGGCCCAAGCATGCGGGCGAGCCGCGCCCGGGCGTGCGCGGCCTGCTGACCCGCTTCGCGCGCGGGTTCAATCGCGGGTTCGATTGGCTGGGCGAGCGTTATGGCCGCTACACCGCGCGGGCGGTGCGCGCGCTGGCGGTGGTGGGGGTCGCCTATGTCTGCCTGATCGGGCTGGCGGGCTGGCGCGGCGTATCGACGCCGACCGGTTTCATTCCCGCGCAGGACCAGGGTTATCTGATCGGCGTGATCCAGATGCCGCCGGGCGCGTCGCTCGCGCGGACCACGGAAGTGCTGCGGCAGGCGCAAGGCATCGCGCTCCGCAATCCGGCGACGGAGGCGGTGGTCGCGTTCGCGGGCTTCGACGGCGCGACCTTCACCAACGCGCCCAACGCCGCCGCGATGTTCGTCACGTTCAAGCCCAAGGGCGAGCGCAAGGATGCGGACACGATCGCCAACCAGCTCCGGGCTGCGCTGGGCGGGATCAACGCGGGCAACATCCTCGTCATCCCGCCGCCGCCCGTGTCGGGCATCGGCACCGGCGGCGGGTTCAAGATGATGATCGAGGACCGGCGCGGGGCGGGGCTCCACGCGCTCGAAGGCGCGGCGTTCGCGATGATGATGCGCGCGAACGGGGCGCCCGGCATCGCGGGCTCGTTCACCACCTTCAACACGAAGACCCCGCGACTGTTCGCCGACATCGACCGTGAGCGCGCGGAGCAATTGGGCGTGCCGGTCGAGAATGTGTTCGCGACGCTCGGCACCTATCTCGGCTCGACCTATGTCAACGACTTCAACTTCCTCGGCCGCACCTATCGCGTCACCGCGCAGGCGGACGCGCCCTATCGCGACAGCGAGGCGGACGTCGCGCGGCTGCGCACGCGGTCGGACCGGGGCGAGATGGTGCCGCTCGGCTCGGTGATGCAGCTTCGGAACGACAGCGGACCGTACCGCGTCGTCCGCTACAACCTCTACCCCGCGGCCGAGCTGCTGGGCGACACCGCGCCGGGCTATTCGTCGGGCCAGTCGTTGAAAACGATGGAAGGGCTGGCTGGGCAGGTGCTGCCCGCCGGCTTCTCCTATGACTGGACCGAACTCGCGTTCGAGCAGAAGCAGGCGGGCAACACCGGCGCGATCGCGTTCGGGCTCGCGGTGGTGTTCGTGTTCCTGCTGCTCGCCGCGCAGTACGAGTCGCTGGTGCTGCCGCTGGCGGTGATCCTGATCGTGCCGATGTGCCTCCTCGCCGCGTTCCTGGGCGTGAACGCGATGGGGCTGGACAACAACATCCTGACGCAGATCGGACTGGTGGTGCTGATCGGGCTCGCGGCCAAGAACGCGATCCTGATCGTCGAGTTCGCCAAGCAGAACGAGGAGGGCGGGCAGGGCCGGCTGGAGGCGGCGCGCCACGCCGCCGCGACCCGGCTGCGCCCGATCGTGATGACCTCCATCGCGTTCATCCTCGGCACCCTGCCGCTGGTGATCGGGCGCGGGCCGGGGTCGGAGATGCGCGAGGCGCTGGGGGTCGCGGTGTTCTTCGGGATGATCGGGGTGACGCTGTTCGGCTTGCTGTTCACGCCCGCTTTCTATGTCATCAGCCGCAATCTCGGCGACCGGCTGGCGCGCCTCAGGCGCGCCCGCGCGCCCGGATCGCCGGCGGTGGAGGCGAGCGCGTGAGGCGGCTCGCTCCGCTCCTCGCGCTGGTGCTGGCCGGGTGCGTCGTCGGGCCGAACTATCGCGCGCCCGCGACACCCGCGACCGCGGCGGGGTCGCTGCGTGAGGCCGGGATCGCGAGCGTGACCGCGTCGCCGTTGCCGCCGCGCTGGTGGCGGTTGTTCGACGACCCGGCGCTCGACCGGCTGGTCGACCGCGCGCTCGCCAACAACACCGACCTGCGCCAGGCCGCCGCGAACCTGCAACGCGCGCGCGCGATCCTGTCCGAGGCGCAGGCGGCGCGGCTGCCGACCAGTCAGGTGACCGCGCAGTATCAGCGGCTGCGCGTCGGCGGCGGGACCACCGCCGGGTTCGGCGCGGGCACCGGCGGCGGCACCCCGCCGACCTTCAACCTGTTCACCGCCGGCTTTGATGCGTCCTACGAGGTAGACCTGTTCGGCGGCGTCACCCGCTCGGTCCAGGCCGCGCGCGCGGACATCGGCGCGGCGCAGGCGCAGGTCGACGCCTCGCGCGTGTCGGTCGCCGCCGAAACCGCGCGCGCTTATGCGCAAGGCTGTGCCTATGCCGAACGCGCCGCGGTCGCGCGCGAGACGGCGGCGTTGCAGGGCCGGACGCTCGACCTCACGCAGCGGCTGTACACGGGCGGGCGCGGCACCGTGCGCGATG
>CALMGC010000190.1:4579-6897 GCA_937863505.1 uncultured Sphingomonadales bacterium | reverse complement strand
CAGCACCGGCGCACGGTCGACGATCGCGGGGACGGTGAAGTCGCACAGCACCGGGCGGTCGACCACGTTGACGAGCAAGCCCCTCGCCCGCAGCGCGTCGGCGGCGGCGACCGCCTCCGCCTCGTCCTCGATCGCGACGATCGCGAGCCGCGCGTCGGGGTGATCCGCGACGATCACCGCCCCCGCCCGCTCCAGCAGCCGCCGCTTCGCGTCCGCCGCCTCGCCCTCGCCGAGCAGGATCACCGGGCGGCCCTGAAGGCGCACGAACAGGGGGAGGCTGTGCCACGCGGTCATATCCAGAGTTTATCGCGCGTGTCGTCGGAGGGAAGAAGGAGCCTCACGCAAAGACGCAAAGGCGCGAAGATCAACTCGCCCGCGCAGCGGGCCTTCATCACAGGTCCATTTTTGTGAGTGCGCGCTGACGCGCGCGAGACTTCTTTGCGGCTTTGCGTCTTTGCGTGAGCCACTCTACTTCAGCCACGCGGGCACCCGCTCCGCCGCGATCAGCGTCTCCGGCGTCACCCGATCCGCGACAACCGCATAGCGGTCCCCATCGACCAGCACCTCGGGCACCAGCGCGCGGCTGTTATAGGTGGACGCCATCGTCGCGCCATACGCCCCCGCGGTGCGGAACACCGCCAGGTCGCCGCTCGCCACCCGGTCGATGTCGCGCCCCATCGCGAAGGTGTCGCCGCTCTCGCACAC
Organism: uncultured Sphingomonadales bacterium; assembly: GCA_937863505.1. Taxonomy (GTDB): domain Bacteria; phylum Pseudomonadota; class Alphaproteobacteria; order Sphingomonadales; family Sphingomonadaceae; genus Sphingomonas. The sequence goes on along the minus strand of CALMGC010000190.1, from coordinate 6,192 downwards.
CGGCCCGGCGATGTTGGCGGTGAACCGCTCGCCGCCCGGCTCCACCGCCGCGAAGTCGTGCCATGCATCGTAGAGCGCGGGCCGCGCGAGGTCGTTCATGCCCGAATCGACGATCACATAAGGGTGTACCACCCCCGGCTTGACCCAGATCACGCGCGTCAGCAGCACCCCCGCATTGCCCGCGATCACCCGCCCCGGCTCGAACATCAGCTCGACATCCCAGCCTCGCGTCGCGCGTGCGACCACCCGGCCGAGGTCGGCGGGCGTGGGCAGGTCGTCGCCCTCCCGATACGGCACGCCGAGCCCGCCGCCGAGATCGACATGCGTCACCCGGTGTCCCGCCCCGCGCAGCTCCGCCACCAGCGCGCCGACGCGTCCGTAGGCGGCCTCCAGCGGCGCGAGGTCGGCGAGCTGGCTGCCGATGTGGATCGCGACGCCGCGTAAGGTCAGCCCCGGCAGGGCCGAAAGCCGGTCGAAGATCGCGCGCGCCTGGTCGATCGGCACGCCGAACTTGTTCTGCTTCCGGCCGGTCGAGATCTTGGCGTGCGTCCCCGCGTCGACATCCGGGTTGACCCGCAGCACGCACGCGGCGCGCTGCCCACGCGCCTGCGCCAGCGCGGCGAGCACCTCGCCCTCCTCCTCCAGCTCGAGGTTGAACTGGCCGATCCCGGCGTCGAGCCCACGTTCGAGCTCCGCGCGCGTCTTGCCGACGCCGGAGAACACCACGTCCCCCGCGGGGATCCCCGCCGCCAGCGCGCGCGCGAGCTCGCCGCCCGACACTACATCCGCGCCATAACCCTCAACCGCGAGCACGCGCAGCACCGCGAGGTTGGGGTTCGCCTTGATCGCATAGGCGAGGTGGACGCGCCCTACCCCCGCCAGCCCCTCGCGGAACACGCGCGCATGTCGGCGGAGCGTCGCGGCGGAATAGACGTACACGGGCGTGCCGACCTCGTCGGCGATGCGCGACAGCGGCACGTCCTCGCACAACATCGCGCCGTCGCGGTAATGAAAGTGGTCCATCAGTCCTGATTGCCGCCGAGGGGAAGGTCGAACTCGTCCGAGCGGCGCGCCTGCGAGCTGGTGAGCAACTCGTCGCTCCGCTGCGGGCGTTGCTGTGCGGTGGGCTTGAGCAGCTGAGCAGGAGTCGGCACCGCGCGCGCGCCGCGCGGAGCTATTGGGAGCGACTGGCCCGGCTTGGGGGTGAGCGTGGCGGCGGACCCGCAGGCGGTGAGCGCGAAGGCGAGCAACAGAACGGAACGCCTCATGCCGCTTCTCCCCGCGCCGCCGCGATCGCCTCGCGCACCCGCGCCGGGGCGGTGCCGCCGAAGCTGGTGCGGCTCGCCACCGAGGCGTCGACCGACAGCACCCCATACACGCGCTCGTCAATCCGCGCGTCAATGGCTTGCAGGTCTCGCAGCGGCACCCGATCGAGCGCCACGCTCAGTTCCTCCGCGCGCCGCACCACGCGCCCGGTGACGTGGTGCGCCTCGCGGAACGGCAGCCTCAGCACCCGCACCAGCCAATCCGCCAAGTCGGTCGCGGTGGCGAACCCCGAACCGGCGAACTCGCGCATGCGCTCGGTATCGGGCGCCATGTCCCGCACCATGCCG
>CALMGC010000190.1:0-4569 GCA_937863505.1 uncultured Sphingomonadales bacterium | reverse complement strand
ATGCGGAACGTCGCGCTCTCGACCATCCCCGTCATCGCCGCCATGCTCAGCGCGAGCAGGTCGTGCGCCTCGAACACCGGCGGCTTGTCGTCCTGCATGTCCTTTGAATAAGCGAGCGGCAGACCCTTCATGGTGACATGCAGCGCGGTCATGCAGCCGAGGATGCGCCCCGCATGGCCGCGCACCAGCTCGGCGGCGTCGGGGTTGCGTTTTTGCGGCATGATCGAGCTGCCGGTCGACCATTGATCGGACAGCGATACGAAGCCGAACGGCTGCGACGCCCACAGGATGAACTCCTCCGCCAGCCGCGACAGGTGGAGCGAGCAGGCCGCCGATGCCGCAAGGTAATCGAGCGCGAAGTCGCGGTCGCTCACCGCATCGAGCGAGTTGGGCGTCGGCCCGTCGAACCCGAGCGCACGCGCCGTCATCTCGCGGTCGATCGGGAAGCCCGTCCCCGCCAGCGCCGCGCTGCCCAGGGGCGAGCGGTTCATCCGCGCCCGCGCGTCGCGGAATCGGCTGCGGTCGCGCGCGATCATCTCGTGATAGGCCATGAGGTGGTGGCCGAGCGTCACCGGCTGCGCGGACTGAAGATGGGTGAAGCCGGGCATCACGCTGTCCGCGTGCTCCTCGGCGCGGGTCAGCAGCGCCGCCTGGAACGCTGCCAGCGCGGCGTCGACCTGGTCGCAGGCGTCGCGGACCCACAGGCGGAAGTCGGTCGCGACCTGGTCGTTGCGCGAACGGGCGGTGTGGAGCCGCCCCGCCACCGGGCCGATCGCGTCCGCGAGGCGCGCCTCGGTCAGCATGTGGATGTCCTCGAGCGCAAGGTCCTCGGGAACGCCGTTAGCTTCGTAATCGGCGGCGACCCGGTCGAGCCCTGCGGCGATTGTCTCGGCATCTTCTCGCGAAACGATCCCGCACGAGCCCAGCATCGCGACATGCGCCCGTGAGCCCGCAACGTCCTGCCGCCACAAGCGCTTGTCGAACGGGATGGAGGCGTTAATCTCGCGCATCACCGCCGCGGGCCCTTCGGCGAAGCGGCCGCCCCATATGCTGTTGGAGTCGCCCCCCTTGATATCGCCGTCGCGCCCGCTGATCACCTGTCTCCTCGGCCTTTCGGCGCTCGCGGGGTGCGATAGGAAATCGCCCGCGCCGGAGCAAGCGAGTGCGACCGCCGTCTCCCCCGACGAGGCCGCGCCCGCCGCGTCCGCCCCCGCGGCGCATCTCGACCGCTCGCACGCGGGCGCGGCGATGCCGACGGTCGCGTTCCAGACGCTCGACGGCAAGCCCGCGACGTTGGCGCAGTTCCGGGGCAAGCCGTTGCTCGTCAACCTGTGGGCGACCTGGTGCGCGCCGTGCCGCAAGGAGATGCCGACGCTCGATGCGTTGGCGGCGAAGGAAACCGTCGGCGTGCTACCAGTCAGCCAGGACCTAGACGGCGCGGCGAAGGTGAGGCCCTATCTGGCGCAGGCGCGGTTCAGGGCGCTCCAGCCCGCGCTCGACCCCAAGCTGGGGCTGAGCCTCGCCTACCAAGCCAACCTGCCGACCAGCATCCTGTACGACTCGGCGGGCAAGGAGGTGTGGCGTTACACCGGTGACCTCGACTGGACCGGCGCGCAGGCGACGAAGCTGCTGGCGGAGGCGCGGTGACCGGGTTGGGCAGCCCTGCTGCGAAGGTGACAAAGGTGACGACACGGGTTCGGGAAACATCGGTCGCGCGTTCCATTTGTGAGACGAACGACAGCCGGATCAGGCGACAACGAAGCAGCACGTAAGGGTTATAACGTACCGTGGCCGGTGTAGGACAGCGCGCCGACCCATCGACTATCCCCGCCCTGCGATCTCACTCCCCGATAAGGTGCATCGCCACCTCGCGCCGGTGCGGGCGGCGGCGGTGCTCGGCGAGGAACACGCCCTGCCATGTCCCCAGCGTCAGCCGCCCGCCGATCAACGGGATCGACAGGTTCACGCCCGTGAGCAATGCCCGCAGGTGCGCGGGCATGTCGTCCGGCCCCTCCTCGTCATGCTCATAGCCGTCGTCCTCCGGCGCGAGGCGTTCCAGCCACGCGACCAGGTCGCGCCGGACCGCGGGCGAGGCGTTCTCATTGACCAGTAACGACGCGGAGGTGTGGCGGCAGAACAGCGTGAGCAGCCCCTCGCGCATCGCCTGCGCGGCGACCCAGCGCGTCACCTCGGCGGTGATCTCGTGCAGCCCCGCGCGGGTCTCGACGGAAAGGATGTGAGTGGCCTGGCGCATCGGCGCTCCATGCCAGATCGCCGCGCGCGTGTCAGGCGCTGAGCGCCAGCGGCGCGCCCTCCCGCGCCGCCCAGCGCGTCACCGCGGCGGCGAGCTCCGCCATCTGCACCGGCTTGCCCAGATGCGCCTGCATCCCCGCGCAGAGGCACGTCTCGACATCCTCGACGAACGCGTTGGCGGTGAGCGCGACGATCGGCAGCGCCTCCGCGTCGTGCCCGCCCGCGCGCAGCCGCCGCGTCGCCTCGACCCCGTCCACCTCCGGCATCTGCATGTCCATCAGCACCAGCGCGAACGGCTCGATCGCCGCTTCGACCGCCGCCACCGCCGCCGCGCCGTCCCCCGCCACCGTCACCTCGCAGCCGAGCCGGTCGAGCATCGCGCGCGTCAGCATCTGGTTGATCGGGTGGTCCTCCGCGAGCAGCACCCGCGTCCGCCCGTCCCGCTTCGGCGCGCGCGGGGCCGTCTCGACCGGGCGCGCGGGTGCCAGCGTCGCGGCGCGGGCGGGCAGCCGCAGGAAGAAGCTCGTCCCCTCGCCCAGCTCGCTCACCAAGGTCAGCTCGCCGCCCATGAGCCGCGCGAGCCGGACGCTGATCGCCAGCCCCAGCCCGGTGCCGCCATAGCGCCGCGCGATCGACGGGTCGGACTGGACGAACTCCTCGAAGATCGCCGCCTGCTTGTCGCGGGCGATGCCGATGCCGGTGTCGCGCACTTCCGCCACCAGCTCGGGCGCGTCCGGGGTGCCGCCAGCGCGCACGAACACGCGCACGCTGCCCCGGTCGGTGAACTTCACCGCATTGCCGATCAGGTTGAGCAGGATCTGCCGCAGGCGCAGCCCGTCGCTGTGGATCATCGCGGGCACGCCCGGGTCGACCTCGCCCGACAACGCGACCTGCTTCTGCGCGGCGAGCGCGCTCATCAGCTGGAGGCAGTTGTTGAGCTTGTGCCGCACGTCGACCGGCTCGTCCGCGATCTCGAGCTGCCCCGCCTCTACCTTGGAGAAGTCGAGAATGTCGTTGAGCAGCCGCATCATCGCGTGCCCCGATTCGGCGAGCATCCGCGTGTGGCGGCGCTGTTCGGCGGACAGCTCGCCCGCGAGCAGCAGCTCGGTGAAGCCGACCACGCCGTTCATCGGCGTTCGGATCTCGTGGCTCATGTTGGCGAGGAAGTTCGCCTTCACTTTCGCGGCACCCTCGGCGGCGTCGCGCGCGGCGGCGAGGTTTAGCTCCAGCGACTTGCGTTCGGACATGTCGATGTTGATGCCGATATAGCCCGACAGCGCGCCTTCCTCGCCCAGGATCGGCGCGCTGCTGGTGTGGATCCAGCGGACCGAGCCGTCGGCGTGGACGAACCGGAAGTCGCTCGCCCAGGCGGCGCACGCGCGCACCGCGTCGGACCACGCGTCCGCGACGCGCGCGCGGTCGTCGGGATGGACCGCCTCCAGCCACCCCTCGCCCATCGTCCCCGCCGCCGAGAGTCCCGACAGCTCCCCGAACGCGCGGTTGACGAACGTCGTCGCGCCTGCCGCGTCCGTGAGGAACAACCCCACCGGGATCGACTCGGACAGGGTGAGGAAGCGCAGCTCGCTGTCGCGCAGCGCGTGCTCGGCGACGCGGCTTTCGGTCACGTCGCGGATGTTGCCGATCGTGCCGTCGAACGCGCCGTCGGCGGTGCGGAGCGCACGGACGCTGACCTCGATATGGCGGCACACGCCGTTGGCGTCGTGGAAGCGTTGGTGGAGCAGCGCGTCGGTCACCTCGCCCGAGGCGAGCCGGGGATAAAAGTCGCGCGCCTCGCGCCGGTCCTCGGGCAGGAGCAGGTCGCTGGTGCGCCGGCCGAGGCTCTGCCCGACCGGATAGCCGGTCAGCGCCTCCCAGGCCGGGTTGAGGAACACCCAGCGACCCTGCGAATCGGTGCGGAAGATCACCTCGCGCAGGTTGCCGACCATCGCGTCGGTCACGTCACGCGCCCGCACGCAATCGGCGCGCGCGCGGTTGAGCCTGACGACCAGAGTCGCCAGCACGCCACAGCTCAACCCGACGGCGAACAGCGATGCGAGGTCGAGAAGGGAGAGGCGGATCATAGGCTGACACGCGCTGCCAGCACACGGTAAAGATCGGCTTAGCGAAGGGGAAACGGCATGAACGAACCGGCGATCGACGCGGAACGGCTGGCGGAGGTGGAGGTGCTGCTCGGGCGCGAGGGGCGCGACACGCTGCTGCATCTGGCGATCGAGCACGCGCGGGCGGGCGCGACCGCGATCCGCGACGCGGTGGCGGCGGGCGATGTTGCAACCGCGCGCCGCGAAGCGCACGCCC
>CALMGC010000189.1 GCA_937863505.1 uncultured Sphingomonadales bacterium | reverse complement strand
CGGGGTCGGCGCGACAACGGGCGGTGCGATTGAGGTGGGCGTCGGGCTCGGCACGACAATGGGCGGCGCGATCGAGGCGGGCGTCGGGCTCGGCACGACAATGGGCGGCGCGATCGAGGTGGACGTCGGCTGCGACAAGGGCAGGCTATAATTGTCGAGCCCAGGCGGAATCTGTGGAGCCGTCTGCGCGATGGCCCCCGAGACGAGCACGGCGAGGAGAAGAAACGGTCTGATCACGCGGATCATCGTAGCGGACCGCGCGTGCTTTTCCACCGCCGCGTTCGCCGGATCCGACGCGCGCGCAAATGATCGTCGGCTCCGCGTGCCGTCCTACCGCGCCGAAGCCGCCACGCCCTGCCCCGCCGCGACCACCGGCAGCCACACCGCGCTCGCGCCCGCCGGGCCGTGCTCCACCGTCACCGTCGCCTTCCGGTAGTCGCCCGGCTTGGCGAGGAAGATGTTGGGCACGAATGTCTGCGGGTTGCGGTCATAGAGCGGGAACAGCGACGACTGAACCTGCACCATGATGCGGTGCCCCGGCTGGAACACATGGTTCACTGCGGGCAGGCGGAAGCGATATTCCTGCGTCCTGTTCGCCGGAATCGCGGTCGGGTGCTCGAAGCTCTCCCGGTAGCGTCCGCGGAGAATGTCGAGGCTGATCGCGAGCTGGTAGCCGCCCATCTTGGAATTGCTTGCCACCTCGTCGGGGTAGACGTCGATCAGCTTGACGACGACGTCGCCGTCGGTGCCGGTGGTCTTCGCGAAGATGTCTGCCCACGGCACCCCCGCGACATGCACCGATTGCGTCAGCACCGGCGTGGAATAGCTCAGCACGTCGGTGCGCCCGTCGACCGAACGCTGGTCCTGTACCAGCCAGTCGCCCCAGCGCCCGTCGTCGAAATTGACCGGGCGCGGCAGGTGCGGGACGGGATTATCCGGGTCGGAAACGTAGCTGTCCTCTCCCCCGCCCGCCTTCGCGAATGCCAGCCCCTTGCCGCCCTGAAGATAGATCGGCGTCAGCGGCGTCGCGCAGCCCGCGTCGCAGGCGAGCGGCCATGACGCGAACCGGTCCCAATGGTTCTCCGCCGTGTTGTAGATCGCGGCGGCGGGCAGCGTTACCGGCGGGCCGTCTTTCAGATACTGGTTGAAGAACGGCAGCACCATGTCCTCGCGATATTGCTGAGCGGTGTCGCCGTTCCATTGCAACGGCCCGAGCTCGCGCCCGGTGCGGTTGACCTGACTGTGCCGCCACGGCCCCATGACGATGAAGTTGTTGGCGGCATGGCCCGCCTTGACCAGCGTCTCATAGCTATGGATTGCGCCGTACATGTCCTCCTGGTCCCACAAGCCCTGCTCCCAAAGCGTGGGTACGTTGGACGGGCTGGCGGCGAGCAGCTTGTCGAGCGCCTGCCCCTGCCAGAACGCATCATAGGCGGGGTGCTCGACGATCCGCTTCCAGTATGGCAACTGGTCATAGCCAGAGCGCTTCGCCCAGTCCCCGGCGGAGATGTGACGAAAATTGTCGTAATCGTCATAGCCGCCCGACGGCGGCGCCTTGCCCTCGCCCTTGTAGCCGGTCTGCGCGCCGAGCCAGCCGATATTGGTCAGCCGGAACGCGCCATAGTGGAACCAGTCGTCGCCCATCCACCCATCGACCATCGGCGACTGCGGCGCGGCGACCTTCAACGCGGGGTGTGGGTGGAGCAGCGCCATGACGACGGTGAACCCCTCGTACGAGGAGCCGATCATGCCGACGCGGCCGTTGGACTGCGGCAGGTTCGCCTTGTTCACTAACCAGTCGATCGTATCGTAGGCGTCGGTGGTGTGGTCGACGTTGGTGTGGTTGAGCGGCCCGATCACCGGACGCGTGACGAGGTAATCGCCTTCGGAGCCGTACTTGCCGCGCACGTCTTGGTACACGCGGATATACCCGTTCCTGACGAACATTTCGTCCGCGAGCGGCAAGGTGGAGAGCTCGGACGGGCTGTCGCTCCGGTTCGCGCGCCCTTTCGCGTTGTACGGCGTGCGGGTAAGCACGATCGGCGCGTTGGTCAGGTCTTTGGCGTAGACGATGACGGTGTAGAGCTTCACCCCGTCGCGCATCGGGATCATCACCTCGCGCTTGACGTAATCGCGCTCGGCGGTGGGGGGCGCGAACTTGCCCGGGATGTCGCCTCCTCCGGCCTGCGCCTCCACGCGGGTGCCCGCATCCTTGGGCTGGACGCCGGACGGGGTTGAGCCGGAGATTGCGGGCTGCGCCTGCGCCGAGGAGGGCGCGGCGGTGCCCGGGTTCTGCTGCGCGGCGGCGGGCGACAGCGCGAGCGCGGCGGTGGCGAGGAGGAGGAACTTGGCGGTCATGGGCGAGCTTTCATCGGTGTCGCCGTTAAGCATGGCCGGTCCGTTTAGCTTCGGTCAAGCAGCCCGCGCGAGGGGCGACGGGCGCACCCCTTTGACACGATCCAACACGCTGCCTATATCGCCTTCAACACCACAGCCTCGGGACATAATCGGCGTCGCGCACCGGTTGTACGAATGGGGGTTGTGGTTTCCCGGACGCCCTGAACTGCCGCCTCCTTTGAGGAGCTAGGCAGCTTTTGGCGTCTTTCGGCGTGTCCGCCCGGTGGCTATCGGGCAAGATCTCGTGATGAGGCAAGCATCTTTATGGCGACCAGGGCGATTGACGCGGGCACGGCCCGGCGTGAGGGCACCGCGAAGCGGCGCATCCGCAAGGTGTTTGGAAACATCCATGAGGTGATCCAGATGCCGAACCTCATCGAGGTTCAGCGCGAAAGCTATGAGCAGTTCCTCCGCTCCGACCCGTCGATCGGCTATGTCTCGGGGCTGGAGAAGACGCTCCGCTCGGTGTTCCCGATCCGCGATTTCGCGGGCACCGCCGAGCTCGACTTCGTCAATTACGAGCTCGAGCCGCCCAAGTTCGACGTCGAGGAATGTCGCCAGCGCGGGATCACCTACGCCGCGCCGATGCGCGTCACGCTCCGCCTGATCGTGTTCGAGGTGGACGCCGATACCGAAACCCGCTCCGTGCTCGATATCAAGGAGCAGGACGTGTACATGGGTGACATGCCGCTGATGACGGAGAACGGCACGTTCTTCATCAACGGCACCGAGCGCGTGATCGTGTCTCAGATGCACCGCTCGCCGGGCGTGCTGTTCGACCATGACCGCGGCAAGACCCACGCTTCGGGCAAGTATCTCTTCGCGGCGCGGGTGATCCCGTATCGCGGTTCGTGGCTCGACTTTGAGTTCGACGCCAAGGACATCGTCAACGTCCGCATCGATCGGAAGCGCAAGCTGCCCGTCACCGCGCTGTTCTTCGCGCTGGGGATGAGCGGTGAGCAGATCCTTAACCAATTCTACAATCGCCTCACCTTCGTGCGCGGTCAGGGCGGCTGGCTGATTCCGTTTCAGGCGGAGAACTGGCGCGGCGCGAAGCCGAGCTATGACATTGTCGACGGCAAGTCGGGCGAAGTCGTATTCGGCGCGGGGCAGAAGATCAGCCCTCGCGCCGCGAACAAGGCGGCGAAGGACGGGCTCTCCGAGTTGCTGATCCCGACCGAGGAGATTTTCGGCCGCTATTCCGCCTATGACCTCATCAACGAGGGCACGGGCGAGATCTATGTCGAGGCAGGCGACGAGATCAGCGCCGAGAACCTCGACAAGCTCGACAAGGCAGGGATCACCACCGTCGAGCTGCTCGACATCGACCATGTCTCGACCGGGCCGTGGATCCGCAACACGCTGAAGGTCGATAAGGCGGAGGAGCGCGAGCAGGCGCTGTCGGACATCTATCGCGTGATGCGCCCCGGCGAGCCGCCGACGCTGGAAACGGCGGAGTCGCTGTTCGCGGGGCTGTTCTTCGACCCGGACCGCTACGACCTGTCCGCGGTGGGCCGCGTCAAGCTCAACATGCGGCTCGACCTCGATGCCGAGGACACGGTGACGACGCTGCGCACCGAGGACATCCTTGCGGTGGTGAAGACGCTGGTCGACCTCAAGGATGGCAAGGGCGAGATCGACGATATCGACAACCTCGGCAACCGGCGCGTGCGCTCGGTCGGCGAGTTGCTCGAGAACCAGTATCGCGTCGGGCTGCTGCGCATGGAGCGCGCGGTCAAGGAGCGTATGTCCAGCGTCGACGTGTCGACGGTGATGCCGAACGACCTGATCAACGCCAAGCCCGCGGTGGCCGCGGTGCGCGAGTTCTTCGGCAGCTCGCAGCTGTCGCAGTTCATGGACCAGACCAACCCGCTGTCGGAAGTGACGCACAAGCGGCGCGTGTCCGCGCTCGGGCCGGGTGGTTTGACGCGTGAGCGCGCGGGCTTCGAGGTGCGCGACGTCCACCCGACGCATTACGGCCGCATCTGCCCGATCGAGACGCCCGAGGGCCCGAACATCGGCCTGATCAACAGCCTCGCCTCGTTCAGCCGCGTCAACAAATACGGCTTCATCGAGACGCCCTACCGCAAGGTGGTCGACCACAAGGTGACCAACGACGTCGTCTATCTGTCGGCGATGGAGGAGGCCAAGCACACGATTGCGCAGGCCTCCGCCGAGCTCAACGGCGACGGCGGCTTCTCGGAAGAGTTGGTGTCGTCGCGGCAGGCGGGCGAGTTCCTGATGGCGTTGCCCGACAACATCACGCTGATGGACGTTTCGCCCAAGCAGCTCGTGTCGGTAGCGGCGTCGCTGATCCCGTTCCTCGAGAATGACGACGCCAACCGCGCGCTGATGGGCTCCAACATGCAGCGCCAGGCGGTACCGCTGGTCCGCGCCGAGGCGCCGTTTGTCGGCACCGGCATGGAGGAAACGGTGGCGCGCGACAGCGGCGCGGCGATCTCCGCGCGGCGCGCGGGCATCGTCGACCAGGTCGACGCGGCGCGCATCGTCATCCGCGCGACCGGCGAGGTCGACGCGGGCAAGTCGGGCGTCGACATCTACACGCTGATGAAGTTCCAGCGCTCCAACCAGTCGACCTGCATCAACCAGCGCCCGCTGGTGAAGGTGGGCGACGTGGTCGAGGCGGGCGACGTGCTCGCCGATGGCCCGTCGACCGAGTTCGGCGAGCTCGCGCTTGGCCGGAACGCGCTGGTCGCGTTCATGCCGTGGAACGGATATAATTACGAGGATTCGATCCTCATCAGCGAGCGTATCGTCAAGGACGACGTGTTCACCTCGATTCATATCGAGGAGTTCGAGGTCATGGCCCGCGACACCAAGCTCGGGCCGGAGGACATCA
>CALMGC010000188.1:21626-22342 GCA_937863505.1 uncultured Sphingomonadales bacterium | reverse complement strand
TGATCGTGACCGGTGCCTCGACGGTGGTGATCGAAGGCCAGCGCGCCGCGCGCGGTCCAGCCGAGCGGCGGCTCCGCGGCGGCGAGCAGGGCGGGCAGTCCGCTCTTCATCACCAGCGACTCGACGCGCCAGGCGGGCAGCACAACGCACCCCAGCATCGCGAGCAGCGCCGCCGCGCCCGCGCCCGCGGGGGCGATCGACAGGGTCAGGCGGGGAGTATCGGAGAAGGCGACCATTGTTTGTCCAGCGACCGGCTCTCGGTGAGCCTTTGGTAAACCGGCAGGTAACGTGAAATGTTTGACGCCCAGTTACGCTCGGCGGCCACGAACGCGCGCGCCCGCGCACGCCGCGCGTCCCAGCCTGAGCGGTCGGACAGCAAGGTCGCGAGCGCGTCGGCGATCGCGGGCGGCGAGTCGGGGGCGAACAGCGTGCCCGTGTCGCCGTCGCGGATCAGTTCGCGGTGGCCGCCCACGTCCGACGCGGCGACCAGTTTGCCCTGCGCCATCGCCTCCAGCGGCTTCAGCGGCGTGACCAGCTCGGTCAGCCGCATCGCCTTGCGCGGATAGGCGAGGATGTCGACCAGGCCGTAGTAGCGCTCGACCTCTGCGTGCGGCACGCGCCCGACGAAGCGGATGTGCGCCGCCGCCGGGGATGCCGCGGCTTGCGCGCGCAACGCCGCCTCATCGCAAACGACGTTCCCGTCCATCACGAGCACC
>CALMGC010000188.1:0-21616 GCA_937863505.1 uncultured Sphingomonadales bacterium | reverse complement strand
CGCAACGCCGCGTCACACGGGCCGCCGCCGACCAGCAGCAATCGCGCCTGCGGACGGCGCGCGACCAGGGCGGGCATCGCGGCGATCAGGTGGTCGAGCCCTTCGTAATCGTAGAAGCTGCCGATGAACCCGATCACCTCGGCGTCGGCCAAGCCGAGTCCGGCGGCGAGCGCGGGGTCGTATGGCGCGGGCTCGCCGAACAGCGACAGGTCGACGCCGTTGGGCGACACGATCACCTTTGCCGGGTCCACGCCCCGCGCGGCGAGGTCGCTACGCAGCCCTTCGCAGATCACCGCCACCGCGTCGGCGCGGTTCACCGCCCAGGTCTCCAGCGCGCGCGTCGCGCGATAGCGGAGCGAGCCCTCGCGCCCCGTGCCGTTGCCCACCGCCGCGTCCTCCCAGAACGCGCGGATCTCGTACACGAGCGGCAACCGCCGCGCCCTCGCCACCTTCAGCGCGGCGAGCGCATCCAGCACCGGTGAATGCGCGTGAAGCACGTCCGGGCGGAAAGCGTCGACCGCCGCGTCGATCCGGCGCGCAAACGCGGCGATCTCGGCCAGCTCGCCCAACGGTCCCGCCCACCGCCGCACGGGCGCGGTGCGGTGAAAGCTGAGCCCGTCGACCGTCTCCACCTCCGGCCCGACCTCGGCGTAACGCGGTCCGGTCACCCCCGCCGCCACCCACCCCCGCGCCTCCTGCGCCTTCAGGATCGCGCGGGTCCGAAAGGTATAACCGCTCTGAATCGGCAGGCCGTGATCGAGGACGTGCAGGATGCGCATGGCGCGCCCATGCACCCGCACCGATTAAACGGGGGTCAACGCGCCCGCGCCCATGTCACCGCCGCCGCCGGGTGCAACAGCCGCAAGCCGCCCTCCCCGACCGTCGCGCTCGCCAGCAGCCCGTCGCGCAGCTCAGCCCCGTGCAGCCCCGGTCGGACCGCCAGCATCTGCGCCGCCGCGCGCGCGACCAATGGAGCAGCCATCGACGTACCTGATTCGTGCAGCGCGACATCGCCGGGCCAGCGCAGCTTCACCGCCTCGCCCTGCGCGTAAAGGTCGACGCTTTTCCCGAATACTGTGAAGCTGGTCGGGCGACCGTTGGTGCCCGTCGCGCCAACATGGACAAGGTTGGGGAGCGCGAAGCTCTGCGTCACGTCGGCCTGTATCCCGTCGGGCTGGTCGCTGTTGCCCGCCGCGATCACGAAAAGGGTGTCCGGCGACCCCTGCATCAATGCAAGCAGCGCCGAGCGCATGGTCGCCTGCATCGCGATCCCCCGCGCCTTGGCACGGGCCTGATCGGTCTCCAGACCGCGGTCGAGCAGTTGTTGCGTTATCTCGTTGGCGGTGAGGCCCCAGCTCATGCTGACCACGCCGACACCGGCCCCGCGCATCCGCACCCCGATCCGCGCCACCGCCGCCGCCCAACGCGCCACCGTCGCCTCGTCGTACGGGACATCCAGCTGATCCTCGCCCTTGCCCCAGGGTAGGGCCGCGACGTTGTAGAGGCGGACATAAGGCGCGCCGTCCGCGATCTCGCTGGCGCAGGCGGTGCCGTGCGAACGCCCGCTATTCTCGTCTCCGCCAAGTATGTCGTTGCCTTGCTCGATCACGCTGGCGGTTCGCGTGTGCTCGGCAAAGGCCGATGCCTCGGGCGTATCGAAGCCGTAAAGCAAATCGCGCCGCCCCTTGTCGAACGCGGTCTGCGCCGCCTGCCTGGCCCTGAGCGACGCGGTCGGCGGCATGATCGAACCGCTGCGTGGGCGCAGCTGGATGTCGTACGTGGGTCCGTTCCAGTCGTCGGCGACGCCGTTGCCGTCATTGTCTCGCCCGTCCAGCGGCTCGGCTGGATCGGTCGCGAGCTGTCCCGGGAACAACATGACATCATAGCCCGAGTCCCAAACCGCGACCACCACTGGCCTGGCTCTGGCAAGGACCGCCTCGCTGGGCTGACGCGCGGGCCAGATGTCGACCGCGCGGTTGGCGGGGGCATCGAGCCACGCCCTCCCCGCCGCGGTGAGCGCGCTCCTGCACGGCGGCAGCATCGTCGCGACAACCCGGAAGCGCGCCAAGGTCAGCGCCTGCAGCACGTTGAGCGAGCCGCCACGTTGCCTGGCGATCGGATCGAGGAAACCGGCGGCGACGCCGGCAAAGAAGTTGGGGCTCGCCATCTGGATCTGCCCGAACGCGCCGAGGAACTGGTCGCGCACGACGAGCGGGTCGCTGCCGGCCAGGGTCGCGGTGACACGCGTGGCGGTCGCTTCGCACCGCCGGGCGGATGGAACGCCGAACTGCGCGGCGGCCAGATCGACCGATATGCCGCCAATCTGTCGCAGCTGAGGCTTGGTCTTGGCGGCGCGGTAGCGGGCGATGTACCGCTCGGCATCGGCCCCGCGACCATCAAGCACCGCGACCGCCGCCAGATCCAGCATGAGATCGGTACGGATCACGGGATCTTGAATGTCGTAGTCGGTAAGCAGCCGCTCCGCCTCCCGCCGCATCGCGGGCAGCATCGCCGGATAGACCGGAGACAGCATCGCCTCGCTCGGCGGAACCGTGAACGCGAGGCGGACCGGCGGCAGATCGGATTCCGATCGGATGACGGGCTTGTCCGCCGCGCCTGCCGAGCCGGCCAGGCCGAGCGCGAAAGCGGTTAAGAGCAGCTGCTTCATCTTTCGACTCCCCCAAGTCGGCGATAGTGATGCGCTCCTTTACTTTGGTTGTCTATGGACAGGCCTTAACCGCCCCGCAACCCGCGCCCGCTACCCACCTCCCGGTGAGGCCGCACCCGTGATCGACACCCTTGCCCTCGGCGTCAGCCATGGGGTGCTGCTGCTCGCGGCGTGGCTGTTGCTGCGCCGGGCGGACCTCGACGTGGAGTCGCCCCCCGAACCCCCGCTGGGCCCGCCGCCCCATGCGTGACCTCGCGCTGATCGGCTTCCTGCTCGCCTTGTTCGGGGCCGGGTTCCGGCGACCGTTCCTGTTCGTGCTCGCCTATGTCTATATCGACATCGTCTCGCCGCAGCGGCTGACCTATTACCTCCTCAACGCCGTGCCCGTGTCGCTGATCGCGGTCGGGCTGGCGGTCGGGGGCTGGCTGCTCGCCGACGACAAGCAGGGTACGCGGGTCGCGCCGCGGCAGGTGCTGCTGGTCGTGCTGCTGCTCTACTGCTGGGGCACCACGATCACCGCCGACTTCCCGGTCGAGGCGCGCGACAAATGGGACTGGGTGTGGAAGGCGCTCGCCTTCGCCGCGTTCCTGCCGTTCACGCTGCGCACCCGGCTGCGGATCGAGGCGCTGCTGCTGTTCATGGTGGTGTCGGCGAGTTCGATCATCATCGTCGGCGGGGTCAAGACGCTGGCGACCGGCGGCGGGGGCTACGGCTCGCTCAACCTCATGGTGTCGAGCAATTCGGGGCTGTACGAAGGCAGCACCATCTCGGCGGTGGCGATCGCGATCATCCCCGCGATCCTGTGGTTCACGCGGCACGGCACGATCTTCCGGCCCGACTGGCGGGTCAAGGCGTTCTGCTACGCGCTCGTCTTTGCGTGCCTGTTGATCCCGGTCGGCACCTCGACGCGCACCGGGCTGCTGTGCATCGGGCTGCTCGCGGTGCTGCTGCTGCGCGAGGTCAAGCGTAAGCTG
This sequence comes from uncultured Sphingomonadales bacterium, assembly GCA_937863505.1. Classification (GTDB taxonomy): domain Bacteria; phylum Pseudomonadota; class Alphaproteobacteria; order Sphingomonadales; family Sphingomonadaceae; genus Sphingomonas. Next base: position 17,974 of record CALMGC010000188.1, on the reverse strand, counting down.
CCTTACCTGGCGGGCCTGGCGTTGGTCGCGGCGGTCGCGGTGCCGTTTCTTCCGTCCGCGTTCACCGACCGGATGAGCACCATCAAGACCTATCAGGGCGACCAGTCCGCCGCGACCCGCATCGCGGTGTGGGCGTGGACGAGGGCATATGCCAACGACCACCCGTTCGGCGGCGGGTTCGAGGCGTATCGCGGCAACCACCTGCGCATCGACACCGTCGCGCTGGTTGGCAGCGGCGCGAGCGCCACCGTCAAGTCGGACGTCGCGATCGACTCCGCGCGCGCCTACCATTCCGCCTATTTCGAGATGCTGGGCGAGCAGGGCTATCCGGGCCTCGCGCTGTGGCTGCTCATCAACCTGTCGGGCCTCGTCCGGATGGAGGTGCTACGCCGCCGTTACCGGGCCACGACGCCCGACCGCGCCTGGATCGCGCCGCTGGCGAGCGCGCTCCAGCAAGGGCAGCTCATCTACCTGCTCGGCGCGGCGTTCATCGCCATCGCGTTTCAGCCGTTCATCTTCATGCTGATCGGCGCGCAGATCGGGCTCGACACCTATTGCGCGCGGGCCCGCGCGGGCGAGAGTTTCCGCCCGATGCGCCGCGCCCGGCTCGCGCCCGCTTGATTGAGCTTCGCGCCCTGACGGGAGCGCGCGGGGTCGCGGCGTGGTGGGTCGTGCTGTATCACCTCCGCCTCCACGTCGCCGCGCCACGATGGGCCGAGGCGGTGATGGCGCGCGGTTATCTGGCGGTGGACTTCTTCTTCCTGCTGTCCGGTTTCGTGATCTGGCTGGTCCATGCGGAGCGGATGGCGGCGGCGGGCTGGCGCACTGTGCCCGGCTTCTGGTGGCGCAGGGTCGCGCGGATCTGGCCGCTGCATCTCGCCATGCTTGGCGTCGCGGTCGTGCTCGCGGTTGCGTTGCAAGCGACCGGGCGCGGCGACCCGGCGCGGTTCGGGTGGAGCGCATTGCCGGCGCACCTGCTCCTGCTCCAGATATGGACCGCGACATCGACCGCGTGGAACACACCCGCCTGGTCGATCTCGGCCGAGCTCGCGGCGTACCTGCTGTTCCCGCTGCTCGCGCCGGCGGCGCGATGGCGACGGGTGCCGAGCGTTGTGGTGGTGTTCGCGGGCGTGGCGGTGCTTACAGCATTTGCGGTAGAACTGCGAGGGCACGGGCTCACCAGCCTCGCGCAAGCTATCCCCGTCTGGGGCGTGTTTCGCTGCTGGGCGGAGTTCGTCGCTGGCGCGGGCGTCGCGATCCTGTGGCGGCGCTGGCGCGACCAACCCGCTATTCCTGCGCTGAGCGCAAGCGCCATGTTCGCGGGCGCGATGGCGGCGTGGGCCAGCGGAACCGCAGGCGAACCGTTCGCTGTCCCGCTTGCCTTTGCCGCGCTGCTACTCACGCTCGCGCTGTACGCCAACCACCGCCTCAACCCGCTCGGTCGGCGAGTGGCGCATTGGCTCGGCGAGATCAGCTTCGCGACCTACCTGTCGCATTCGTTACTGTGGAAGCTGTTCACGCTGGTTGCGGTCCGCCACGAGCCGGTGCCCGCGCCGCTGGTCGCGCTGTATCTGCTCCTCGTCCTGCTCGCCTCCGCCATCCTCTACGCGCGCGTCGAGCGGCCCGCGCAAGCGTGGCTGCTCGCGCGTGGGCCGGAACGAAGCACCGCCAGACGCATTCCCTATCCGTGGACGAGATCATCTGGTGCGACGACAGCGGGCCCGGCATCACCCGCAAGCAGGTGCGCGGCAAATGGGCCTATTTCGCCCCCAACGGTGCCCGCGTCACCGACCGCGACGCGATCGACCGGCTGAACAAGGTCGGCTTGCCGCCCGCCTATCGCGATGCGTGGTTCAACCCCGACCCGAACGGGCATATCCAGGCGGTCGGCTGGGATGACAAAGGCCGCAAGCAATATCGGTATCATCTCGGCTTTCGCGAGGCGCAGGAGTCGGCGAAGTACGAACTCTGCTCCGCCTTTGGCCGCAAACTGCCGAAATTGCGCGAGCGGGCCGCGGCGGATCTCAAGCTCGACAATGTCGGCAAGGAGACCACCGTCGCCGCGATCGTGCGGCTGCTCGACCTCGGCCATCTGCGCGTCGGCAATGAGGAATATGCGCTCAAGAACAAGAGCTTCGGCGCGACCACCCTGCAAAAGCGCCACGCGGACCTGACCGGCCGCACGCTCAGGCTGTCGTACCGCGCCAAGCACGGCAAGCAGCGCACGCTGACGATCACCGACGGCACGCTGGTCCGCTTCGTCAAGAAGATGCAGGACCTGCGCGGGCAGCACCTGTTCCACTGGCTCGACCGCGACGGCGGAACGCACGCGGTCACGTCCACCGACGTCAACGATTACATCCACGCGGCCATGGGCGACCGCTTCTCCGCCAAGAACTTCCGCACTTGGGGCGCGAGCGTGGTCGCGTTCGAGACGTTGGGTTCGGCGAGCGAGTATGTCTCGCTGAAGGCGATGCTCGAGCCCGTAACCGAGGAACTCGGCAACACCCCCGCCATCGCGCGCAAGAGCTATGTTCACCCGCGCCTGATCGAGCTGGCCAAGGACAAGGACGCGCAGGCGACCTTCCGCGAGACGCTCCGTTTGCCGAGGGCGACGCAATGGCTCAACCGCTGGGAGCGAGGGCTGATCGAGTTTCTGGAAGCGGAAATTGAGGAAGCGGTGGCGGCGTGACGTGTTCTCCCCTCCCTTGTAGGGAGGGGTCGGGGGTGGGTAGCGCGCGAAGCGCGCGTTCTGCCCTTGCGAGCAAGCGTCGAACCCGGCGCTAGCGCGCCGATACCCACCCCCTGACCCCTCCCTAGAAGGGAGGGGAACGAGCGTTCCCGTCGTTGAGGGTTCATTCACCCTCCCCTAAGCCTCCCCGATGCCGTCGCATCCCGTCACCGCCGCCACCCCCACCCCCGCGCCGATCCTGCCGCCGATCGACCGCGCGGACATCCACCAGCAGGCGCGCGACCTGTTCACCTCGGGCGGGGCGTGGCTCCATCACCATTGGCTCCAGGTGCTGATCGCCGCAGCGATCGGCACGGGCATCTACTTCGCACTGCGGGGTGCCCGGCGGGTCGCCGAGCATCTGTGCGAGCGCGACGAAACCGGCACCGGCTGGCCCACGATTATCGGCCGTGCCGTGGCGGCGACCAATCAGTTATTCACCGTGATGCTCTCCGCGCGGCTGGTCGAGCGGTACGCGCACGCGCCCGCCGAGATTTCGGACGCGATCCACTTCCTGTTCACGGTCGCGGCGGTGTTCCAGGCGGCGATCTGGGCGCGCGAGCTGATCCTCGGCACCGTCGAGCGGCGCACCGCGGGCGAGCACGCGTCGCTCGCCACCGCGGTCAACCTCATCCGTGTGCTGGTCAATTTCGCGCTGTTCGCGATCGCGCTGGTGGTGGTGCTCGACAATCTGGGGGTCAACGTCACCGGCTTGGTGGCGGGCCTCGGCGTCGGCGGCATCGCCATCGGCCTCGCCGCGCAGAGCACCTTCGCCGACCTGTTCGCGGCGCTGGCGATCATCTTCGACCGTCCGTTCCGGCGCGGCGACACGATCGCCTATGACCAGAGCGTCGGCACGGTGGAGGCGATCGGGCTCAAGACGACCCGGCTGCGCTCGCCGGGCGGCGAAGAGCGGATCATCTCGAACAAGAACCTGCTCGACAAGGAGGTCCAGAACGTCAGCCGTCGCGCGTATCGGCGGGTAAGCTTCACGCTGGCGATCCACCGCGCGACGCCGCCCGACCGCCTGCGCGCGATCCCGGCGATGCTGGAGGAGATCGTGCGCGCGGCGGGGCAGAGCTTCGTCCATGCGGGCTTCGTCGGCTTCGGCGCGTCCAGCCACGACTTCCAAGTCGAGTTCGACTCGCCCAGCGCCGACTACGAAGCCTTCTACCGCGCCCGCCACGACGTCGGGCTGGCGATCATCGAACGCTTCGCGGCGGAGGTAGACCTCGCCTATCCGACGCAGGTGATGGTGGCCGCTGCGCCAGAGGGGCCGTTCACGCCGCTCTCTCCGATCATGAAGAAATAGCCTCACGCGAAGGCGCGAAGAGGATGCCAAGTCGGAGGTTGCCACCTACGATCAAATGAAAGCGGCCGAAGGCCGCAGGCTTTCAGGCCGAGCCGGAACAGCTCCCTCGCTGAATGCCACTCCTTCGCGCTTCTTCTCTTCGCGCCTTCGCGCCTTCGCGTGAGTCCCTTCTTCTACATCCCGCCCTCGTCCAGGCTTAGCAGCGTCGCGTTTCCGCCCGCGCTGGTGGTGTCGACCGACACCGCCCGCTCGACGCAGAAGCGTTGCAGATAGTGCGGCCCGCCCGCCTTGGGGCCGGTGCCCGACAGCCCTTCGCCGCCGAACGGCTGGCTGCCCACCACCGCGCCGATCATGCTGCGGTTGACGTACAGGTTGCCGACCCGCGCCTCCGCTTCCGCAAGCTCGGCCGCGCGCGCGATGCGGCTGTGGAGCGCCATGGTCAGGCCGTAGCCCTTGGCGTTGACGCGCGCGATCGTCTCGTCCAGTTCGCCAGCGCGCCAGGTCGCGACGTGGAGCAACGGCCCGAACCATTCGGTGTCGAGGTCCTCCGGCCGGTCGAGCCGGATCAGCGTCGGCGGCACGAACAGCCCTTCCCGGGGCACATCCACCGTCTTGACCCAGCGCCCGCGCGTCCGCTCGCGCTGCGCCATGAGCCGGTCATACGCAGCCCGGTCGATCACCGGCCCGACATCGGTCGCGGGGTCGCCGGGCTCGCCGACGCGCAATGTGTCCATCGCGCCCGACAGCATGTGGAGCAATCCCTCGGCCACATCCTCCTGCACGAGCAGCAGGCGGAGGGCCGAGCAACGCTGCCCCGCGGAGCGGAACGCGCTGGTCACCACGTCCGCGACCACCTGTTCGGGCAGCGCGGTCGAGTCGACGATCATCGCGTTAATGCCGCCCGTCTCCGCGATCAGCGGCACAAGCGGGCGTTCGTCACTCTCCAGCAGCGACCGCGCGATGCGACGCGCGGTCGCGGTCGAGCCGGTGAAGGCGACGCCGGCAACCCGCGTGTCGGCGGTCAGCGCCGCGCCCACCTCCGGCCCGCCCGGCACCAGCACCAGCGCGTCCTGCGGCACCCCCGCTTCATGCGCCAGCGCCACCGCGCGCGCGGCGATGCGTGGCGTCTGCGGCGCGGGCTTGGCGACCACCGCGTTGCCCGTCACCAGCGCCGCAACCGTCTGCCCCAAGAAGATCGCCAGCGGGAAATTCCACGGCGCGATCGTCGCCCACACGCCGCGGGGCGCGAGGCGGAGCGTGTTGCGCTCGCCCGTCGGGCCGGGGAGCTCGACCGGGCGCAGCTTAGCGCGCGCCTCGGCGGCGTAATAGCGGCAGAAGTCCGCCGCCTCACGCACTTCGCCGATCGCGTCGGAGATGGTCTTGCCAGCCTCCTGCACGCACAGCGTCATCAGCTCGTCGCGGTCCGCTTCGAGCAGGTCGGCGAGGCGCTCGAGGATGGCGACGCGCTGCTCGACCGGGGTCGCGGCCCAGGCGGGAAAGGCGGCGGAGGCGCGGGTGATGGCTCGACCGACGTCGTCCCCTTCCCGCTTGCGGGAGGGGTTAGGGGTGGCCCCAAGGCTCACGCCCGCCGGCCCACCCGCGCCCCCTCCCGCAAGCGGGAGGGGAGACGAGACCACCCCCACCGTCCTCGCGAGCACCGCGCGGTCGCTCAGGTCCAGCCCCTCGCTATTCCGGTGCCCCGGCGCGAACAGGTCGCGCGGCAGGGGAATGCTCGGATGCCGCGCGCCGCCGACCACCGCCACTTTAGCCACCGGATCGGCGAGGATGTCCGCCTCGCTCAACCGTTCGTCCGCGAGCTGGTGCACGAACGACGAGTTCGCCCCGTTCTCCAACAGCCGCCGCACAAGATAGGCGAGCAGGTCGCGATGCCCGCCCACGGGCGCGTACACGCGGCAATGGTAGCCGTGCTCGCGCACCAGCCGCTCGTACAGGCCGTCGCCCATGCCATGCAGCCGCTGGAACTCGAAATCGCGCCGATTGCCCGCCCATTCGACGATCGTCGCCACCGTCAGCGCATTGTGCGACGCGAAGGCCGGGCGGATATGCTCCGCGTCGAGCATGTCGCGCGCGACCGCGAGGTAGGACACGTCCGTCGCCGCCTTGCGCGTGAACAGCGGATAGTCGCTCAGCCCCTCGACCTGCGTGCGCTTGATCTCGCTGTCCCAGTACGCGCCTTTGACCAGGCGGACGTTGAACACCTGCCCCGTTTCCGCCGCCAGCGTGTCCGCCCAGGCGACGACGGCGCGCGCGCGCTTGCTGTACGCCTGCACCGCCATGCCGAACCCGTCCCAGCCACGGTACTTGGGCCGGCGCATCACGCCCTCGATGATGTCGAGGCTCATCTCCAGCCGCTCGCTCTCCTCCGCGTCGACGGTCAGCTGGATGCCAGCCTCACGCGCGAGGTCGCACAGCCGCTCGAGCATGGCGGTCAACGCGGGGAAGCAGCTGTCGTACTGCGCCACCTCGTAGCGTGGGTGGAGCGCGGACAGCTTGACGGAAATCGAGTGCCCCTCTCCCGCCCGCGCGCCCACCGCGCGGATCGCGCCCTCGTACGACGCGAAATAGCGGGCCGCGTCCTCGGTCGTCCGCGCCGCCTCGCCCAGCATGTCGAAGCTGGCGGTGAAGCCCGCATTCTCGGGCCGGCGCATCCGCCGCATCGCCTCGTCGATGGTGCGGCCCATGACGAAGATCTCGCCCATCATCTTCATCGCCGCGCCCACCGCCTGCCGCACGAACGGCTCGCCCGCTCTGGCGATCAGGCGGCGGAGCGGCCCCGCCTCGTCCTCCGCGACCAGCGCGCGCCCGACCACCAGCCCCCAGGTGGCCGAGTTGACGAGCAAGGACGACGACTTGCCCGTGTGCGCGCGCCAATCCGCGTCGCCGAGCTTGTCCGCAATGAGGAGGTCGGCGGTCTCCGGGTCGGGCACGCGCAGGAATGCCTCCGCCAGGCTAAGCAGCGCGACGCCCTCCGACGAGTTCAGCCGGTATTCGTGGAGAAAGCGGTTGACCCATCCCTTGCCCTGCGCCGCGCGCAGATCGGCAAGTAGCGCGCGGGCGGTGCCCGTCACCCGCTCACGCGACTCGGCCGTAAGTGCGGCGCGCGCGAGCAACGGTTTTAGAACATCGGGTTCGGCGGCGCGGTGCAGCGGGCGCAAGGCGCTGCGGGCGGCGAGAAGGGCGGCGTCGGTCATGGTTCGAAAGTCCGGTTCGGTCGCACAGGGGTTGCGGTGGACGCGCGCTCGCGCCTAGAGGGACGCGTGTAGCGGACGTGCCGACAAGGGGAAGATGGTGCCGACGGTGACGCCGGAACAGATGGCCGAGCGGGTGGGCACCGAGACCGTGTCCGACTGGGTCGAGGTCACGCAAGCCATGATCGACAAGTTCGCCGACGCGACCGGCGACCATCAGTTTATTCATGTCGACCCCTCGCGTGCCGCGGAGACCCCGTTCGGCGGCACGATCGCGCACGGCTTCCTGACGCTGTCGCTGCTGTCGAAGCTGGGCGCGGAACTGCCCGACCGGGCGCAGCTGGCGGGCGCCAAGATGAGCGTCAATTACGGCATGGACCGGCTGCGCTTCCTCAGCCCGGTGCCGTCGGGTTCGCGGGTGCGGGCGCAGTTCAAGCTGACCGAGTTCAGCGAGAAGCGTCCCGGCCAGTATCAGCAGGTCAACGCCGTCACCGTCGAGATCGAGGGCCAGGACAAGCCCGCGCTGGTCGCCGACTGGATCGGGCAAATCTTCGTCTAACCGTAAGGGAATCCGTCATGCGCTCCGCCGTCATCGTTTCCACCGCCCGCACGCAGATCGGTCGCGCCTATCGCGGCGCGTTCAACAACCTCCCCTCACCCACGCTCGCTGCCCACGCGATCCGCGCGGCGGTGGAGCGCGCGGGGATCGACGGCGCGGAGGTGCAGGACGTGGTGATGGGGGCCGCGCTCCAGCAGGGGCATCAGGCGGGCAACATCGCGCGCACCGCGCTGCTCCGCGCCGGGCTGCCGACGACGGTGTCGGGCATGTCGCTCGACCGGCAATGCGCCAGCGGGCTGATGGCGATCGCCACCGCGGCCAAGGAGATCGTGGTCGACAACATGGATGTCGCGATCGGCGGCGGCGTCGAGTCGATCAGCCTCGTCCAGACCCCGCAAATGCGCGTCGCGCCCGACCCCGAACTCCTCGCGATGCACGGCGACATCTACATGCCGATGCTCCAGACCGCCGAGGTGGTCGCCGCGCGCTACGGCATCGGGCGCGACCGCTGCGACGAATACGCGCTCCGCTCGCAACAACGTACCGCGGCGGCGCAGGCAGAAGGCCGGTTCGACACCGAGATCGTCCCCGTCACCGCGACGATGGCGGTGCAGGACAAGGAGACCAAGGAGATCAGCCATCGCGAGGTGACGCTGTCCAAGGACGAAGGCAACCGCGCCGACACCAGCCTTGAAGGGTTGAAGAAGCTCCAGCCCGTGCTCGGCCCCGACAAGACGGTGACGGCTGGTAACGCCAGCCAGCTGTCGGACGGTGCCTCGGCGTCGGTGTTGATGGAGGAGAAGCTCGCGGAGCAGCGCGGTCTCGCCCCGCTCGGGCGCTATGTCGGCATGGCGGTGGCGGGCACGTCGCCCGACGAGATGGGCATCGGCCCGGTATTCGCGATCCCCAAGCTGCTCGACCGGTTCGGGCTCAAGATCGACGACATCGGCCTGTGGGAGCTGAACGAGGCGTTCGCGGTGCAGGTGCTGTATTGCCAGGACAAGCTCGGCATTCCCGACGAGCGGCTCAACGTCAGCGGCGGCGCGATCTCGGTCGGCCACCCCTACGGCATGAGCGGCGCGCGCATGACCGGCCATGCGCTGATCGAGGGCAAGCGGCGCGGCGTTAAGCATGTGGTGGTGACGATGTGCGTCGGCGGCGGCATGGGCGCGGCGGGACTGTTCGAAGTCCTGTGACATTATTGCGAAACACGGAGGAGCCCTGGCCATGCGAACGTCCGGGGCTTGATAGACAGCAAAGCCAGTATTGCCCTGCGCTACAGGCGTGCCGGTTCTACGCACACATTTTGATTGACCTAGATCATATTGGCACAGCTTTGATTCAGAGCAGGATGGTTTAGCCGGATACCACATGGGGAGTCGGGTGTTTGACCGGCTCCCCCGTGAGAGGATTCCCGTTGTTGTACCCCCGTTCCGAGCGGCTTGCCCCCGCTCCTTCGCAATTTTTGACCGACGCGTTCCAGCAAGGGCTGTCGCGTTGGAACCACGAGCGCCTCGATCCCGGCTTCCCCAGCGCCGATTGGCAGCACCGGCTCGACGCGAACCACAAGATGCTGCGCCTCGAAGGCGCGTTTCTGGAGGAACTGCGCGCGGAGGTGACCGACGAGGCCGCCGCCGCGCCGACCGATGTCGAGGGCTTCATCGCCTGGTTCGAAGCGCTGGAGGAGACCGGCCCCGGCCAGCATGACCCGCTCTTCCCCTGGCTCGCCGAGGAAGCCACGCCCGAACAGCTGCGCTGGTTCTTCGAGCAGGAAGCCGCGGGCGAGGCGGGGTTCGACGACCTTGTCGCGATGACGCAGGTCAAGTTGCCGACCCGCCCCAAGCTCGAACTCGCGCGCAATTACTGGGACGAGATGGGCCGCGGCAACGTCAAGGGCATGCACGGCCCGATGCTCGACAAGCTGGTCGAGACAATGGAGATCACGCCGACGATCGAGGGCAGCGTGTGGGAAAGCCTGACGCTGGCTAACGCGATGACCGCGATGGCGACGACCCGCCGCTATGCCTGGCACTCGGTAGGCGCATTGGGCGTCGTCGAGTTGACCGCGCCATTGCGTGCGTCGCTGGTCGCGCAAGGGCTGCGGCGGATCGGGCTGTCGCGCGACGATTCGCGCTATTTCGACCTCCATGCGGTGCTCGACGTCAAGCATAGCGAGGGCTGGAACCGTGAGGCGCTGCGGCCCGCGATCGAGGAGGATTTCCGTCGCGCCCGCCCGATCGCGGAAGGCGCGCTGATCCGGCTCAAGTGCGGCGAGCGTTGCTTCGCGCGCTATCGCGAGGCGCTGTGGAGCTGAACGACGCGGATGACGCGCTGCTCGAGCTGTTGCGGCTGCTGGAGCGGCGCGGTTATCGCTTCGTCACCCCCACCCCCGCCAGCCATGCGCGCGTCCTCGCCCGCGCCGGGCGGGACGAGGCGCGGTGCCTGACGGACGTGCTCGGGTGGAGCCTGCCGTTCCGCGCGGGCGTTGATTCCGAGGTGCAAGCGTTGCTCGACGCCGCCGGCGCGATTGCACAAGACGGCGAGCATCGGCGCGCGAGTGTGCGGGTGTCCAGCCTGCACGACCGGCTATTCGTCCACTCCGCTTATCCGACCGACGCGACCGACGCGGTGTTCTTCGGCCCCGACAGCTATCGCTTCGCCGACCTGATCCGCGCGGAGCTGACGGCGCATCCGCTCGCGCGCCAAGCGGGCGTGGTCGATATCGGCACCGGCTCGGGCGTCGGCGGCATCGTCGCGGCGCTGGCGGGCGAAGGCGCGCGGGTGACGCTGACCGACGTCAACCCCGCCGCGCTCCGCCTCGCGCGCATCAACGCGGCGGCAGCGGGTATCGCGCCGGTGCTGATCGAGTCGGACACGCTCGCTTGGGTTGCGGAGCCGATCGACTTAGCAACCGCCAACCCGCCCTACATCATCGACGCGGACGAGCGCGCGTACCGCCATGGCGGCGGGATGCACGGCGGCGAGGTGTCGCTGGAGATGGCGCGCATGGCGACCGAGCGGCTCGCGCCCGGCGGGCGGCTGATCCTCTACACCGGCAGCGCGATCGTCGATGGCGCGGACCCGCTTCACGCGGCGCTGGAAACGCTCGGCGCGGAACAGGGCTGCGCACTCCGCTATCGCGAGATCGACCCCGATGTGTTCGGGGAGGAGCTGTCCAATCCCGCCTATGCCGATGTCGACCGCATCGCGCTGGTCGCCGCGGTGATGACGCGCGCGGGCTAGACCAGCGCGTCCGACCTCGCGGGCGCACGGGCGAGCGTCTCCGCCCGCGCCGCCACATGGCGCGCGAGCGCGTCGTCGAGGCTCGGGAGCAGCGCCCCGTGCTGCGACCGCAACGCCGAACAGGCCGGACGCGGCGCCAACGTCTCCGGTTCGCCCGCCACGACCGGCCCCGCGTCGAGGCCCAGCGCCGTCGCGAGCCGCCGCGCGAACTGGAACGGCGTCATCGCCTCGCCATTGGTCAGGTGCCACAGCCCGCGCTCGCCGTCGATGACGAGGTCGAGACAGGCGCTGACCAGATCGGGCAGGTAGGTGGGCGTGACCAGCCGCGCGGTCGACGCGGCATAGGGCCGCCCCGCCGCCAGCGCGCGCTCGATCGCCGCCGCCGCGTTGCGCTCGTCATGGGGCGAGAAAGACGGCCCGCTCCGCACGACCAGCGCCCCCGCCGCCAGTGCTTGCGTCTCCGCCAGCATCAGCGCGCGACCGTGCGCGCCCAGTGGCGACGCTGCGTCCGCTTCGACGTAAGGCGCTTCCTTCGCCCCATCGAACACCAGATCGGACGAGAACACCGTGCAGTGGATGCCTCGCGCCGCGCAGGCCCGCGCGACCACGCCCCCGCCCTCCGCCGCCGTCCGCGCGCCCGCTTCGTCCGCCTCCGCCGCATCGACGTCGGACCAGCCCGCCGCGTTGATCACCGCCCAAGGCCGGTACAGGTCGAGCAACTCCGCCACCCGCCGCTCGTCGTTGATCGGCAAGGTCGCGCGGTCGGTAACGAGGTGCGTCAGCCCGCGCAAGGCACACGCACCCGCGAACGCCTGCCCGAACCGCCCGCCCGCGCCCGTGATCAGGATCGGGCGCATCGAGGCGTCCTCGCGCGGGGTCGCGGGCGCGCCGAGCGCCACCGGCGGGTGCGAAAAGCGGACCGGTCGTTCCCACCAGCCCGCCATCCGCGCCATGGCACAGTGCGCGTGCTCCTCATCCGCTTCCCCACTTGCCAGCATCGCGGCGAGCCGCGCGATCGCGGTCGGACGCGGCGCGCCCTCGCCCCGTACGTCGAACGCGCCCGGCTCGTAATAGCCCGCCTCGACGGTCAGCAGGCTGTTCCAGTCGACGCTGCCGAACAGCGCCCAGATCGTCAGCGCGCGCAGGTCCACGCCCTCGTCGCGCACCGCCTCGCACGCGCGCCACTCCTGCCACAGCCAGCGCAGTTGCTCCTCGCGCGTGCAGCCGAGATGGCATTCGGTGACCGCGAGCGGGATGCCGTACCGCTCCCACGCCTGGCGGAGCAGCGGGGCGAGCCCGCCGGTACCGTCCGCCACGCGCACCGCTTCGAAATCGTGATAGCCGATGTCGGGCGGCGTCCCGTAAAGCTCTTCGCGACCGTCGAGATAACGCTCGCTGGTCGGATAATAATTGACGCCGATCACGTCGGGCGGGCACGGATCGTCGCGGAACGCGCGCAACCGGTCGCCTAGCCCCAACCGCGCCGCCTCCTCCCAGAGCGGGTGCGCCTCGTCCACCTTGCCCGCGAGCAGGTCCCAACTGAGCCAGCGCCGCGCGTTGTAATAGTCGGCGACATGGCCGAGCTCGGCGGTCGCCCATGTCTCGCCCAGATCGTCGGTCTGGATCAGCCGCGCGCGCGGGTTGACTCGCCGCACCGCGCGCATCGCCGCCCGGGTCGCGTCGATCTGGTTCAGCAGCGCGAGCCAGAAGCTGCGCGTGTCGCGTGCGTGCGGGTACCAAGCACCATAGAGCGCGCTGAACCGGGCGGTGGTGACGGGCTCGTTGACCGGCGTCCAGTCCTCCACCCAAGGGTAGCGTTCAGCGACCGCAGCGGCATAGGTGCCGAACAGCTCGGGCATCGCCGGGTCGAGCAGGCTGGTATAGCGTGGGCCGCTGCCGTGGTGGAGCAAGCCGACGATCGGCCGGATGCCGAGCCGCGCGCATTCGCCCAACCGCTCGTCGCTCCATGCCCAGTCGCGGTGGTCGGGCGTATCGGGCGAAACCCGCTCCCACAACACGGGAAAGCGCAGTGTGCGGATGCCGAGCGCGGCGACCGCGGCCAAGTCCTCGATCCGGTCGTGATGGCCCGACAGGCGCATCTGATCGCGATACCGGTCCCCGACACGGTTAACCGTGCACTCGACGCCGCCCCATAGTTCCAAACCGGTCACTCACATCGTTGATCCTGACCGGACGCTTAACAAAAGCGGCCCCGGCGGACCAATAACGCAGGTAAACGCATAAAGGGTGCGGTGCCGTGGCGGAGAGGGTGGGATTCGAACCCACGGTACCCGTGAGGGCACAACGGTTTTCGAGACCGTCCCAATCGACCACTCTGGCACCTCTCCGCGAGGCGAGCTCGAGACCGCTGGCGGCCATCGACGGGTCGGGTGCGCCCCTATCGCAGCGCTCCGCCCTGCACAAGCCCGACGCTGCGCCCGTGCCGCTTGTGCGCGGCGCGATTGGGCCTAGATTGAGCGGATGACCAGCCTCGCCGCGTTCTCCGCGACCGCCGACCCCATCGCCCCGCCGATCGCCCATGCCAGCTTCACGATCGGCGACGTCGTGCGGCATCGCCTGCTCGACTTTCGCGGCGTGATTTTCGACGTCGACCCCGTCTTCAACAATTCGGAGGAATGGTATCAGGCGATCCCCGAGGGGCTGCGCCCGCGCAAGGACCAGCCCTTCTACCACCTGCTCGCCGAGAATGCGGAAGCGACCTATGTCGCCTATGTCAGCCAGCAGAATCTGCTGCGCGACGACAGCGACGAGCCGGTGGATCACCCGGCGATCTCGGGGCTGTTCACCGGCTATGAGGGTGGGCGGTACGCCTTGAAGCGGGAACATCGGCACTGAGCGGGCGAGGCGCGGGCGCCTCGCCTTGCTCAAGCAAGGCGAGGACTCGCCACGGCGGGCGGAGCAGCCCAAGGTTTCGGCAATGCCAAGCATTGTCGGAAAGGCCTTGGAGGGAGCGGACTAGCATCGCTAGTCCGTCTGACGGCGTGGCGGGAGGCGAAACCGTTGACACCCTGCCTGCCCCGCCTTAACAGCACCCCTTCTCCCGGCGGGCACTCCCGCGCGGGCCAAGTTGATTGGGAAGTGACCAGCACCATGTTCGCAATCGTGCGTACCGGCGGGAAGCAGTATCGCGTCGCCGCTGGAGACAAGATCGTCATCGACCGGATGGAAGGCGAAGCCGGCGCGTCGGTGACGCTCGCCGATGTGCTGATGGCGGGCGAAGGCGCTGAGCTGCGCGCCGCCGGGGACGTCACCGTCGCCGCCGAGATCATCGCGCAGGCGAAGGGCGAGAAGGTGATCGTGTTCAAGAAGCGCCGCCGCCACAACTACCGTCGCCGCAACGGCCATCGTCAGCTTCACACGATCCTGCGGATCGTGAGCGTTGGCGGGAACACGGGCGGCGGCGAGCAGGGCGCGGGCGAGCCCGTGTCGGCGCAAGCGTAATCAGGAGGTAGAGCGACATGGCACATAAGAAAGCAGGCGGTTCGTCGCGCAACGGTCGTGATTCGGCCGGTCGTCGCCTCGGCGTCAAAAAGTTCGGCGGCCAGGAAGCGGTCGCGGGCAACATCCTCGTGCGTCAGCGCGGGACGAAGTTCTATCCCGGTCGCAACGTCGGCATGGGCAAGGACCATACCTTGTTTGCGCTCGTCGACGGGCGCGTGTTGTTCCACGACGGCAAGCTTGGCCGCAAGTTCTGCTCGGTCGAGATGCCGGCGATCGCCGCCGAATAGCGGGTGACCGAACCGGGTCGCCCAACCGGGGACCCGGGTTTCGCGACGGAACCAATAAGGGAGCGGGTCCAACCCGGCTCCCTTTTTTGTTGCTCCCTCATCCCCTGTCGTCGCCCGGTCACGGGCAGATGGTAGGGTCGGTATCAGAGGAGCGTGTTCCGATGTTCGCCCGTACGCAGCGCCTGACACTCCGGCCCGCTTGGGCCGAAGACGCGACCGCCATCGCGGACGCAATCGCGCATGAGGCGGTGGTGACCAAGCTCGCGCGGGTGCCGTGGCCCTATACCGAAGCGCATGCGGCGGAGTTCCTGGCGCGTCCCGAAACGCCGACTGACCTGTTCCGGCTGGTGGTGGCGCATGAGCGTGACGGCGCGCGGCTGATCGGCGGCATCGGGCTGCACGCGGCCGGGGACGAACGCGAGCTTGGCTATTGGTTCACCCCGTCGGCCTGGGGCCAGGGCTATGCGACCGAAGCCGCCCGCGCGATGGTGGACATTGCCCGCCATGCGCTCGGGCTCAGGCGGCTGGTGTCCGCATATTTCCTCGACAACCCCGCCTCGGGCCGGGTTCTCGCCAAGCTCGGTTTTCGGGAGACCGGGCGCGAGATGCGTCCCTGCGCGGCCCGCGGGTGCGAGGTCGCCGGAGCGGTCCTGGTGCTCGAGCTGTAATAAGGCAGACCGTTTTGGGTGCGTTCGGGGCGCAAGAGCGGTCAGGCGAACGCGAGCCGGGCTAACCCGTTCAACATGCTTAGCAGCCCAACCTAAAAGGCCGCGGACCCTTGACACCAGTCCAGCAAGACCGAGCACCGGTCAAACAAAAGGGCGGCCCTGTAGGACCGCCCCTCCGCATAACTGAACCCGCGCCGGTCAGAATTCACGGAAGTACTGCTCGTTGCCGATGAAGCCGAGCTTGGTGATCCCCGAGCGCTTCACCACCGCGAGGGTCTGGTCGACCTTCTCGTACTTGGCCTGCGGGTCCGGCTGGAAATGCAGCTCCGGCTCGGTCGGAAGGCGCTTGGTCGCCTCCAGATACTGCGCGAGGGTGACCATATCCACGGGAGCGCCGTTCCATGCAACCGTCCCCGCCGGATCGATCGACACGGTATTCTTGTCCGGAAGAATGGGCGGCGGCTTCGAGTCCTGGCTCTGCGGCAAATCGACCTTCACCGCATGGGTCTGCGGCGGGATGGTGATGATGAACATGATGAGGAGTACGAGCATGACGTCGATCAACGGCGTCGTGTTCATCTCCATCATCGGCTCGCCGTCGTCGCGGCCTGCACTCATGGCCATAGCGGATACTCCTGAGAACGCGTGTGGGGGTCAGCCGCCGTTGCCGGGCGGCTGGGAGATGAATCCGACCTTGGCGAAGCCGGCCATCTGCATGGTGTAGACCGCGCCGCCGATGCATTTGTACGGGGCGTTGATGTCGCCACGGATATGGGCCTCGGGCAAGTCGTCGGGGTTGAGGTTCGCCGCCCCGCCGAGCCGCGCGACGTCCGCCTTGAGCTTGTCCACCGCGCGCTTGAGCAGCTCGTCATGCGAGACCGCCGTCTGGTTCCAGTATACCGCGCAGCTGCCGTCGGGCTTGGTCGTGACCGACAGCGAGACATTCTCCGGCTTGGTCTGCGTCGGGTCGAACCGAACGTCGGGCAGTTTCAGCGGGACCGTCTGCACCGCCACCGTGGTGGTCACGAGAAAAATGATCAGGAGCACCAACATGACGTCCACCAGCGGCGTCGTGTTGATGTCCGACATCGGCCGTTCTTCGCCGCCGCCGCCTACACTCATCGCCATTGCGGTAATCCTATCCTTATCGTTCCGCGCCGACCCGCTTCCCGAGGCGGCGAACCGGAGCCGGGCTGACCGGCTCCGGGCTATTCAGGGAATTACGGGCGCGTGACGCCGCCCGACTGACCCGCCGTGGTGGTCGGGCGCGAGGTCCCGGCCGCGGGTACGGGCTTGGTGGCCATCGCCAGCGACGGGCGAACCGCGCCGCCCGACGCCAAGAAGCCGAGCACGTCGTTGGAGAACGCGCTGAGGTCCTCGCCGATCGCCTTGTTGCGGCGCTGGAGCCAATTATAAGCGAGCACCGCCGGCACCGCGACGACCAGACCGATCGCGGTCATGATCAGCGCCTCGCCGACCGGGCCCGCGACCTTGTCCATCGACGCCTGCCCCGCCGCCGCGATCGCGATCAGCGCGCGGTAGATGCCGACCACCGTACCGAACAGCCCGATAAACGGCGCGGTCGCACCGACGGTGGCGAGGAACGCGAGCCCGCTGCCGAGCTGGGAGTTGATGGCCGCTTCCGAGCGGGCGAGCGAGCCGTGGAGCCAGTCATGCGCCTCGACCGGGTCGGTCAGCTTGGCGTGCTGGTCCTGCGCGGCGAGGCCGTCGTCGACCAACTGCTTATAAGCCGAGTTCTTTTCGAGCTTGGCCGAGCCCTCGCGCAGGTTGCCCGACTGCCAGAAGGTCTGCCGCACGCGCTTGGTCTGCGACATGATCTTCTGCTGCTCGAACAGCTTGGTGAACATGATGTACAGTGACACCATCAGGAACAGCACGAGGATGCCGAACACCGTTTGCGAGATCAGCCCGCCCGACTTGAGCGCCTGTACGAGGCCGAAATTGCCGGCGGAGTCGGTGGCGGTAGCGCCCGCCGCGAGAATGGTGGTGAGCATGAGGCAGAAATCCTTTTGGGTCGATAACTGACGGGCGTTGAGAAGGGAGCCGGGCGAGCGAGCCGCCTGGCGCGAAAGTCATTCCTTGGGCAGCACCCAGTGTACCGGCAGGGTGTAGCTGGACGAGATCGGGTTGCCGTTCTGGTCCTTCGCGGGCGAGAACTTCACGCTCCGCTTGGCGATGCGGCAGGTCGTATCGTCGAGATCGGAGTTGCCGCTGGACGTCGTCACACTGCAGGCGGACACGCGACCGTCGGTTCCGATCGTCAACGCGGCGACCACACGCCCCTGCGCCTCGGCTCGGATCGCCGCCGGTGGGTAGGCGTCGGGTCCGAAATATTGCCCGGGATTCCCCTTCGCGGTTGCCGCTTGCGAAACCTTAGGCGGAGCCGGCGGCGGAGGCGCGGGCGGCGCGGGTGGAGCTGGCGGCGCAGGCGGTGCCGGCCGAGGCGGAACGACGTTGGTCGTCACCATCGGCGGTGCCGGCG
>CALMGC010000187.1 GCA_937863505.1 uncultured Sphingomonadales bacterium | reverse complement strand
GCTGTCGCCAGGTGACCGGCCCGACCCCGGGCGTGCGCAGCAGGCGAAGCCGCGCGAGCGCGCCGTCGGTCACGCGGGCGGCACGGCGGCGGCGCTCTCGCCCAGGCGCGGCTCGACCCCGGCCAGCAGCCGTTCGAGGTTGGCGCGGTGCTTCCACACGACCAGCAACGCGAGCGCGATGAGCAACGGCACGAGGTCGAAACGGCTGGTGACGGCGGCGGTCACCGGCGCGCTCATCGCCGCCGCCATCCCCGCTAGCGACGACACCCGCATCACCGCGAGCACCGCGAGCCAGATCAGCGCATAGGCGACGCCGATCGGCCAGCCGAGCGCGGCGGCGATGCCCATCATCGTGGCCACCCCCTTTCCGCCTCGGAACCGCAGCCAGACCGGGTAGCAATGGCCGAGGAACGCGGTCGCGGCGGCGAGCGGTCCCTGGCCGGGGAACAGCCGTTCCGCCAGCCACACCGCGAACCAGCCCTTGAGCGCGTCGAGCACCAGCGTCGCGGCGGCGAGCCCCTTGCGTCCGGTGCGCAGCACGTTGGTGGCGCCGATATTGCCCGACCCAATGCCGCGCAGATCGCCCGCGCCGCCCAGCCGCGTAAGGATCACACCAAACGGGATTGAGCCGAGCAGATAGCCGAGGATCAACGCCAGCGTCGGCGCGACCCAGATCGGACCTGTCACTGCCGCGCCCCCATGCCCGCGCTCATAACGGAGCGGCGATCGTTACGCCAGCAATCTAAATCACAAGGTCACGCCGCTTTCACGTTCGGTGCTCGGTGCGTAAGCGTGTGGGCGATGGCGGACGCGCGACCGATCCTGTTCTTCGATTCCGGCGTCGGCGGGTTGTCGGTGGTCGCGCCGACCCGCGCGCTGCTCCCCCGGGCGCCGGTGGTGTACGCGGCGGACTCGGCGGGATTTCCCTACGGGACACGGAGCGAAGGCGAGATCGCTGCGCGCGTCCCGGCGTTGCTCGGGCGGCTGGTGGAGCGGTATCGGCCGCGGCTGGTGGTGATCGCGTGCAACACCGCCTCGACGATCGCGCTCGCCCCGGTGCGCGCGGCGCTGGATGTGCCGGTGGTGGGTACGGTGCCCGCGATCAAGCCCGCCGCCGCGCTGTCGACCACGCGCGTCATCGGCGTGCTGGGAACAGGGGCGACGGTGCGTCAGCCCTATGTCGACGACCTTGCCGCCCGTTTCGCGAGCGATTGCACGGTGGTTCGCCACGGATCGGCGGCTTTGGTCGAGATGGCGGAAGCGGCGCTGGCGGGTACCGCGCCTCTGTCGGGCGCGGTCGCGCGGGAGCTGGACGGCCTGTTCGCGCAGGAACGGGGCGACCGGATCGACGTGATCGTCAATGCCTGCACCCACTTTCCGCTGCTCGAGGCGGAGCTGCGCGCCGTCGCCCCTCGCGTCCGCTTCATCGACGGTGGTCCCGGCATCGCCCGCCGCGTCGCGCACCTCACGGAAGCGCAGGACTGGCCCGACGCGCCCGGCCCCGCCCGCCTCGTGTTCACCCATCTCGGCGACCGCGAACGCGGCATCGCCCGCGCGCTCGCCGCACGGGGCTTCGCGGACCCCGAACAGCTCTAGGAAAGCGCTGGAAAGCACGCCCCGTCGGGCCTATGTCGCGCGGGCGATGATCAACGCTTCCCAGCCGTCCCGCGTCGATTACGGGCGCGTTTTCAGCCAGGCGATCGACCGGCTCCACGCCGAGGGCCGCTACCGCGTGTTCATCGACATTCTGCGCAACAAGGGCGCGTTCCCCAACGCGCGCTGCTTCGCGGGGCATAACGGGCCAAAGCCGATCACCGTATGGTGCTCGAACGATTACCTCGCGATGGGCCAGCACCCCGCGGTGATCGCGGCGATGGAGGAAGCGCTCCACGATGTCGGCGCAGGGAGCGGCGGCACCCGCAACATCGGCGGCAACACGCACTACCATGTCGATCTGGAGGCGGAGCTCGCGGACCTCCACGGCAAGGAAGCCGCTTTGTTGTTCACCAGCGGCTATGTCTCCAACGAGGCGACGCTGGCGACGCTCGCCAAGCTGCTGCCGGGCTGCGTGGTCTTCTCCGACGAGCTCAACCATGCGTCGATGATCGCCGGCATCCGCAACGCCGGGTGCGAGAAGCGGCTGTTCAGGCACAATGACCTCCAGCATCTGGAGGAGCTGCTCGCCGCCGAGGACCCTAGCGTCCCCAAGCTGATCGCGTTCGAGAGCGTGTATTCGATGGAGGGCGACATCGCCCCGATCGCCGCGATCTGCGATCTCGCGGACCGGTACAACGCGCTGACCTATCTCGACGAGGTCCACGCGGTCGGCATGTACGGCCCGCGCGGCGGGGGCATCTCCGAGCGCGACGGGGTCGCGGACCGGCTGACGATCATCGAGGGGACGCTGGGCAAGGCGTTCGGCGTGATGGGGGGCTATATCGCCGCCAGCCGCACGATCATCGACGTGATCCGCTCCTACGCACCCGGCTTCATCTTCACCACATCGCTGTCGCCGGTGCTGGTCGCGGGCGTGCTGGCGTCCGTCCGCCACCTCAAGGCATCGAGCGTCGAGCGCGACGGGCAACAGGCGGCGGCGCGGCTGAAGGCGATGCTGGCCGAGGCGGGGCTGCCGGTGATGCCGGGCGAGACGCACATCGTTCCCGTGATGGTCGGCGACCCCGTCCGCGCCAAGCGGATCAGCGACATCCTGCTCGCCGAATACGGCGTGTACGTCCAGCCGATCAACTACCCCACCGTGCCGAGGGGCACCGAGCGGCTGCGCTTCACGCCGGGGCCGGCGCATACGCCGGAAATGATGCGCGAGCTGGTTGGGGCGCTGGCGGAGATCTGGGGCAGGTTGGAGATGAAGGCGGCGGCTTAGGAGAAATTGCCGTGACGGTGGGCCACCATGTCGTCCGAAGGGGTGAGAGCCTCGCAGGCATAGCTCATCGGTACGGCGTGAGCTGGGATAAGCTGGCGCAATCAAACGGTATTCACAATCCAAACCGGTTGAGGGTGGGGCAGCGGCTGACCATTCCAGCCAAGCCTGATCCGAATCCTTCGTCAAACCCGCGACGGCCTCAATCACCAAATCCTTCTCCCGCGTCACCGTCGCCGGTTCCGGGTGGCCCGGCAACGGCTGTCGCCGGTGACGTGACGGAAGCGCAGTTGCGCGCGATCATGCCGGATGCCGGAACACAAATTGCTACATTTCTGGTTGCGCTCAACTCGGCGATGCGGACGTATAATATCGACACGAACGAACGGCGCGCGGCGTTTCTCGCCCAGGTCGCGGTCGAGAGCAGCCAGCTTCGCCACACCGAAGAAAATCTGAACTACTCCGCGAAGCGGTTACATCATGTCTGGCCTCGGCGTTTTCCGACGGAAGAGGCCGCCAAAGCATATTCGCACAATGCCGAAGCGCTTGGTAATCGCGTATATGCCAGTCGTCTCGGCAATGGCGATGAAGATAGCGGGGACGGCTATCGCTATCGCGGTCGCGGTCTGATGCAGACGACAGGCCGCTCGAATTATCGCGCGGCAGGGTTCGAGGACAATCCAGATGCGCTGGCCGACCCGCAAACGGCGGCAGACAGCGCCGCACGGTTCTGGTCGGACAACGGGCTCAATGATCGAACGGCAGACGTTCTGGACCGGGGGCAATTCAACGGTGTGTCGCGCACGATAAATGGCGGCGACAATGGGAGCTTGGAAAGATGGCAGGCGTACCAACGAGCGCTGCGGGCCTTGCAGCCGGACTCTTCGCAGTAGCGGCTTTGGCCGCGGGGGCGGCGATCGCGCCGCATCGGGGCCAAGCGGTGAGGCCGGTCGCTCAACCGCGCGGCACCGGAACCTTCTGCGCGGCGGACGAGACCGTTATCTTTTCCTGCCCGCTCGGAGCGAAGCGCGTCTCGATTTGCGGGTCGGGCAATCAAGCAACCTACCGCTACGGAGCACCCGGAAAGGTGGAGCTTACGACCCGCGATCTGCGACTTGTGGAGCGTGGCTTCTCGGGCGGGGGAGAAACGCAGATCTCTGCTGCTAACAACGGCTACAGCTACATAGTCTATGATAAAACCATTCGGACATCATTTAACAAGGCTGGCCAAAACATCCCTGACTCGCAAAGTGGACTACTTGTACGCCATAACGGGCAGATGCTACTGTCGAAACGGTGCGAGAATGACGCGCCGATCTCGTCTCGTGCAAGTGCTTACATACCGGCAGGCGGCCTATTCGTCGACCATTGACACTGTACAAGCTCGACTGGCACTAATTTTTACTCAATCGTGATCGTCGCGTCCGTGCCGGGGACGGCCAGGGGCTCGCCGAAGCGGACCGTGGCGATCTCGGCATAGTCGCCCGCGAGGGGCTCCGCGTGGACATGCACGACCCCGCGCTCCCCGTCGACGCCCCAGTAATGCGCGATGCCGGCAGCGGCGTATTTCATCCGCTTCAGGCCCAGGTCGCGCTCGCGCGACGTCTCGGCGATCTCGACCGCGAGCAGCACCTCATCGGGGCGCAGCATCCGGTTGTCGATGCCCTCAAGGGGCCGGCGCAGGACGGCGGCGTCGCAGCCGAGAACCGTGTCGTCGCCCAGGTCGATACCGACCTCGCCGAGCAGCAACGCCTCCGCCATCACGCGAGACAGGCGGATTCCGATCATCATCTGTCGGCGGCCATGCTCGTTTCCGGGCGGCGGCATGCGTTCTATTTCCCCGTCGACCAGTTCGACTTTCCAGTCCTCGAACGCGCCCGCCTCGACCAGGCGTAAGAACTCGGCGGTCGTGAAACGTGCTCGGAACGACTCGGCGGCGGTGCGCGCGATGCGGGTCATCTCGTTCATGGCGCGGCTCTATCACGACCGGCGCCGACGCGCGATGCGCCAGCTTCTATCAATGTTGGATCAGCTGTGATCCAAGCTGCCGGATGCGCGCCCACCTCGCTTCGATCCGCCCCGCCGCGACCCGCGCGGCGCGGTGCGGGAGGGGCCTGCGAAGCGGACGTAGAGCGAACTTAGCGAACTTCCGGGACGTCCGGCGGACAGCGACTCGGGCCCGTGGCGGGACGCGAACTCGTCCGCTATTCCACCCGCCCCTCCACCAGCCGCACGACCCGGTCCGCCGCCGCGATCGTCTCCTGACGGTGCGCGATCACCACGCGCGTGATGCCCATTGCGGCGATCTCGCGGTTGACCTGTGCCTCATGCGCGGGGTCGAGATGCGCGGTGCCTTCGTCCATCACCAGCAGCTGCGGGCGGCGGTACAGCGCGCGCGCCAGCAGCAGCCGCTGGCGCTGCCCGCCCGACAAGGTCGAGCCCATGTCGCCGACATGCGTCAGGTGGCGCATCGGCATCGCGGCGATGTCGTCGGCCACCGCCGCGACGCGCAGCACCTCGGCGAGCCGCTCCTCGTCCACCGGCTCGAACCCCGAGACATTGTCCGCGATGGTCCCTGCGAACAGCGCGTCGTCCTGCAGCACCGCACCGATCCGCTCGCGGAACGCGCGGCGGCCGAAGCGCGACAAGGGCACGCCGTCGACCAGCACCTCGCCCGCGTCCGGCTCGACCAAGCCGAGCAGGATCTTGGCCAGCGTCGACTTGCCGCCTCCCGATGGGCCGGTGATCGCGACATGCTCGCCGGGCGCGATGTCGAGGTCGACGCCCGCCAGCACCTCCGGCTCGTGCGGGCCATAGGCGAAGCGGATGCCGCGCAGCGACACGCCGCCCCCAAACGCCCGTGCGCGCGCGGGCGTCTCGGTGAAGCCCGGGTCGGGCGCGGTGAGCGAGATGTCGGCGAGCCGCTCGAGGTGGAGCCGCAGCATCCGCCAGTCCGCCGCGCTGTCGATCAGCGCGCGGGTCGCGGTCGCGAACTGGAGACGGTAGGCGATAAACGCGAAGATCATGCCGACGGAGAACCCGCCCGCCATCGCCGCGCGCGTGCCCATCAGCACCAGTGCGATGACCTCCAGCGAGGTGATGAGCACCGCCCCTGCTGCACGCACCGCCTTGACCCGGTCGAGCCGGTATCCCGCGCCCAGCGCCTCGGACAACCGGTTCTGCCAGACCGCGTGCCGCATCGTCTCAGTTCCCGCGAGCCTGAGCGTGACGATGCCGCGCAGCGTCTCGATCATCGCGCCCTGTTCCTTGCCCCTGGCGACGATCTGATCGTTCTGCGCGCGCCGTTCCGGCCCGATCGTGCCGACGCGCAGCGCGGCGTAGAAGACGAGGCCTGCGACCGGCACCAGTGTCATGCCAGGCGAATAGACCAGCATCAGCAGCAGCGTGAGGATCGCCAGCACCCCGTCGATCGCCGCCGCCGACGCGTTCTGCGTCAACAGCAGCTGGATCGGCGCGACCGATTGGAAGCGCGACAGCACGTCGCCGACCCCGCGCTTCTCGAACCAGTCGATCGGCAAGCGGAACAGGTGGCGCGCGACGTTGCTCGCGATGCCGAACCCCATCGCCGTCCCCGCCGCGAGCAGCACCTGCGCACGCAGCAGCATCGCGGCGGCGTTGACGATCGCGAACAGCGCGAAGCCGATCGCCACCGTCGCCAGCAGGTCGGTGTCGAACGCGGGCAGCGCGTCGTCGACCGAGACCTGCAACAGGTAAGGCGAGGCGAGGACGTACAGTTCGAGCAGCAGGCTGAGCAGCGCCGCCTGCGCGAGCGACCGCTTGAGCCCCACCGCGCCGCTCCACAGCTGGCGGAGGTGGAGCCGCTGGCGGTCCTGCTGCGGCTCGAACGCATCGGAGGCGCTGAGCTCGAGCGCGACGCCGGTGAAGTGGCGCGACAGCGACGACGCGTCATGCCAGCGCGCGTCGCGCCCCGGGTCGAGGATGTACGCCCGCCCGCCCGACACGCGCTCCAGCACGACATAGTGGTTGAGATCCCAGTGGAGGATCGCAGGCAGCTGGAGCGCGTCGAGCGACTCGAGGTCGAGCCGGAGCGGACGCGGCGTGAGCCCGACCGCGTCCGCCGCCTGCATCAGCTGGCGGAGGCCCATCCCGCGCGAGGTCGCGCCGAAGCGGCGGCGCATCGCAGGCAGGTCGAGATCATGCCCGTGATGGTTGGCGACCATCGCCAGGCAGGCGAGCCCGCATTCCGCCGCCTCCGACTGGCGGACCAGCGCCGTCCGGCGCGCGCCGAGAAAGCTCGCTTGCGGGGCGATCGCGTTCACCGGCGACCGACCGCGAACAGGGGGTCGAGCAGCCAGCGCGCGAACGAGCGCGGCTCGGTGGTGATGCGGGCGGACACGCTCATCCCGGCGCGCAAGGGCTGCGGGCGCCCGTACGCGACCAGCGTGTCGGCGGCGAGCGTCGCCCGCGCCACGAACGCTTCGGCCCGCGTCCCGTCGGCGCGCGCGACCGGCACCGCCGCCGCCGACAGGCTGGCGAGCCGCGCGGGAACGGTGCCGTGGAGCTGATACGGATAGGCGTCGACCGCCACCCGCACCGGCTGGCCCGGGCGGAGCAGCCCCGCCGCGCCCGGCGGCACCTCCAGCGTCGCCTGCAGCCGCGAGCCGTCGGGGACGATCGAGGCGATAGCCGCATCGGGCCCGACCGGATCACCCGCGTGCGCGGCGATGCCGATGACGGTGCCGTCCACCGCCGCGACTATGGTGAGCGCGCGCGCGTTGGCGTCCTCCAGCGAGGCGCGGTGGAGCTGCGCGCGCGACTCGGCGATCGCCGCGTTCTGCCCGGAGAGCTCCGCGCGAGCCTGCGTGATCGCCGCCCGCGACGCGGCGGCGCGCGCTGCGAGCGTGGCCGCATCCGCCTGCAACCGCGCAAGCGCTTGGCGACGTTCGGCGAGCTCGGTCTCGCGCACGCGGATGTCGCGTTTGGAGATGAAGCCCCGCTCCGCCACCGCATTCGCCTGCGCCAGATCCTGCTCGGCGCTCCCCACCAACCCGCGTTGTTCGCTGATCTGCGCGTCGAGGTCGCGCGCGCTCGCCGCCTCGCTTGCGAGGTCCGCCTGGAGCGAGTCGACGCGCGCGGCGGCGGCGGCGGCGAGCGCGGGCGCGCGGCTCTCTACAGCACGCGCTTCCTCACCGATTGCGGCGAGCCGCTCGTCCTGCAACGTCGCGCCGTCCGCTGTCGCTGTCACCGACACCCGCGCGAGCGGCTGCCCGCGCCGCACATGCTGCCCCTCGCTCACCAGCAGGTCGGCCAGCGTGCCGGACCGGGTCGCCACCGCGGGCACCACGCCGCGCGTCCCCGTCAGCGTGCCCGTCACCACCGTCGCCTTGGCATATTGGCCGAGCGCGAGAAACGCGCCCGCGACCACCATCGTCGCCGCTAGGAACAGTCCCAGCAGCTGCCACGACACCGGCGGCGCGAGGCTGAGCTCGCCATGCAACCGATCCTGCGCGCGCACCGCCTCGCGTCTGAACAGTTGCGCCATCCGTCCTCCCACCGAGCGACCGAATGTATCGAGGGAAGGCGGGCGCGCCAAAACATTTCTCACGGGCGGTATCGTGGGATATGACAGGGAAGAGATTTGCCGCAAATCGTTCCGAAGTCGGACAAAAAAGTCTTGCCGACCCCTTTACCTTAATCCCGGTTAGGCATAGCCTTTCTCTTGCCGAGAGATCGGCTAAGACAAGGGAGCAAAGCGATGAAGACCAACACTCGTTCGTCCAAGCCCGTTCAGCAGCCGGTGCGTCCGGTCGTGCTCACCCCGGCGGAAGTCGCCGCGGTCGCGGGCGGCTGGAGCAACATCCACGCCTTCTGATTCAGACGATCGCGCCCTTGGCGCGACGGGAACGCCGGTCGGGACCTCGGTCACGATCGGCGTTTCTGCTATGTTACCCTGAAACCGTGCGCCGCGAACGATTGTTGTCCGGTGAACCTGGCTGACTAACCCATCGGTACACGCCATGCTGCCAGCGCGACGCAGAGCGCCAGCCCGACGGACAGCGGCACCCGCAACCGCATCCACCAAGCGGGCGTCAGCCCATCCGCGTCGAGCGCCTTGTCCGCGATCGGGCTGAGCGCGATCGCCGCCGCGAGCAGGGCGGCGGCGTACGGACGGCTGAGCGGGCTCACCAGCAGCAACAGGATGACGAGCGCGAGCAGGCTCGGCCCGATCGCGAGCAGCAGCCGTCCCGTGCTCGGTCGCGCGGCGGTGAATGCCCACCATGTGCCGCCGAGAAACGAGAAGATCAGCGCACCGTAGAAGACGAGCGCGACCCAGGCGAACTCGCGGGGCGCACCTGCGGGCAGCAGGAACAGCGCCGCCGCCGCCGCGACCGGGGGCGTCAGCCCGGCGAACCCGAATGCGGCGACGATAGGCGGCAGGCGATCGGGGCGTCGGTCCATTGCGCCACGCTAGCCCGGGCAAGGCCCTCGCGACAGCCCCCGCGCGCTGGCGTTCGCGCACCGGCGCGCCTACATGAGCGGCGACCCGCCGGAGACGCCCGCATGAGCACCAACCCCCGCCTGATCGAGGACGTCCAGCCGGACGGTTTCTTCACCCGCCCGCTCGCCGAGGCGGACCCGGCCGTGTTCGCCGGCGTCGCGCACGAGCTGTCGCGCGAGCAAACGCAGATCGAACTGATCGCGAGCGAGAACATCGTCTCCAAAGCCGTGCTCGAGGCGCAGGGTTCGGTGTTCACCAACAAGTATGCCGAAGGCTATCCGGGCAAGCGCTATTACCAGGGCTGCGCGCCGTCGGACGAAGTCGAGCAGCTCGCGATCGACCGGGCGAAGCAGCTGTTTGGTTGCGGGTTCGTCAACGTCCAGCCGCATTCGGGGGCGCAGGCGAACGGCGCGGTGATGCTGGCGCTGGTCAAGCCGGGCGACACGATCCTGGGCATGAGCC
>CALMGC010000186.1 GCA_937863505.1 uncultured Sphingomonadales bacterium | reverse complement strand
ACCGTGCGTCGGCGGTGTGCATGGGCGCATGGGTGGCGCGCGGCTTGGGGGCCGGACGACCACCGCGACCGCCCCCCTGCTGACGGTCGGCGCGCGGCTCCGGGTCGGCACCGATCGCCTTGACCCGCGCCGTCTTGATCCGCTCCGCCTGCACCAAGAAGTCGGCGGGAAGCGCGCGCATCGGCACCTTTTGCCGGGTCAGCTTCTCGATATCGCGCAGATACGCGCGCTCGTCCTCGGCGCAAAAGCCGATCGCGATGCCGCTGGCCCCGGCGCGCGCGGTGCGACCGATGCGGTGGACGTATTGCTCGGGCACGTTGGGCAGCTCGAAGTTGATGACGTGGCTGACCCCCGACACGTCGATCCCGCGCGCAGCGATATCGGTCGCGACAAGCACCTTGACCGACCCGCTCTTGAACTCGGCCAGCGCGCGCTCGCGCTGCGGCTGGCTCTTGTTGCCGTGGATCGCGTTGCTGGCGATGCCGTTGCCCGCGAGCAGCTTCACCACCCGGTCCGCGCCGTGCTTGGTGCGCGTGAACACCAGCGCGCGCTCGATCGCCGGGTCGGCGAGCGTCATCGTGAGGAGCGCCTGCTTCTCCGACTGGTTGACGAAGGTGACGAACTGATCGACCCGCTCCGCCGTGGTCGCGGCGGGCTTGATCGACACGGTCGCGGGGTCGCGCAGAAACTGGTCGGCGAGCTCGCGGATCGCGGCGGGCATGGTCGCGGAGAAGAACAGCGTCTGACGTGCGCGCGGCACCATCCGCGCGATCTTGCGAAGCGCGTGAATGAAGCCGAGGTCGAGCATCTGGTCCGCCTCGTCGAGCACCAGGATCTCGACGGTGGCGAGGCTGACGAACCGCTGTTCGATGAGGTCGAGCAGGCGCCCCGGCGTGGCAACGAGGATGTCGACGCCGCGCGCGAGGTCCTGCCGGTTCTTGTTGATCGACGTGCCGCCGAACACGGTCGCGACCGACAGCCGCGAGAACTTGCCATAGCTGCGCGCCGACTCGGCGATCTGGCTGGCGAGCTCGCGCGTCGGGGCGAGCACCAGCATCCGGCAATGCGTCGGCAACACACGCTTGTCGGCGGCGGCGAGCCGCTGGATCGACGGGCAGACGAACGCGGCGGTCTTGCCGGTGCCGGTCTGTGCGATGCCGAGCAGGTCGCGGCCCTCCAGCACGAGCGGGATCGCGTCGCGCTGGATCGGGGTGGGGGTGGTGTAGCCCTTGGCTTCGAGCGCGCGGACGAGCGGCTCGGACAGGCCGAGATGGGAAAAGGACATGGGTAGACTCAAGAGCTGCGCGGCCCGGGCGCAAGGCGCACGAGCGGCGGGGAAAATGACGCCCCGCGTGAAAAGGGTAGCCGACAGATCGGGGCGGAGCCGAGGCCATGCGGCCCGTCACGCTGCGTTTGGAACGCCCCAACGGCAACCCATGTGCGCGAAACGAGCGGAAAGGTCAAGGCCGGCGCGGTCGCGAAGCGGCGAAGGACAGGCTCGGAAAGCGTGTCCACCTCGCCAGCGGGATGATGTGAAACGCCGAGTCGCGAAATCGGAAGTTCGCCAAGTTCGCTCTACGTCGCGTTCCGACCACCCTCCCCATGCTCCCGCGAACGGTGCCGGGCGGATAGCGGGAAGGGACGACGCGCATCCGCCAGCTTGGATCAGCTCCCGTCCAACATTGCAAACGGTGCCTCGGTCTGAATTCGTCCGGCCTCGCCGTTGTCGAAATTGTAACGGTTTGCTCGCCGACTCAGTCCGGGAAATGGATCACGGGCCTTATCGGCGGCGTGATCGGTGGTATCGCGGGGTTCACGGGCGCGAGCTGGCTCGCCCGGTTCGTGGAGCATCAGGCGATGGGATCGGGCCGCGACGAACCTCCGCCGCCATGGGTGGTCAGCGGGTCGCCGACGCCGGTCGGAGACACGCATTGGCGCGATCCGGCGGCAAAGGCGTGGCTCAAAGGGGTCTTCCTGCCCTTCTACGACCAGCTCGACGCGCCCGCACAGGAGGCTTACTGGCGGCGCTGGGGCGCGCCGCAGGCGTGGTGGACGATGTTTCTCCACCCGGACCTCGACGCACTGTTCGCCGAAGCCGACGGGGACAACGCACCCGCGGCGCAGAACTTCCGTGAGGAGTGGCTCGGCTGAGTCCCGGTCGCAATCCCGGAATGAAGGCTGGCGCGCCCGGCAGGACTCGAACCTGCAACTCCAAGCTTAGAAGGCTCGTGCTCTATCCGGTTGAACTACGGGCGCGTCTGCATTCCTTAGCCCGGATTGCGCCGGGGGCCAACGCCCATCATAGCGACGCGCATGAGCGGGGATGAGGTACGCGCGACGACGGCGGGCGAGGTGCGCGCGTTCCGCCATTACGACCGCGTGATGGCCGCGTTCGTCGCCATCCTGCTGCTGTCCAATGTCATCGGCGCGGGCAAAGTGGCGCGCGTCGCGCTGCCCGGCATCGGCGACTGGCCGTTCGGCGCGGGCATCCTGTTCTTCCCGATCAGCTACGTCATCGGCGACGTGCTGACCGAGGTGTACGGCTATGCCCGCGCGCGCCGCGTCGTGTGGACCGGCTTTGCCGCGCTACTGTTCATGGCGTTCATGTCGTGGGTCGTCGTCGCGCTCCCGCCCGCGCCCGACTGGGGTAACCAGGCCGCGTATGAAGCGGTGTTCGGCCAGGTCGGGCGTATTGTCGCGGCGAGCACCGTCGCCTTCTGGGCGGGCGAGTTCGTCAACGCCTATGTGCTCGCGCGGATGAAGCTCTTGACGCGCGGGCGCTGGCTGTGGACGCGCACGATCGGCTCGACGGTGGCCGGACAGGCGGTCGACAGCCTGCTCTTCTACCCGCTCGCCTTTTGGGGCGCGGAGGGGTGGACACACGCGCTGGTCCTGCAGGTGCTCGTCACCAACTGGGCGCTCAAGGTGGCGTGGGAAGCGCTGCTGACCCCGGTCACCTATGCGGTGGTCGGCTGGCTCAAGCGCGCCGAGGGCGTGGACGTGTTCGACGAGGGCACGGACTTTTCGCCGTTCGCGCGAGGTTAGGCGACCAGCTCCACCAGCCCCTCGAACAGCCGCCGTCCATCAGTGCGCCCATGCGCGGGCTCAAAGGCGCGTTCGGGGTGGGGCATCATGCCGAGCACGTTGCCGCGCGCGTTGAGCAGGCCGGCGATGCGCTTCGCGGAACCGTTTACGTCCTCTCCGTAGCGAAACGCGACCCGGCCCTCGCCCTCCAGCCGGTCGAGCGTGTCCGCGTCCGCGACATAGTTGCCGTCATGGTGCGCGACGGGGACAGTGATCGTCTCGCCGGCCCGATACGCCCGCGTAAAGGCGCTGTCCGCCTGCCCCACGGTGAGCGACACGTCGCGGCAGACGAAGTTCAAGCCCGCGTTACGGATCAGCGCGCCGGGGAGCAGCCCCGCCTCCGTCAGCAGCTGGAAGCCGTTGCACACGCCCAGCACGGGCAGGCCCCTGCCCGCTCCTTCCGCCACCGCGCGCATGATCGGCGAGCGCGCCGCGATCGCGCCGGTGCGCAGGTAATCGCCATAGGAGAAGCCGCCCGGCAGCCCGACCAGCCCGACGCCGTCAGGAAGCTGCGTCTCGCGGTGCCACACCATCACCGGCGCTTGCCCCGTCACCGCCTCCAGCGCGCGCGCGAGGTCGCGGTCGCAGTTCGAGCCGGGGAAGACGATCACGGCGGTCTTCACGCCGCCTCGCCCTCCCGCGTGATCCGATAGCTCTCGATTACCGGGTTGGCGAGCAGCGCGCGGCACATCGCGTCGACGTCCGCGTCCTCGGCCAGCTCCAGCTCGATCAGCTTGCCGACGCGCACATCCTCGACGCCCGCGAACCCCAGCCCGCCCAGCGCGTGCTGGATAGCGCGGCCCTGCGGGTCGAGCACGCCGGGCTTGAGGCGGACGGTGACGATCGCCTTCATGTCACTTCCCCCGCCGCTTGCGGTGGCTGTCGAGGTCGAGCACCGCATGGTCGCCGCCTTCCGGAAATAGGCCGAGCCGCCGCGCGACCTCCTGATACGCTTCCACCTCGCCGCCCAGGTCGCGGCGGAACCGATCCTTGTCGAGCTTCTCGCTGGTCTCCATGTCCCACAAGCGGCAGCCGTCGGGGCTGATCTCGTCGGCCAGGATGATCCGGCCATAGTCATTGTCCCAGATGCGTCCGAACTCGAGCTTGAAGTCGACCAGCTTGATGCCGACGCCTGCGAACAGCCCGCACAGGAAGTCGTTCACGCGTATCGCGAGGTCGGCGATGTCGTGCATCTCGTCCTGCGACGCCCAGCCGAACGCGGCGATATGCTCGTCGGTGATCATCGGATCGCCGAGCGCGTCATCCTTGTAGAAATATTCGATGATCGTGCGGGGCAGCTTGGTCCCCTCCTCGATCCCGAGCCGGGTCGACAGCGTGCCTGCGGCGACGTTCCTCACCACGACCTCGATCGGCACGATCTCCACCTGCCGGATCAGCTGCTCGCGCATGTTGAGGCGGCGGATGAAGTGGGTGGGCACGCCGATCGTGTCGAGCAGGGTGAAGATATGCTCGGAGATGCGGTTGTTGAGCACGCCCTTGCCGTTGATCGTGCCCTTCTTCTGCGCGTTGAAGGCGGTGGCGTCGTCCTTGAAATACTGGATCAGCGTGCCGGGCTCCGGCCCTTCATAGAGGATCTTGGCCTTGCCCTCGTAAATTTGCCGGCGGCGCGCCATGCGGGTTCCCCTGAAACGAACGAGCCCCGGCGGCGCGTGGGCGAGGCCGGGGCGGTGAGATGCGGCGGGCTATAGGGGACGGGGGCGGGTGGCGCAATCAGCCGGACGGGTCGCGGGTGAGGAGGCGCGTGCTGAGCAGCGCGTCCATGTCGCGGCGGCCGTCGGCGATCAGCAGGATCACGACAGCGTCGGCGGTCACTTCATAGAAGATGCGATACTGCTTGAGCAGCGTCTGCCGATATTGGCGAACGCCGAGACGATCGAGTTCTTTGGGAACCGCGCCCCGTTCGGGAAAGATGGAAAGCGTCTCCGCCTGATGCCGGATCGCACCGAAGAACTCGATCGCGCGAGCCAGTGACGCGCGCGCGGCGAGGTAGTCGGCGATGCCCTCCAGATCGCGCTCCGCCTCTATGTCGAAGCGGACATCGTACGACCGGTGCACGGCTCAGCCCTCGCGATATTTGCGCTCAAGCCGGTCGAACACCTCGCCGGCGGGCTTGGTCCTGCCCTCCGCAACATTGCGGCTTCCCATCGCGAGGACCTTCAGTAGTGCGAGCGCCTCCTCCCTCTGCTCATATTCGTGAACGCTCATCACCACCGCTTTCGCCTCGCCGTTCTGCGTCACCACGATCGGCTCGCCGCCGTCGTTCAGTTCGGCAATGATCTCGGCGGCGTTCGCCTTCACATAGCTGATCGGCTTGACCTGGGTGGAAAGGCGCATGGGACTGCTCCGGACTGAATAAAACCCTGATATGATCTTGTCGGCCATATGGCGCAAGCGTGAATGGCACCGTTCCGGACGGAACCGATCCGCCGCGCGCCGGTTCGCACTCCATGCCAACCTTCGACCCGCACACCACCGCGCTCGTCCTCATCGACCTGCAGCAGGGGATCGTCTCGCGCGATTGTGCGCCGTACCCGGCCGCGCAGGTGGTCGCGGTCGCGAAGGACCTGGCCGCGCGCTTTCGCGAGGCGGGCGCGCCGGTGATGCTGGTGCATGTCGGCTTCGCGCCGGGCGAGATGCCGAGCCAGAGGGTCGACAGGCCCCGCCTACCAGCCGACGGCACCCCGCCCGTGTTCAGCGACCTCGTCCCCGGCCTGCGCGAAGCGGGCGACGTGGTCATCCTCAAGCGTCACTGGGGCGCGTTCACGGGCACCGACCTCGACCTGCAACTCCGCCGTCGCAATGTATCGACGGTCGTGGTCGCGGGCATCGCCACCAATTTCGGCGTCGAATCGACGGTCCGCTCGGGCTGGGAGCTGAGCTACGACATGGTCGTGGTCGAGGATGCGTGCACGTCGCGAACCGCCGAGCTGCACCGGTTTCCGATCGACCACATCTTTCCCGCCATCGCCCGCGTGGTCACGGCGGATCAGGTCAACCTCCGCGAGGCGTGACCCTCACTTCATCAGCACCAGCTCCTCCGCCATCGTCGGGTGAAGCGCGATCGTCTGGTCGAACTGGTCCTTGGTCAGCCCCGCCTTGACCGCGACCGCGGCGGCCTGCAGGATTTCGGGCGCGTCGGGGCCGATGAGGTGGATGCCCGCCACCCGGCCCGTCTCGCCGTCGCACACCATCTTATAGAGCGCGCGCTCGTTCCGGCCCGCGAGCACGTTCTTCATCGGGCGGAAGTCGCTGGTGTAGATCTTGACCGAGCCGAGCTTCTCGCGCGCCTGCGCTTCCGTCATCCCGACCTGCGCGATCGGCGGGTGGCTGAAAACGGCGCTGGGCACGTTCTCATAGTCCACCCGCGACGGCTTGTTGCCGAACACCGTGTCCGCGAACGCCTGCCCCTCGCGGATCGCGACGGGGGTGAGCTGGATACGGTTGGTCACGTCGCCGACCGCATAGATGCTGTCGCAGGTCGACTTGTTGTCCGCGTCGACCACCACCGCGCCCTTGTCGAGCGTCACGCCCGCGCTCTCAAGCCCGAGCCCGCTCGTGTTGGGCACACGCCCGGTCGCGAACAGCACGCAGTCGACCGTGACCGGCTCGTGGTTGGTCATGTGGACGGTGAGGCAACCGTCCTCGCCGCGCTCGATCCGCTCGAACGTGGCGTCGAAGCGGAACTCCAGCCCCTTCATGATCGAGATCTGGAGCAGCCGGTCGCGCAGCGCGAGCTCGTACCCACGCAGGATGTCCCGCGACCGGTTCATGATGGTGACGTGCGCGCCGAGCTCATTGAAGATGCCCGCGAACTCGTTGGCGATATAGCCCGCGCCCGCGATCAGCACGCGCTTGGGGATCGCGTCGAGGTGGAACACCTCGTTGGAGGTGATGCCGTGCTGATGCCCCTCGCATTCCGGAATCGACGGATGCGCGCCGACCGCGACGAGGATGACACGGGCGGTCACGTCGGTTCCGTCCGCGAGCCGGAGCGAGTGCGGGCCGGTGACGGTGGCGCGCTGAGGAATGATGGTAACGCCGTGGTTGGTCAGCGTCTCGGTATAGGCGGCGTTGAGCCGGTCGAGCTCGCTCAGCACATTGTCGCGCAAGGTGGTCCAGCTGAACTGGCATTCGGGCACGTTCCACCCGAAGCGGCGCGCGTCGGCGAGGTCCTCGGCGAAGTGCGCGCCATAGACGAGCAGCTTCTTGGGCACGCAGCCGCGGATCACGCAGGTGCCGCCGACCCGATGCTCCTCCGCCACCGCCACCTTCGCGCCGTAGGCGGCGGACACCCGCACCGCGCGCACCCCGCCCGACCCCGCGCCGATGACGAACAGGTCGTAGTCGTATCCGGTCATTTACCTACTCCGTAACGCCCGCGAAAACGGGCATCCCGCTTCCTCTAGCCTCCCAGATAAGAAGCGGGACCCCCGCTTTCGCGGGGGGTGACGGGTGTTTTTGCTCCGGCCTAACCCAGCCCAGCCCGCGCGATCAGGTCCGTCGTCGACACGTCGAACTCGCCCCCGCCCTTGGCCGCCGCCTTGGCCATCTCCTTGCCGAGCTCCACGCCGAACTGGTCGAAGCTGTTGATCTGGAGCAGCGTGCCGACGGTGAACACCCGATGCTCGTAAAACGCGATCAGCGCGCCCAGCGCGCGCGGGGTGAGGTCGTCGAGCAGGATGGTCGAACTCGGGCGGTCGCCGAGGTAATTGCGCGCGCCGTCGTCCGAATGCCGCCCCTTCATCAGCGCCGCCCCTTGCGCGAACGCGTTGAGCAGCAGCAGCTTGTGGTGTTCGGGCGCGAGCGTGTCGCCCGCCTCGATCACCGCGACGAACTCGACCGGCACCAGATGCGTCCCCTGATGGAGCAGCTGAAACACCGCGTGCTGCGCGTCCGTGCCGACCCCGCCCCAGGTGATCTGGCACGAGGGTCGGTCGAGCGGCGTGCCGTCAAGTTTCACGCCCTTGCCGTTCGACTCCATCTCCAGCTGCTGGAGATAGGACGGGAGCAGCTTCAGCCGCTCGTCATAGGCAAAGGTGGCGCGCGTCTCCGCACGGCGCACCTGCGTATAATAGAGGTCCGCGAAGCCCGCGAGCGCGGGAGCGTTCTCGTGCAAGGCGGTCAGCCGGAAGTGCCGATCCATCTCCGCCGCGCCCTCCAACAGCTCCTCGAACGCGTCCCACCCGAGCGCAAGCGCGGCCGGAAAGCCGATCGACGACCATAGCGAGTAACGCCCGCCCACCCCTTCGGCGAACGGCAGCACGCGCGTTTCGTCCACCCCCCATTCGATCGCCTTGTCGGGTGCGGCGGTGAGGGCGATCACACGGCCGTAAGGGTCCTCGACGCCGTGCTCGGTCATCCACGCGACCGTGCTGTCGGCGTTGAGCATCGTCTCGGTGGTGGTGAAGGTCTTGCTCGCCACCACCAGCAGCGTCGCGGCGGGGTCGAAGCGCGCGAACACATCCTCCAGCGCCATGCCGTCGACGTTGGAGACGACCGCCACGTCGTAGCGGTCCGCCTCGCGCCCGAGCGCGTCGACAAGGAGGTTGGGGCCGAGCGCGGAGCCGCCGATGCCGGTGTGGAGCACGTGCCGGATCGGCCCCAGCGCGCCCGCCTCGATCGCGTCGATCAGCGAGCGCATCCGGTCGTGATAGCCGCGGGCGCGCGCGACCGCCTCCGGGTTGCCCTCGCCACGCTCCATGACATGCTCGACCGGGCGGTTCTCGCTGGTGTTGATCGGCTCGTCCGCGAACAGCCGGTCGCGCCGCCCCGCGAGGTCGCGCGTCTTGGCCAGCGCCTCGAACGCGGTCACCGCGTCGGGGGTCAGGTGTGTCTTGGAGAAGTCGAAGTGCAATTCTGCGACATCGACCGAGAAGCGCGCGAGCCGATCAGGGTCGTCAGCGAACAATTGCTCCAGCTTGATCGCGGGCAGCGCCTCGATCGCCGACCAGTCATTGTCCGCCATGCCGATGTCCTCCGTTGGATCGCCCCCGTCGGGCGCATGGCGGGTGAAACGACGCAGGCGCGCGTAAGTGCCCTGCCTTGACGGGGGATGCATGATCGGCGAACCCGCTCGGCCATGGCGACCAGACCCAAAAGCGAAGCGCGGGCCACCTTGTCCTATCTGCTCAAGCTCGCGCTCGGGCTCTGGCTGCTCCGCTCGCTGGTGATCGCGCCATTTTCGATACCCTCGGAGTCGATGCTGCCCCGGTTGCTGATCGGCGATTATCTGTTCGTCTCGAAGCTGAACTACGGCTATTCGCGCTGGTCGTTTCCGTGGGGGTTTCCCCCAATCCCCGGTCGCCTCGGCTGGTCGAGCCCCACGCGCGGCGACGTGGTCGTGTTCCGGGGACCGCCGGGCGAGGACCATGACGTCATCAAGCGGGTGATCGGCGTCGCTGGCGACACGATCCAGGTCCGCCACGGTCAGGTGATCCTCAACGGCGTGCCCGTATCCAAGCGGCGGGTTGCCGATTTCGTCTTGCCGCTGTCGGCCAATTTCGACGCCTCGCATTGCGCCGCGCAGTTCCAGGCGGTGATGGCGGGCGCGCCCGTGTGCCGGATGCCGCGCTATCATGAGACGCTGCCCGGCGGCGCGAGTTACGACGTGCTCGACCTCGGCCAGTTCGCCGACCGCGACGACACGAACGTCTATGCGGTGCCCAAGGGCGACATTTTCGTGATGGGCGACAATCGCGACGACAGCGCGGACAGCCGCTTCCCCGCCCCCGCCGACGCATTGCCGGGGCAGCAATCGGGCATGGGCTATCTCCCGGTCGACCATGTCGAGGGCAAGGCGGTGGTGAGCTTCTTCTCCACCGACGGCTCCGCGTCGTGGGTGAAGCCGTGGACTTGGGTATCGGCCGCGCGCTGGCGGCGGATCGGGGAAGGGTTCTGAGCGAGGTCGCCGACTGGATCGCGCAGACCTTCGGGCACGCGCCCAAGGACATCGCGCTTTGGACTCGTGCGCTCACCCACGGCAGCCGGACCAACGAAGAAAGCTATCAGCGGCTCGAGTTCCTTGGCGACCGCGTGCTGGGGCTGAGCATGGCCGAGTGGCTTTATGGTCTGTTCCCCGATGAAGCGGAGGGAATGTTAAGCCGCCGCATCAACGTACTCGTCTCGGGCGCGAACTGCGCGGAGGTGGCGCGCGACATCGGCGTTCCGGATCGGGTGCGGTTCGACAAGGGCGCGTTGGCGAAACTGCGCGACAGCGACAACGTGCTCGGCGACGTGGTTGAGGCGCTGCTCGCGGCGCTGTATCTGGAGCGGGGGCTCGACGCCGCGCGCGAGTGGGTACGACTGCGTTGGGCGGAGCAAATCAACCGCAGGGAAACTGCGCGCAAACATCCCAAGGCCGCGCTCCAGGACTGGGCGGCGAGTAACAACCGCGGTGTGCCGGTCTACACGGCGGTGGAAGAGAGCGGACCCGACCACCTCCCCTCTCACACCGTTGTGGTGCGGCTGGGCAGCCACGAGCAGAGCGCGGCTGCTTCAACCAAGCGCGAGGCGGAAAAGGAGGCCGCCCGGCTGTTGCTGGCGCAGCTGACCGAAAGCTCACCTGTGCCGAAGCGCAAACCGGCGAGGCTCATGCACTCGGTCAAGCCTGGAGGGCGTACATGACCCGTTGCGGCCTTGTCACCGTGGTCGGCGCGCCCAATGCGGGCAAGTCGACGCTGGTCAACGCGCTGGTCGGGCAGAAGGTCGCGATCGTCTCGCCCAAGGCGCAGACCACGCGCGCGCGCCTGCTCGGTGTCGCGATCGAGGGCACCGTCAACGATGGGGCGCAGCTGCTGCTCGTCGACACGCCCGGCATCTTCGAGCCCAAGCGCCGGCTCGACCGCGCGATGGTCGCCGCCGCCTGGGGCGGGGCGGAGGGCGCGGACCTTCTCGCGCTGGTGGTCGACGGCAAGGCGGGGGTGGGCGCGAAGGTCAGCGCCATCCTCGACCGGCTCCGCGACCGGCCCGAGCGCAAGTACCTCGTCCTCAACAAGGTCGACGTGGCGGACAAGCCCAAGCTGCTCCTCCACGCGCAGCGCCTGAACGAGGCATTGGCGTTCGACGAAACTTTCTTCGTGAGCGCCTCGAGCGGCGACGGTGTTGCGGAACTCAAACGCGCCTTCGCCGCCGTGATGCCCGAGGGGCCATGGCATTATCCCGAGGACCAGGTCAGCGACGCCACCGAACGCGCGCTCGCCGCCGAGGTGACGCGCGAGCAGCTGTTTCTCCAGCTTCACGCCGAACTTCCCTATGCCAGCGCGATCGAGACGGAGGCGTACAAGGAGCGCCCCGACGGCTCGGTCGAAATCCACCAACAGGTGATGGTCGAGCGCCCCACCCAGCGCGCGATCGTGCTGGGCAAGGGCGGCGCGCGCATCCGCGAGATCGGCGCGCGCGCGCGGGGCGAGCTGGCGGGGTTATTGGGGCGGCCGGTGCACTTGTACCTGCACGTCAAGGTACGCCCGGGCTGGGACGAGGACCGCGAGGTGTACCGCGACCTGGGGCTGGACTGGGTGGATTAGCGCCGGCGGGAAAGCTGAGTTTCCACATCTTGCTTGGAATGCAGGATACGCACAACCCGGATCACGGACGGACGCTCCCGGTAGTAGATGACGTGCGAGCGCACTTTCAACCTGAAGAAGCCGCGTACTGGAGCCCGTTGTCCAAACTGCACGCCGGAGGCCAATTCGGTCAGCGCCTCGTGCAGCGCGTTGTTGTACCGCTCCGCTTGCGCGTGGCCCCACGTTTCCGCCGAGTAGTACCAGATTTCGGCTAGATCGGCGCGCGCCCGCGCGCCGAGTTCAAGCCGCTTTGCGGTCATCGCGTCCGTGCATTTCAGCCAAGAACGCGTCGCGGTCCCATTCCTTAAACCCGCCCTCGGCTTCACCCTCCTCCAGTAATCGGGCGAGCCGATCCTCGGCGTGCTCGGTCGCTTCGAGCAGCCGCAGGCTCGACTCGATTGCGTCGTCGGTCGAGCCGAAGCGACCGCTCCGCACCAACCCGTCCAGATAAACGCGCCAGTGATCGGCGAGCGACACGGTGACCGGTTCGGACATGGCGACCTCCTTCGCTTTCCCTATCAGAGCCGCCCCGCCCCCGCCAGCATCTCCTCCACCCACGCCGGGACCAGCACGCTCGCCGCGCCCATCCGGCTCTCCGCGAAGAACACGCTTCCCGCCGAAGGCTCCAGGTTCAGCTCCAGCGTGTCCGCGCCCGTGTAGCGCGCGGTCTGGACGAAGCCTGCCGCCGGGTACACCGCGCCCGAGGTGCCGATCGAGACGAACAGGTCCCACCGCGCCAGCGCGCGCTCGATCCGGTCCATGTCATAGGGCATCTCGCCGAAGAACACGATGTCGGGCCGCAGCGAAGGCGCATGGCAGGCGGGGCAGCGTGTGCCCGGCGGCAGATCGCCCGTCCACCCGCGCCGCTCCCCGCACGAGGCGCACAAGGCCGAGGTCAGCTCGCCGTGCATGTGCAGCAGCCGCCTCGACCCCGCCCGCTCGTGCAGGTCGTCGACATTCTGCGTGACCAGCAGCAACTCGCCCGGCCACGCCGCGTCGAGCCGCGCCAGCGCGCGATGCGCAGCGTTCGGCTCCACGCCCGCCAGCGCCGCCCGCCGCTTATCGTAGAAGCGATGCACCAGCTCCGGGTCGTGCGCGAGCGCCTCCGGTGTGCAGACATCCTCGACCCGGTGCCCTTCCCACAAGCCGCCGGGTCCGCGGAACGTCGCCAGCCCGCTTTCCGCCGACACGCCCGCGCCGGTGAGGATGACGATCGACGGGTAGTCACCCATCATGACGGCCACCGACCTGTGGCGGTCAGCGCCAGCGCCAGCGCGGCGATCGCCAAGCCGTGCACGATCCTGCCGTCCCGCGCCGCCGCCACCGCCTCGGCGACCGGCATCCGCATGGTCGCGATCCGCTCGCGCGGGTCGTCGGCGGGCAGGCGGGTGCGCCGCGCGTCGGTGGCGAGCAGGACGTGCATCACGTTGCTCTGATTGGCGGGATTGGGCGACAAGGACGCGATCAGCCGCCAATGGTCGGCCGCATAGCCCGTCTCCTCCGCCAGTTCGCGTGCGCCCGCCGCGAGCGGGTCGCGGTCGGCGGCGTCGATGCCGCCGCATGGCAGCTCCAGCGTCACCTCGCCGCGCCCGTGCCAATATTGCCGCACCAGGATCAGGTGATCGTCCCCGTTGAGCGCGACCACCTGCACCCAGTCGGAATAGTCGAGCACGTAGAAGGGCGCGATCTCGGCACCCTCGACCGTGCGGCAATCGTCGGCGCGCAAGGTGATCCAGCGGTCCTGCACGACGACGCGCGACGCGGTCACCGTCCAGGGCTGGGGGTCGGCGTGGGTTGGCTGGCTCATGCGCCCGACGGTGGCGCGCACCGTGTCGGCAGGCAAGCCCGCGCAGATCGGACAATGCACGTCACCTGCCCTCACGAAACCCTGTTCCCGGCACCTTCGCCGCGTGCCAAGGCATCCCGCGAGGCTGAAAGGACGTACCCCGACCATGACCGCGATCGGCATATTGGGCAGCGAGGGGCGCATGGGGCGCGCGATCGCGGCGATATTGGACGACGCGGGCGTGACGCTAGCGGGCGGGGCGGACGCGCGCGACGATTGCCATCCGATCGCGAAGGTCGCCGATGTGCTGGTCGATTTCTCCACCCCAAGCGCGCTGGCGGAGCATCTCGACGCCGCGCGCGCCGCGGGCACCCCGATCGTGATCGGCACCACCGGCCTGTCGCGCGCGCACCACGCGGCGATCGACGCGGCGGCGCGCGACATCGCGATCATCCAGACCGGCAACACCTCGCTCGGGGTCACCCTGCTCGGCATTCTCGTCCGCGAGGCGGCGGCGCGGCTCGGGGCGGATTGGGACGTCGAGATCGTCGACTTTCACCACCGCCACAAGGTCGATGCGCCATCGGGCACCGCGCTCCTCCTCGGCGAAGCGGCGGCGGCGGGGCGCGGCACAACGCTGAACGAAGTGCGGGTGGACAGCCGCGCGGGGCTGGTCGGCGCGCGTTCGGAAGGAACGATCGGTTTCGCGTCGCTTCGCGGCGGTACGGTGATCGGCGACCATCAGGTCGTGTTCGCGAGCGAGGGCGAGCGGATCGAGCTCGGGCATCGCGGCGACAACCGCACCATCTTCGCGAAGGGTGCGGTCCGCGCGGCGATGTGGCTCGCGGGGAAACCCGCCGGGCGCTATTCGATGGCCGAGGTGCTGGGGCTGTGACCGAGGCGGAAGTGTGGAATTTCTACACCCGCCTCGCCGCCGACAACCCCGATCCCGAAACGGAGCTGAGCTGGGAGAATCCGTACACCTTGCTCGTAGCGGTCGCGCTGTCCGCGCAGGCGACCGACGTCAGCGTCAACAAGGCGACGGGGCCGCTGTTCGCCGAGGTGAACACCCCGCACGCGATGGTGGCGCTGGGCGAGGAGGCGCTCAAGGGCCATATCCGCACGATCGGGCTCTACAACGGCAAGGCGAAGAACGTCATCGCGCTCAGCCATGCGCTGATCGCCGACCATGGCGGCGAGGTGCCGCAAGACCGCAACGCGCTGGAGCGGCTGCCCGGGGTCGGGCGCAAGACCGCCAATGTGGTGATGAATGTCGCGTTCGGCGCGCCCACGATCGCGGTCGACACGCATGTGTTCCGGGTGGCGAACCGCACCGGGCTCGCGCCCGGCAAGACCGTGCTCGCGGTCGAGCTGGGGCTCGAAGCGGCCACGCCCGCGCCGTTCCTCGCTCAGGCGCACCACCTGCTGATCCTGCACGGGCGCTATGTCTGCCGCGCGAGGCGGCCCGAATGCTGGCGATGCATCGTTGCGGAGCTTTGCGCGTTCGAGCCCAAGACATTGCCGCCAAAGGATTTGTAACCGATGCGTCCCCTGCTCGCCGCCGCGCTTTTTGCCGCCACGCTCGCCGCCCCGGGCCTCGCTCGCGACCGGGGCATTCCCGCCGCGACGCCGACCGGCGCGCCCGTGACCTGCATCCCGATCGTGCAGATCGACCAGTCGCTCGTACGCAGCGACCAGGTGATCGACTTCAGGATGCGCGGGCGCAATCAGGTGTATCGCGTGACCCTCGACCAGCCCTGCCCGCAGCTCGGCTTCGAGCAGCGTTTCGCCTATGAGACCTCGCTTAGCCAGCTCTGCTCGACCGACATCATCACCGTTTTCGAGACCAGCCCGCCGATGCGCGGCGCCAGCTGCGGCCTCGCCCCGTTCCAGCCCGTATCGCTCGCACACCGATGATCGGGCTGGCGCGGCGGCCCCCGCGCTGCTAGACATGGTTCAAGCACCCGTAGCTCAGCTGGATAGAGCGCTGCCCTCCGAAGGCAGAGGTCACAGGTTCGAATCCTGTCGGGTGCGCCAGCGCCTCCGCTACCGTTCCCCGAACAGCTTGTGCTGCGACATTTCCAGCTCCCCGCCCTAGCGGGGGCGGGTAAAGGCTCTGGGCAGGATACCGACGACATTGCGGTTCGCGCCCAGCGCCGA
The DNA here is from genome assembly GCA_937863505.1 of uncultured Sphingomonadales bacterium. Lineage (GTDB taxonomy): Bacteria > Pseudomonadota > Alphaproteobacteria > Sphingomonadales > Sphingomonadaceae > Sphingomonas. The sequence continues at coordinate 2,220 of CALMGC010000186.1, read as the reverse complement.
CGGCTCGTCTGCGCCGGACGCATTCAAACTGTTCCAACAACACGACCGCCCTCACCCGAGGACGGTCGTCTCACCGCTGGCGTCGGCGGCACCAGGCCGCCGACGCCCGGTAGGCTTAGCGGAAGCGGATGCCGACGCCGCCGAACAGCTTCTGGCGCGACGTGTGGTCGTCATAGCGCGAGTAGACGTACTGCGCGGACAGGTAGAGGCCCGACAGCGGCCCCTGGAACCGGTTCGCCATGGACAGCTCGACACCGCCGCCGACCTGATAGCCGTCGGTGTTGAAGTGATTGTAGAAGTTGGTCTGGCCCGCGGGCGCGTTGTTGAACGCCTTGCGCTGCTCGTTGTTGATGAAGCCGCCCTTGCCGAACACGAGCAGCTGCGGCGCGACCAGCACGCCCGCGCGCACCGCCACGCCATATTCGTCGAACGACTTGTCCGCGATGGTGCCGCCGGTGCGGCCGGCGGTGACGTTCTCGGTGTAGTTGTTGGCGCGCCAGTAGCTGCCTTCCACGCCGATCACCAGGCGATCGCCGATCTGGCCGTCAAAGCCGCCGGAAGCGCCGTAGCCGAGCTTGTTGCGGTGCACGCCCTCGGACTGATAGCGGTCGCCGCCGACATCGCCCTCGACGCGGAAACCACGAAAGCTGGTGCCGTTGGTCGAGACGGGCGCGGAGGTGTCCTGAGACGGGGGCGGCGCGGACGCGTCCTGCGCGACGGCGGGAGCGGCGGCGGCGACCAGCGCCGCCAGGAGAGCAGTGGAAACGATACGCATCGAAGAAACCTCATTCTAGGGATCAGGTAGGTAGGTCGGGGTAACCCCATGGCCAGACGCCCGTTCCACGCCACGACTTAAGTTATTGCGATGCGACCTTTGGGCAACACTTGACCTGTTAACTCATGCCGGTGCCGTTACAGGATGACCGCCGCGCGGCGCGCGACCAGCCCGAAGGGAGTGGTGGCCTCGCCCGGCGCGGTCACCGTCCGGTGCGTCGGCGCGGGCTTGATCCGCGCCACCTCATGCCCGCGCGAGATCAGCGCCAGCGCCAGCCGCTGCACCCCGTTGATGTCGAAGCGGAGCGGCGCGGCGATGCCCGGGGCCGGCGCATGTCCCACGACATGCACCGCGAGCCCGCCGGGGCGCAAACACTCCATCGCGCCCGCCACGAACGCCCGCGCCGCCAGGTCGCCGGGCAGCGCGTCGGTCGCGCGGATCGACAGCAGGAAGTCGAACCCGAACAGCTCGCCCGGCAGCGCCGCCGGGTCGAGCGCGTCCGCGCCGCGTTCTCCCAGCGCCACCACGCGGCAGGTCGCACTTGCCGCCGCGATCGCCTCGCGCACCCACGTGCCCGGCTCGCCCAGCGCCAGCCCGCGCGCGCCCGGGCGAAGCTGTCCATAGCGGTCGAGCACCTGTACGACATAGGCGGCGGACCACGCCTCGGCCCCCTCCTCCGTCGGGACGCGCCGCCGCCCGGTCCGCGCGCGAAACGCGGGCTCGCGCAGCTGCTCGGCGGTGCACGGCTGCGACACCGGGCTGGCGAAGCTGGGCGGGTCGAGCGACAACAGCATCGACACCGGCCGCACCTCGACCCCGCTCTGGGGAACGGCATGCGCTTCCGGCATGTCCTCGGCCAGCGCGATCTCGTCGGCGTCGGCGGGCCGGTCGAGCGTGACGGTCAGTTCGTCGGCGCTGGCGTCGGTCCCGTCGGGGATCAGGCCCATCACCGCATAGGTCGCGCCGCGAAACGCCTCGAAACGCAGCCGCGTCTCGCCGCCGTGATGCGACAACCAATTGAGCTGCAACCGCTGGCTGGTGACCATGCGCGCGGTCGCGCCGGCCTCCCCCGGCAGCATATGAACGCGCAGCACCAGGCTACCCCGCCGTGCCCGCAGTCCGGCGAAGCGGACGGTGAAATGCGCGTGGCCCCGCGCCACCGGGACGTATGGCGTGTGGAACGCATAGCTCGGGTCGGGCAAGGGCGCGCCCCCGCCCAACCCTTCAATCGCGCTGGCGGGATGGCCGTGGAACGCGAACGGGTCCAGCGCCAGCCCGATGGGTTCGTCAGTCAGGGTGTCCATTGCTGTGCTTCGATCACTCACGGCCTCGGGTCCCGCGCCTCTTCATGGATCAGCGTTACGGCACCATTACGGCGGGTCCGGCCAGCGCGAGGCGCTCATATAGGAGGCGGAGCCGGTCCGCGAAGACCGGCGCGGCGAACG
>CALMGC010000185.1 GCA_937863505.1 uncultured Sphingomonadales bacterium | reverse complement strand
GCCTTGATGGTGATGCCGCGCTCGCGCTCGATGTCCATGTTGTCGAGCACCTGCTCGCTCATCTCACGGTCGGTGAGGCCGCCGGTCGCCTGGATCAGCCGGTCGGCGAGCGTCGACTTGCCATGGTCGATATGCGCGATGATCGAGAAATTGCGGATGCGGTCGAGCGGGGTCATGCCCGTGCGCCTAGCCCAGCGCCGCCCCCGCCGCTAGCTTGCGCGGCGGATCGCCTCCAGCGCGGCGAGGTAGCGTTGCTCGCCCTCTCCGCTCACCAGCGCGTAGGGGAGGTTGCGGCGCTCGAGCTCGGCGCGCGAAAGGTCGAAGAAGCGCTGCCGCTCGGCGAGCGTCCCGAACATGCGGGTGCCGTCCGCATGCCAGGGCAGGTCGATGTCGAACAGCAGGTAGAGGTCGGCGGTGCCCTGCCACGCGCCGAACCACGGGTCGCGGCGACCGAACAGCATGTCCGCCCAGACCGCGGTCATCAGCGGGTCGGTATCGAGGATCACCGGATAGCGCCCCGCCGCCAGCGCCGCCCGCGTCTCCGAGTCGTGCCCGGCGGCGATCGCCAGCAGGTCGGCCATGGTCAGGTTGGTGCCGTGCATCTCGCAATAGGTGCGGCCGAACTCCGCCACATAAGGCGAGCCGAAATGTTGCGCGAGCCGGGGCACGACCGCCGATTTACCCGTGCTCTCGGGCCCGTGGAGGCAGACGGAGCGGAGCATCACAGCGCCGCGGGGCCGCTCGCGCGCCGGTAGACGCGCGTCCAATCGACCAGTCCCCAAACCGCCATCGCGAGGTAGAGAAGGTACAGCAATGTCGTCGCCCCAAGCTGCTTCAGCGCGTAGAGCGGGATCGACGCGAGGTCGACTGCGATCCACAGCAGCCAGTTCTCCCATTTGCGCCGCGCCATCAGCCATTGCGCGGCGACGCTGGTGATCGCCACGCCCGCGTCGGGCCACGGGTAGGACGCGTCGGTATAGTGGTGCATCAGCGCGCCCCATGCGACTATCGCGACCGCGCATCCCAACGCCCAACGCCAGCGGTCGCGCGTACTCATCGCCTCGACGATCACCTCGCCCGCGCCCGCGCGGTTGCGGGTCCACGCCCACCAGCCACCCGCGTTGACGACGATGAAGAACAGCTGGAGCAGCGCATCCGAATACAGCTTCGCGCGCCCGAACACCGCGAAGTAAAGCGCGACCGACGCGATGCCGAACGGGTAGTTCCACACGCTCCGCCGCACGGCCAGCGCGACGCAAACCGCGCCGAGAGCGGCGGCGAGGAGCTCGATCGCGGGCATGCGCCACCGATAGCCGCGCTTGCCCTCGTGCGCCAAGCGACTAGGCTGCGGCGGCAAGGAGAGCGGCGATGCGGCATGTCGCGGTGATCGGCTCGGGGCCGGCGGGTTACTATACCGCGGAGGCGCTGGCGAAGCTGTTCGGGGACGCAGCCCGGGTCGACATCATCGACCGCCTGCCCGCCCCCTATGGCCTGATCCGCAGCGGCGTCGCGCCTGATCACCAGTCGATCAAGGCGGTCGCGCGCCGGTATGAGGCGACCGCGACTGGTGAGACGGTACGCTTCATGGGCAACGTCAGCGTCGGGCGCGATGTGAGCATCCCCGAACTGCAGAAGCTGTACGACGCGGTGGTGCTCGCGACCGGCGCGCCCGCCGACAAGCCGCTCGGCGTGCCGGGCGACGACCTGCCTAGCGTGATCGGCTCGGCGGCGTTCGTCGGCTGGTATAACGGCCACCCCGACTTTGCCGACCTCGATCCTCCGCTCGCCGGGGCGGAGGTGGTGATCGTCGGCGCGGGCAATGTGGCGCTCGACGTCGCGCGCATCCTGGCCAAGACGCGGAACGAGTTTGCGGGGTCGGACATTGCAGGCCATGCGCTAGGTCAGCTCGACACGCACGCGATTCGGCGGGTGACGATCCTTGCACGGCGGGGTCCGCACCAGATCGCGATGACGCCCAAGGAGCTAGGCGAGCTCGCGCACCTGTCGCGCGCCGCGCCGGTCGTCGACCCGGCAGACCTGCCCGCGCCCGAGACGGATGCGGCGCTGGAACCGGGGCAGCGCAGGTCGGTGGCGCTGCTGCGCCAGTTCGCCGAGCCGTCGTTGCCGAGGCCGATCACGCTTGCGTTCGACTTCTTCGCCGCCCCGGTCGCGGTCGAGGGAGATGGGCGCGCCGAGCGGGTGGTGGTCGAGCGGACACGCCTGAGCGGTGGCGGGGTCGAGATGACGGGCGAGCGCTACGCCCTGCCCGCCTCGCTGGTGGTCAGCTGCATCGGCTATCGCACGCCGCAGATCCCCGGAGTGCCCTATGACGCGAAGCTCGGGCGGTTCGCGAACGTCGAGGGGCGGGTCGCGCCGGGGCTGTACGCGGTCGGCTGGGCCCGGCGTGGGCCGACGGGGACGATCGGCACCAACCGTCCCGACGGGTACGCGATCGCCGAGCTGATCGCGGCGGACACGTGGGACAGCGGCAAGCCGGGGCGTGCGGGGCTCGACGCGCTGCTGGCGACGCGCGGGGTGGAGGTGGTCACGTTCCGCGACTGGCAACGGATCGAGGCGGCGGAGGTGGCGCGGGCGCGCGAGGGAGCGCCGCGCGAGAAGTTCACCCGCGTCGCCGACATGCTGGCCGCGCGGGCTTGATCGCGGGCCCGAGCGGGGCTAGTGACGCGACCCTTGCCGCCGTTACCACCAGGGGCGGCGAGATGCCCTGGGTCGGGGAATAGCTCAGCCTGGTAGAGCACTGCCTTCGGGAGGCAGGGGCCGGAGGTTCGAATCCTCTTTCCCCGACCAACGCGTAGCGCGCATGACCGTAGCAAAGCTGCGACCAAGACGCGCCAGCGCGGCCGGCCTCGGCAACGCCGAGGTTCGAGGACGCGGGCTTTGCCCGCGGCGCGCCCGCCAAATCAGACCTGACGTAATAATCGACGTTAACCCGCCCGGCTTCCGGCACCAAATCCACTCACGCGTGTTTCACCGCTATCCGGCGGGCGCGAGCGTCGCCTACCGGCATGGAGGCAATCATGCGCTGGACCAACTGGCGCGTCGGCGTGTGCGCCGGCGCGATGGCACTCGCCTCGCTCGCGACCCCGGCCTTCGCGTCGTCATCCTCGGAAGCCGCGCTCGCCGACGCCGCGACGACCCTCAACGCGGGCCAGTTCAGCTGGAACGACGCCGACGCGCCCGCCGGGCCGGTGCGCGTGGTGGTCTCCATCCCGCTCCAGCGCTTGTTCGTGTATCGCGGCGCGGGTCTGATCGCGGTGTCGGCGGTGTCGACCGGCTCCGCCGGGCATGAGACGCCGACCGGCGACTTCACCGTGCTCCAGAAGGCGGTCACCCACCATTCGAACAAGTATAACGATGCCTTGATGCCGTACATGCAGCGGCTGACCTGGGACGGCGTCGCGATCCATGCCGGGCGCGACCCGGGTTATGCCGCCTCGCACGGCTGCATCCGCGTACCGCTCGCCTTTGCCAAGAAACTGTACGCCGCGACCAGCCTCGGCGCGCATGTGTCGGTGACGGAGGATGCGAGCATCCCCGGCCTGCCCGATATGACCGCGCCCACGCCGGTGGACCCGGTGGTGCCGAGTGTCGCCGCCGACCCGGAGGTGGCGGCGACGCGGGCGGCGAACCTCCTGCCGCAATAGCGCCCGCCCTAGACGCTTGCCCCCCGCGCCGGTAAACACCGGTTAACCATGCGGGGGCGAGGGGCTTGGCGGGCGTTTTGCTGGCGGTGGCGATCGTGGCGGGGGCGGCGGGCTATCTCGCCTATCTTGCCGGGCTCGGCCGTCACCTCGTCGAGCCCAATCGCGCGTCCTGGCTGATCTGGAGCGGGGCGACCGCAATCGAGGCCGCGACCTACGCCGCCGTCAACCCGCTCGGGCTCCAGCGCTGGGTAATCGTCCTCGCTGCGCTCGCCTCCGCCGCCGTCACCGTCGCGATCTGGCGACGCGCGCGCTGGACCGCGCTTGCCCCGGCCGAGCTCGGCTGCGTCGCCGCTTGCGTGAGCGCGATGCTGCTGTGGCTCGCCTTTCATCAGGCGTTCTGGGCGCACATGCTCGTCGTCGCGGCGGTGCCCGTCAGCTTCTGGCCGACCTGGGCGAGCGTGTGGCGCGACCGCG
>CALMGC010000184.1:994-14588 GCA_937863505.1 uncultured Sphingomonadales bacterium | reverse complement strand
CCGCCGACCTGCCGCTCGAGCAGCGCGACCGACATGTCGGGGAGCAGCGTGTTGGTCAGGATCGCGTCGATCATGCGTCCACCGCTGGCGATCTCGGTGCAGCGCGACACGATATGCGCCACCACCTCGTCGCCATAGTTGAGCGCGATGTCGTGGTTGGCCGCCACCCGCCGCTTGATGCGGTCGAGCTGCAACCGCACGATCCCCGACAGCATCGTCGGGCTGAGCGGGTAATAAGGCAGCACCAGCAGGCGGCCCAGCAACGCGGGCGGAAACACCTTGAGCAGCTCGGGGCGGAGCGCCGTGGCGAGGCCTTCGGCGTCGGGGGCCATCTCCTCATCCTCGGTCAGCGACATGATGAGGTCGGTGCCGACATTCGAGGTGAGCAGGATGACGGTGTTCTTGAAGTCGATATGCCGCCCCTCGGAGTCGTTCATGAACCCCTTGTCGAACACCTGGAAGAACATCTCGTGGACATCCGGGTGCGCCTTCTCGACCTCGTCGAGCAGCACCACCGAATAGGGCCGGCGCCGCACCGCCTCCGTCAAGACGCCGCCCTGGCCATAGCCGACATAGCCCGCGGGCGCGCCCTTCAGCGTCGAAACGGTATGCGCTTCCTGGAACTCGCTCATGTTGATGACGATCATCGATTCGTCACCGGAGAAGAGCAGCTCGGCCAGCGCGTGCGCGGTCTCGGTCTTGCCGACGCCGCTGGGGCCGCAGAGCATGAACACGCCGACCGGTTTTTCGGGGTTGTCGAGCTTGGCGCGGCTGGTCTGGATGCGCTTTGCGACCGCCTCCATCGCGTGGTCCTGCCCGATCACGCGCGCGCGCAGCTTGTCGGCGATGGTCAGCACCGAGCGGATCTCGTCCTTGACCATCCGCCCGACCGGAATGCCGGTCCAGTCGCCCACCACCGACGCGATCGCATCCGCGTCGACGACGCCGAACACCATCGGCGCGTCGCCCGCCGTCTCGCGCATTGCCGCCAGCGCCGCTTCCAGCTCGGCTCCGTCGCCGCCGTCGGCCAGCGCATCGCGCGCCTCCTGCACACGGGCGAGCGCTTCCTTTTCTTGGCTCCACTTGGCCTCGACCGCCTCCACCTCGGCGCGCGCGTCCGCGATCTCCGCGTCGAGCTTGGCCGCGCGGTCGTCGGCGCGATACCGGCCCGCCGCCTCGCGCTCGACCACGTCGCGCTCGACCTCGAGCAGCTCCAGCCGGCGACGGCGGTCCTCGACCGGCGCAGGGGTGGCGTGCTGCGACACCGCGACGCGCGCGCAGGCGGTGTCGAGCAGGCTAACCGCCTTGTCGGGCAACTGGCGCGCGGGGACGTAGCGCTGCGACAGCGTCACCGCCGCCGCGACCGCCTCGTCGAGCACCACCACCGCGTGATGCGCTTCCATCGCGGGCGCGACCGAGCGGAGCATGTCGATCGCCTTGGCGGTCTCCGGCTCGCCGACATCGACCGGCTGGAAGCGGCGGGTGAGCGCCGGGTCCTTCTCGAAATACTGGCGGTATTCGGCATAGGTCGTCGCCGCGATCGTCCGCAGCCGCCCGCGGGCCAGCGCCGGCTTGAGCAAATTGGCGGCGTCGCCCGTCCCCGCCTGCCCCCCCGCGCCGACGAGCGTATGCGCCTCATCGATGAACAGGATCACCGGCACGGGCGAGCCCTCCACCTCGTCGATCACCTGGCGCAGCCGCTTCTCGAACTCGCCCTTCACCCCCGCGCCCGCCTGCATCAACGTGACGTCGAGCGCGCGGAGCGTGACGCCCTGGAGCGCGGGCGGCACATCGCCGTCGACGATGCGGCGCGCGAACCCTTCCACCACCGCGGTCTTGCCGACCCCCGCTTCGCCGATCAGGATCGGGTTGTTCTGGCGGCGGCGGAGCAGCACGTCGACCACCTGGCGGATTTCCGCGTCGCGCCCGACGATACGGTCGATCTCGCCCGAGCGCGCGCGCGCGGTGAGATCGACCGAATATTTCGCCAGCGCCTCGCCCGGACCCGCTGCCGCGGCGGGCGCGGCCTCGCCGCCGGCTTCGGGCGCGGCGGCGGCGGGCGTGGTCGTCTCGGCGGAGGCCTGCGTCACCGCGGCGAACTCGTTCCCCAACCGCTCGGCGGCGACCTTGCGCCACTCCCCGCTGATCGCGAGCAGCGCGTTGCGAAGCCCCGGGGTCAGCAGCATCCCGTAGATGAGATGCCCCGTCCGCACCTTGCCCGCGCCGAACTGGAGCGAGGCGTAGAGCCACCCCTTCTCGATCGCTTCCTCGATCGCGGGCGCAAAGTCGGAGATCGCGGTCGCCCCGCGCGGCAGCGCGTCGAGGCTCGCCACCACATCCGCCGCCAGCCTTGCGTCGTCCATGCCGAACGCGGCGCGGATCGCGGCCATGTCGCCGCGCGGGTCCTGCAACAGCACATGCAGCCAGTGGACCAGCTCCACATACGGGTTGCCGCGCATCCGGGCGAAGCCGGTGGCGGTCTCGATCGCCTGTCGCGGCGCGCTGTCGAGGCGGCCGAACAGCGCGGTGCGGCTGATCGCGGTCATTGCTTGAACCCCCTTGCGATGCGCCGACGCCCGAGATGCGCGTCGGCGCGGATGCGGTCACTCTGCCCCGGCGCGAGCCATCCCGTCCAGCCCAGTTGCGCGCGCCCGTCGAGCTTTGCGGGACGGGCATGGCGCTCGGCCATCTCGATCGTCAGGTCCCATTCGAGATGGCTCGGCGCGAACGCATCGAGCGCTTCGGACGCGATGCGGAACCGCTCGCCATCGGGGAGCAGCGCCTGGTACTCGCGCATCGACCCGGCGCGCACGACGATGCGGAACGCGTCGGACGCGACGCGCGCCCGCGCTCCCGCCATCGTATCCACGCCCAGCGTCGCGAACCCGTGCCCGAGCCGGGTCTGGTCCTCCCGCTCCACCTCGCGCCAGCGCGGCTGATATTCGAGCAACGTCACCGGCTGGCGGAGCAGGTGGCTGAGCGCATCCTCGATCCCGGTCGCGCTCCGCCGGGAGGCGAACAGCGCCGCGTAATGTAGCCGCGCGCGCGCCGGGAAGGCCGAATGCTCGCCCACCCCCTCCGCCGCGCCGGTGAGCAGGCCGAGATAGCCTGCGAACCGGTCCTCGTCCGGGCGATCCGCCTGCGCGGCGGGCTGCGACTCGGCCCAGGCGCGGTAGAAGAACTGGAGCATCCGGTTGGCGAGCAGGTCGAGCCAGCGCCCGAACGGCCGCGACCGCGCATAACGCCGCTCGAAATCGGCGAACTCGGTCAGGTGCGAGGGCAGCGCGCCCATCGGCCCGGTCAGCCCCAGCCAGAAACCGGACACGCGCGGGCGCTCCTTCACGACCTCCACCGACTCGAGCGTCGAGTCGGGAAAGGCGAGGCTGGGCACCTGCGCCAGGTCGGCGATGCTTTGGTCGGGACGTCGCGCGCGGCCGATGCGCGGCAAGTCGGGGGCGCGCGCCTCCGCCCCGCGCAGCACGGGAAACAGCCCATAGCGACGCACGCTCGCGGCGGCGTCGCGCAGGAACGTCAGATGCTGTGCTGGCGGCCTATCCTCGGCGGCCATCGCGCGAACTCCCCTTCTCCGGCGCTGCTGACATGGGTCTCGGTGAACGAGTTGATGCTCGCGAACTCGGCGAGGAACCGTTCAACCACCGCCCCGAACAGGAACATCCGCCCGCGGTCGAACGCGCCGTCGTCGAGCCTGAGCTTGACCCGGTGCCCGCGTGCGATCGCCATCCGGTCGAGCCCCGGCACCCGCCGCGCGACCTTGCTCGAGCTGACGCCCAGCACCCCGTCGACCTGCCGCCGGAGCGACGGGTCGTCCTGCCGCCCGTACAGCGCGAGATGGTCGCGCAGCACGCGCGGGTCCTCGCCCTCCTCGGGCGCGAGCGTCGCGTAATTGGGAGTGAGGTGGCCGATGACCCGCCACGCCGCGTCGCCCAGCCCCAGCGGCGGGCGCGGGCGGGTCGGCGCGCGCAGCACGCTCACCGCGCGGACGGGCACACCCGACACGGTGAAATGCTGGTCGCCGCGAAAGCTCAGCAGCTCGGGCAGCTCGCGGTTGGTGACCAGCGCGCGCACCGCCAGCTCGTTCACCTCGTCGAGCCGCGACGGGTCGCCGGGGGCGGTGAGGCTGATCCACGTCTCCGTCCCGACATAGTCGGTCCGCTTGCGCAGCCGCTGCTCGCGCGTCGACAACCGCCGGGGACGAAGCTGCGTGGTGTAGAACAGCGCCTCCGACCAGTCATAGAGCAGCGCGCCGAACGCGTAGAGCGGAGCGACGGTGCGCGGGTCCACCTGCCCATGCTGATGGGCCTGCACGTCGAGCACACGGAAGATCTCGAAGTCGAGCGGGCGTGTCCGGTCGGGGACGACATGGTGCTCATGCTCGAAGCGCGACACCTGGACGCGGCCGAGCTGTTTCTCGAACAGGTTGATCGCGGGCGTCGCGTGAAGGCGGAAATTGGCGGGCTGCACCGCCTGGTGGAGCACCGGCGCGCTGCGGCTGAACAGCAGCACCACGTCGCACGCCTTGGGACTGGCGCGGAACGCGCGCGCGAGCTCCTTCAGGTCGACGAACAGGAAGCGCTCGGGGCAGGCGAAATACTCCGCCAGCAACCGATAGCCGCGGAACGAGCGTTGCTCGGCGGGGAGCAGCGCCTCGCTGTCCGCGAACCCGACCTGGCCGGGGAGCGGCAGCCGCGCCCACCCCGCCCCGCCCGCCGCCGCGTCCGCCGAGCGCGCGATCACCGCCAGCGTCTCGCCCGCGATCTGGCGATACAGCTCACCCGGCACCGCCTCCGAACCCGCGAGGTAAATCGGCAGATTGGCGGGGAGCACCTGCGGCAGATCGACGCCCGGCGTCGTTTCGAACCGCAACCGCAGCCCCGCCTCCGCGCGGACATCGGCGGCGGCGGCGAACGGCGCGACCGCCGCGCGGCTCGCGAGGTACTCGGCCTGGGTGATGCGGAGCGGCCACAATGTCACGTCGTGGCCGGTGCGGAACTGGACGGGGGCACCGTTCGCGTCCCCCGCCGTCGCGACCAGCGGCGTGCCGCGCGGGACCTGGTGCCCCTTGATCAGGATCGGGTCGCCTTCCTTGGGCTCGAACCCGGCGACGCACATCGACGGCGTCGGCGCGAGATAATGCGGCTGCACCGCGTGGAGCAGGTGCTGGGTGAACTCGGGATATTGGTCGTGCAGCTTGAGCTGGACCCGCGCGCCGAGATAGGCGACGCCCTCCAGCAATCGCTCGACATACGGGTCGGGGTCGGTCGGGGTCTTGAGCCCCAGCCGCCCGGCGACCGTTTCATGCTCCTCGCCGAACGCGCGCGCGTCGTCCCGCAGGTAAGCGAGTTCGTCATTGTAAAAGCGCAGCAGGCGCGGGTCGAGCCCGTCGCTCACGCCAGATCACTCACGAACATTCACCGCGCTGGTCTCCGCCTCCACTTCGGTGCGGAAGCGGACGGGCGCGAGTTGCGCCACCGAGGCGACCTCCGCCTGGATCACGAAGGTGAGCGAATGCGGTCGCCCCTCCTCCTCCGCCGGCGCGACGGTGCAGCTTTCATGCTTCAACCGCGGCTCGAACAACCGGATCGCGCGCCGTATCTCGCGCGCGCGGGCGAGCACCGCGCGACGATTGAGCGTCCGCCCGGCAAGGTCGGTCATGCCGTAATTGAGCACGGACGACTCGACCTGCGGGTACGGCTCGAGATCGACCAGCGACTCGAGGTTGGTGGTGTTGAGCAGCCAGGCGAGGTCGCGGCGGATGGTGGCGCGCAGCGCGCTCTCGTTGAAGCGTTCGAGTTTGGGCACAGAATAATGCCGGAACTTCTCGCGCGCGATCTCGGGCGTTTCCGCGCTGATGTCGCGCAGGCCGGAAATCTCCAGATCGGCGACCAGCTTGTCGAACAGCGTCGGCGTCAGGCGTTGGGAGACGGCCACCGGCGCCCGCTCAGCGGAAGGTGAGCGAACGCAGGCTCAACAGCCCATGGTCCTCGCCGTCCGAAAGCGTCCACAAATGCTGGCCGGAGCCCTGCTGGCCCCAAGGCCGGTCCTCCCAGTTGGTGACCCGCGCGAGGCGTTCCTCGGCATCGGCACCTTCGCCCGGATAGCGGGTCGGAAGCAGCGCGGCGACGGTCTGACCACCGCGGAACGCGATCTGCACCGGATACCAGACCAGGTCGCGCAGGTCGCTCGCGCCCTCGCTGGTGATCTTCTCGACCACGTCGAATGTCTGCAGGCCGTAGCGCCCGCCGATGATCGCTTCGAAACACGGTCCGAACCGCCCGTCGCCATCGGCGATCCAGTCGAACGCGACGCCGTCGAGCTCGCCCGGCGTGTCGGGGGCGGCGTCAAAGGCGGTGTCTCGCGCAGCCTCGGCACGCGCGACGTCGCCCTTGCCGAACGCCTCGACCGCCTCGATCAGCGGCAGCGCCCAGTCGGACGCGACGTGAAGCCGCGCCGATTGCGTCCCCGCGAACATGGCCGCGCGCTCGCGTTCCGCGTCGATCGCCTGCCCATAAACGACCGACAGCATCTGCGCTTCGGGCGAAAGCTGCGCGAGCGTCTTGAGCTGCGCCTGCGCCTTGTCCCACTCAGCCGTGATCGCGAGCAGGGAAAACAGGTACAGCCGGAGACGCGCGTCCCCCGGCTGTTTGCGGACGGCCTCGACAAGCGCTCCACGCGCTCCATCGAGGTCGCCCGCCCGTAACAGATCGTCCGCTGCGTCTCCGGCCATGCTGATCGGCTCTCGCGGCGGAACTGGATCAGCCGCCGGTCGGCGTGTTCTGACGCGCGTTGTAGCCCGCCGTCACGACGCCGCCGTCCGGGCCACCCTGCGCATTCTGCGCCTGATAGTCGAACGTCACCTTGGCGCAGTTGAACGTGATCGACTCCATAATCGCGTCGCCGCTCGCCGCGCCGTTGTTGTGGACGTCGGAGATCAGCACGTCTTCCATCTTGATCTGGTAGTACTTCAACGGCGCCTGGCCGTTGCCCGCCTTCTGCGAGTAGATGATGATGGTCGGGATGTGCTTGCCGGTCGTGCAGGACTGGAACAGCAGCGGCGACGACTTGTCGACCTGCTTCTGGACGCGAATGTCCGAAATCTCGGCCTTGCCCGAGCCGCCGCCCGCGCCGCCGGTGTGGAACGAACCGTGCTGCACCGCACCGAAATCAAACGACACGATGTCGATCTCGCCCTGGTGACCGCTCTTCTGCGACTCACCCTGAATGCCGTCAATCTTGAGGAACAGGTCAACTGCCATTGGTCTTCTCCTGTGTTGTGCTCGCGGAATTAGTTGCTCTTGGGAAGCCTGGACACCATGCTGAGCGCGATGTCCATGCCTTCAAGCTGGTAATGGGGCACGAACATGAATTTGCCCTTGTAATAGCCGGGATTTTCCTCGTCGGGAATGACCTCGATCTTGGCGTCCTTGAGCGGAAGCCGCGCCTTGGTCTCGTCGCTGGAAGTCGAGGGCGAGCCGTCGACATATTGCAACACCCAGCTGTGGAGGTCACGCTGCAGCTGCTCCGCCTCGCGCGAACCGCCGACCCAGTCGCGGACGATGCACTTGAGATAGTGCGCGAACCGCGTACTGGCGAAGATGTAGGGCAGACGCGCGGACAGGTTTGCGTTGGCCGTCGCGTCGGTCTTCTCATATTGCTTGGGTCGGTGCAGCGTTTGCGCACCGATAAAGGTCGCCTGGTCGGTATTCTTGCGATGGATCAGCGCCATCAGCCCCGCCCCCGACAACTCCGCCTCGCGCCGGTCGGAGATAGCGATCTCGGTCGGGCATTTCAGATCGACGCCGCCATCGTCGGTCGGGAAGGTCGCGGTCGGCAGCCCCTCGACGGTGCCGCCGGACTCGACGCCGCGGATGCGCGTCACCCAGCCATAGGTCGTGAACGCCTCGGTGATCCGGGTCGCCATCGCATAGCTCGCATTAAGCCACAGATGGTTGTCGTGCGAACCGCCGGCGTCCTCCTCGAAGTCGAACTCGTCCACCGGCTCCGATTTCGCGCCGTAGAGCGGCCGACCGAGGAAGCGCGGCAGCGTCAGCGCCATGTAACGGCTGTCCTCCGAGTTGCGGAAGGCTCGCCACGAAGCATAGTCGGTCGCCTCGAACATCTTGCCGAGGTCGCGCGGGTTGGACAGCTCGGTCCAGCTATCCATGCCGAGCAGCGAAGATGACGCGCCGGCGATGAACGGCGCGTGACTTGCCGCGCCGATGCGGGCGAGACCTTTCATCACCTCCAGATCGGGCGCGCTATGGTCGAAATAATAGTCGCAGGTGAACGCGCCGTACGGCTGCCCGCCGAGTTGCCCGAACTCCGACTCGTAGATCTTCTTGAACAACGGGCTCTGGTCCCAGGCCGCGTCGCGGAACTGGCGAAACATCTTGCGGCATTCTTCCTTGGTCATGTTCATGACCCGGATCTTCATGTCCTTGCCGGTCGCGGTGTTCATCACGAGATAATGCAGCCCACGCCAGGCCGACTCCAGCTTCTGGAAATCGTCGTTGTGGATGATCTGGTTGATCTGCTCGGTCAGCTTGCGGTCGAGCGCCGAGCGCATCGCGTCCACCGTCGCGAACACGTCGCCGCCCATCGTCTGCGCATTGCCGAGCGCCTGTTGCGCGAGCGTCTGCACCGCCTGCTCGATCCGCCCCTTGCGGACGTCATCGGCGGGCTTGAACTCTCTTTGCAGCAGTTGCGAGAAGTCGTCGAACGCGATCTCCCCGCCCTGCGGCTGATCACCGACCTGTTGAAGCGCCTGCGCCATTGTTCCGTCCCCGTCCCGTCCTGTTCGTTACGCCGCCGCGCCGTCCGTCGCTTCCGCCTCGGGCGCGGTCGGCTTGGCCGCCGAGATCGCCTGAAGCAGCGCCGGATCCTTCAACACCTTGTCGAGCAGCTCCTGCGCGCCGTTCTTGCCGTCCATGTACGACAGCAGATCCTCAAGTTGGGTGCGCGCCTCCAGTAGCTTGGCCAGCGGCTCGACCTTTTTCGCGATCTCGCCCGGGTCGAAATCCTTCATCGTCCGGAAGGTGAGGTCGATCGCCAGCTTGCCGTCGCCGGCCAGCGTGTTCTCGACATTGAACGCCGCGCGCGGCGCGATCGCCTCCATGCGCGCGTCGAAATTGTCCATGTCAATGTCGATAAAATCGCGCGTCTCGGCGGGCTTCCTGTCGACCCGGCTCTTGCCCGACAGATCGCTCATCACCCCCATCACGAACGGCAGTTCGACCTTCTGGCGCGAACCATAGGTCTCCACCTCATATTCGATATGGACGCGCGGCGCCCGGTTTTCCTTGATGAAGCGCTGCCCGCTCTTGATCGCCATGCCGGCCCCCTGTCACCGTCCCAGCCGAACCTGCCGGGTGAACGGATTGTAAGATAACGTGCTTTCCCCCGAACGGGTTGCGCGCGCAAGCGGAGATTTCACCAACTCGACATCCCGCCGGCCTGTTCGTCGGGCCGCGCGAGCAACACTGTCCCAACATCGGTCAAACTGTTGGGCGCGATGTCGCGCAGGATCGCCATGAAATCCATCGGCACCCAATTGCGGACCCGGCGCAGCGCCACCGGCACCGGGCTGGAGGGCTCACGCCGCTGATAATAATCGGCGATCGCGTCGATCGCGCGTACGACATCCTCCCGCGAGTCGACCCGACCGGGGGTGCCCGAACGCGGTTCGCTCGCCGTGCCCTCTCCTGCACCGTCGGTGGCGACCACCTCCGCTGCGACATCGAACCCCGCATGCGGCGCGAGCGCACCGCGGATCACCTCGATCGCCTCATAAGTGGGCGTGAAGTTCGTACCCGTGTCGCCCACCGCCGCCGCCTGTTCGGTCAGCACGACGTCCGCCTGGCGGATCGCGTCGCGGATCGCGTCGAGCCGCGCCACCACCGCCTGCAACGTCTCGACCGGCGTGTCGTTCAGCACCGCGCGGAACAGGCCATAGCCCTCCGCCGCGTCACCCTGGTCCGCAAAGCGCTCGAAATCCTCGCCCGAGAAGCTGCCGAGACGCGGATGCTCGACCAATATCGTGCGGCGGAGCGGCCCGAGAAACTCGCCGATGCGGGTCAGCGACTCGCACGGGCCCTTGCGCCCCTGAAGCCCGTATTCCTCGACGGTCGGATGGACCTCGGTCCAATAGCGGGTGAACAGCCCCGCGAGCATCGCGCAGCCCGACTCCACCGTCTCCAGCCGCCCGAGCCGCGCGCCAGCGCGGGCGAGATACACCGCCAGCCATACGTCCTTGGTTCGGCGCGACTGGCCCTCGATCAGCTTGATCGTGTCGCGCCAGTCCATATCGGTGACGCCCTGGCTGGCGAGCTCGAACGCCTGCTCGATCTCCTGGCGCTCGCCGTCATAGGACAGGTCCTCGCCCGCGGGCGCGTCGATGGTGACCGGCGCGAGCAGCTCGTCCAGCGTCACCGCGCGGTCACCAGCCGCTCAACCGTCCGCGTCACGGCAGAAGCTCGGCCTCCACGCGGCGGTTGCTCGGATCGCTGGCGCTGTGGCCGGGGAGCGGCGCATCGGGGCCGAGGCCGCGCGCCATCAACCGCGAGCGGTCGACACCCTGCGACACGAGGTAATCGGTGACCGCCTGCGCGCGCCTGGCCGACAGGGCCATGTTGACCTGGCGACCGCCGCGAAGGTCGGTATGCCCCTCGACCAGGAAACGCTTGCCCGACAGGTCGGGCGTCATCAGCGCCTGCGCGAACACCTTCGCCGAGGCGACGCCCTCCGGGCTGATCCGTGCCGAGTTGCGCTCGAAACCGATCATCAGGTCCGCGCGCGGTCGCGCTGCGCCGGCAACCGGCGGCGTCGTCATCGGCATGGCGACATGCGCGGGCGCGTGGCGGCCATAGCTGACCGGCGCGGCGCCACGGATGGCCGGGCGCGGCGGAATGTAATTGGATCGCGCAGGCGTCGCGGCAGGCTTGTCGGGCACCGCCTTGGCGAGACGGAAACCCTTGGTCGCGCCCGAGTCCATCGTCACGTCGGTGGTGGTCGCCTCGCCCCCGCAATTGCCGGTGAACGTACAGACATAGCCCTCGACGCTCGGCGCGGCGGCCGGAGCGGGCCGGCCCTGTTGCGCGCCTTGTTGCGCCATCGCGGGCGCAGCCACAGCCGCCAATGCGGCAATCGTCATCCGAACGCGCATACGAAAAACTCCCCTGTGCACGGCCTCGCCGGGCGAAACGCACCGTAAGCGTTCGGGGTTGCAACGGCAAGATACTCCCATGTCCCTCGACGGGGCGGTTTTCGGTGCCGACTTTTGGGCGTTGTGCCTCCGGGTGACGCCGCTTATGCAGGCCTTCGAATATCCGCCCGGGGGGCGGTGCTGCTCAAACCGGGGGTGGAGGTGCCAGGATCGTCCCAACGCCTGACGCGGATGCGGATCGACGTCGGCGACGAGCAGGTCGTGCTGGAGCGGATCGAGGCGAGCGAGCGGCTCAGCCGCCCGTTCACCATCGTCGCCGACATCATCGCCCCGCTCGAACTCGACCTTCAGCCGCACCTCGGCGGGCCCGCCGCGCTGGACCTGCTCGAGGACGATCAGGTCCTGCGTCACTTTCACGGGCGCGTGGTCGCGGGCGATTACCTCAAGGAAAGCCCGACCGGCCACCATTACCGGCTGACTATCGAGCCGTGGACGTACTTCCTCGCGCAGAACCGCGCGATGAAGATCTTTCAGGACCTGACCGCGGTCGAGATCATCAAACAGGTGATCGACGGCGCGGGCATCTCCGACGTCGACTATTCCAAGCTGTCCAAGTCGCGGGTGCGCCGGACCTACACCGCGCAATACAAGGAAAGCGACTTCGCCTTCATCTCGCGGCTGATGGAGGAGGAAGGCATCTACTATTTTTTCCGGCATGAGGCGGCGAGGCACGTCATGGTGCTGTGCGAGAGCCCGGCGGCGCATGTCCCGGGCACGCCGCCGACGCTGCAATACAAGCCGACCTCCGTGTCGGTGTTCGCGACCGATTCGACCCAGCGCTTCACCGACCAGAAATACGCGCTCCAGACCTGGACCGAGCGCGTGTCGACCGGCGGCGAGGCCAAGGTCACGACGCGCGATTTCGACTTCGAGTCGCCCGAACAGCCGCTGAGCGCCGACCATGCCGCGCCCGGCAGCCATCCGGGCGACGCGCAGGAAGTGTATCTCTACCCGGGCCGCTATCGCCAGGAGAAGACCGGGCGGGCCGAGCAGGAGAAGACGGGCGCGGAGCGCGGGCAGACGCTGCTCGAAGGCTTGCGCGCGCAACGTCGGCGTCTGGCGGGCACGTCGCAGGCGGGCGGGCTCAGCTGCGGCTATCTGATGACGGTGGAACAGCACCCGGTCGGGCGCATGAACGGTCGCTTCCTGATCGCCGCCACCTTTCACAGCATCGCCGCCGAGACCTACCGCACCGGCCAGCGCGACGACGAGATGGTGTTCAACGTCCGGGTCGAGGCGATCCCCGCCGACACGCCGTTCCGCGCCCCGCAATCCACCCCCAAGCCCGTCGCGCATGTCGACACCGCGATCGTCTCCGGCCCGGCGGGCGAGAAGATCTACACGGACGAATACGGCCGGGTAAAGGCGCGGCTCAACTGGGACCGCGCGAACACGCCCGGCGAAAAGGCGAGCTGCTGGATGCGGGTCGACCAGAATGGCGGCCTCGGCAATATCGACATCCCGCGCACGGGCGAACAGGTCCGCATCGGCTATGAGGATGACGATCCCGACAAGCCCTATGTGAAGGGGCGGCTGTTCAACAAGGCGAACATGCCGATCTACGACCTGCCCGCGAACAAGACGCGGACGGTGTTCCGCAGCTCGACCTATGGCCAGCCGGGGCCTTACCCCGACTCGCGCCCGCTCGACACCGGCGCGCCCAACGCCAACGAGATCCGGCTGGAGGATGCGGGCGGCAAGGAGGAGTTTTTCGTCCACGCCAATCGCGACATGAACACGCGCGTCCGCTTTAAGGAAACGCACCATGTCGGCAACGACCAACAGCATATCGTCGGGCATGACCGCTCCGCCGAGGTCGGCCGCAACGAGACAAAGAAGGTCGGGCAACATCGCGACGTCACGATCGGGCAAACCGATCACCTCAAGGTCGGGCAGACGCTGCTGATCGAGGCGGGGACCAGCATCACGTTACAGGTCGGACAATCGTCGATCGTGATCGACGCGATGGGCATCCACCTCAGCGCCAGCACCATCACCGCCACCGCCGGCATGGAACTCGGGTTGCACGGGCCGCAGAGCGAATTTACCGGCACCCTCATGACCATCAACGGCAACCTGATCAAGATCAACTGATGGCCGATTGGAGCGCCGTATCGCTGACCCGCGCGCGTCAGGTCGCGACGCTGATGGGGCATGACGAGGACGCGCTGCCCGACCTCGGCGTCGAGGCGGGGTACGGGCAAGCGCGCGAGCGTTCGGCGGTGGCCGGGATCGACTATCTCGCCCATGCGCTGCCCCGGGTGGAGGCGATCAGCTGGGCCGCGCATCTGCTCCACGCCGAATCGTTCCGGCGCGAGTTGCCCCGACGCGACCGCCTCGCGCTCGACCATGTGC
>CALMGC010000184.1:0-984 GCA_937863505.1 uncultured Sphingomonadales bacterium | reverse complement strand
CCGCTGGCTGGGCGACCCCAACGAGGACAGCCGCCGCGCCACCCACCGCGCGGCCGAGGCGGCGGGGCGGCGCAGCGCGGAACGCTATCTGGGGATCGCGGTGTTCTTCTCGGGCGGGTCGATCTCCGCGCCGGACCTGCCGCCGGTCCCGTCCCCGCCCGAGGCGAGCGCGCGCTGGGCGGCGGGCGCGATCAAGCAGGCGGGCTATCGCACGACCGAGCCGCAGGAGCTGTTCGCGCGCGCGCTGGGGCTGGGTGAGCGGGTCGCGGCGCAGGGCGTCGCGGGGCTGGCGCGCGCATGACGCTGACGCTCGCGATCCGCAACCTCGCCCGGCTCGACAACGGGTCGCCGACCGAGTTCGTGCTGCACCAGCGCGGCGCGGTGATCGGGCGCGCGCCGACCTGCGACTGGAGCTTGCCCGACCCGCGCAACTACATCTCCTCGCGCCACCTCGACATCCGCTACGACGGGCGCGGCTACCAGGTGACCGATACGAGCACCAACGGCACGTTCCTCAACGGCGCCGCCGAGCGGATGGATGGCCCACGCCGGGTCGAGGACGGCGACCGGTTCCAGGTCGGCCATTACGACATCGCCGCGACGTTGAGCGGCGAAGCGGCGGTCACGCCGGGTTTCGAGGCCGCGCCCGCGCCGCCCGAATGGCGGGGCTGGGACGCGGGCGGTGGGGCCGACGCTTCACCCCCGGCGGCGGCGAGTGACTGGGACGCGGCACCTGCGTCGGGGGGCGGCTTTGCCCCCGCCAGCGACTGGGGCGCGGCTCCCGCGACGGGCGGCGGCGTCACGCCCGCACCTGCGGGCGATTGGGGTACCGCGCCAGCGTCTACCGGATGGGACTCCGCGCCAACGCCACCGCCGAGCGGCGGCAAGTGGCAGCCGCAGGTCGGCCCCTCGCTCGCGCGACCCGAAGCGCATCGCAGCGGCGGCACCGCGCCGTCCTCACCCGCGGTCGTCAGCGGCCCAGGC
>CALMGC010000183.1 GCA_937863505.1 uncultured Sphingomonadales bacterium | reverse complement strand
GGCGCGCCGTGGCGGACGCAGGCGCGGTTGAAGCAGATCGTCGACACGCAATACAAGCCGACGCCCGACGGGCTGGCGGGCAACGACGACCTGGGCCAGATGTCCGCCTGGCTGGTTTTCACCGCGCTCGGTTTCTACCCGGTCACGCCCGGCAGCCTCGAATATGCGATCGGGCGGCCGTTCGTGGAGCGGGCGGTGATGCACCTGCCCAACGGCAAGCGGTTCACCGTCGTCGCGGACGGGCTGAGGCCCGACCACCCCTATGTCGGGCAGGTGTTCCTCAACGGTCGCCCGCTCCCGCGTAGCTACCTCCGCCATGACGAAATCGTCGCGGGCGGTGAGCTCCGCTTCGTGATGGCGGCGGCCCCGAACAAGACGTGGGCGACCGCGCCGGGCGAGCGGCCCTATTCGATGTCAACCGCGCGGTGATACTCAGCCGCTGCGGTACTGCTCGTCGCTGACCTGCTCCATCCAGTCCACCGCCTTGCCGTCCAGCGCCTCGGCGATGGCGATGTGTGTCATCGCCGTATCGGGCGACGCGCCGTGCCAATGCTTCTCGCCCGGCGCGAACCAGACCGTGTCACCCGGGCGAAGCTCCTCGACCGCGCCGCCTTCGCGTTGCGCGCGCCCCAGCCCGGCGGTGACGATCAGCGTCTGGCCGAGCGGATGCGTGTGCCACGCGGTACGCGCGCCGGGCTCGAAGGTGACGGTCGCGCCGCCGACTCGCGCGGGGTCGCCGCGCTGAAACGGTGTGTCGATCCGCACCGTGCCCGCGAACCAGTTTGCCGGGCCTTTCGCCGACGGCTGCGTACCCGCGCGCGTGATGTCCATACCATCCCTCCTTCGCCGCCCAACGCTGCATCGCGCGCGCAGGTCCGGCTTGCGCCGCAGGCGCCGCGGCATAGCGGAGTACGGTGGAGCATTCGCCAACTCCGGCCCGAAATTGCGCTCACCAGCGCAGCAGGCGGGGTCCGAGCAGCGCCCCCATGCCCGCCGCGAGCGCGATGCCGAGCGTGTACCAGGTCAGCACGAAGATCGCCGACACTTCGGGGCAGTGCAGGCAATAAAGCGTCGCCGCCCACGCGCCCGCCGCGAACCCGGCCGCCGCACCCGCGGCCCGGAGCCGGGTCGGCGCCAATCGCCGGAACGACCACAACAGGCCGATGAAGATCGGCCCCGACAACAGCAACACCAGCCAGGGGCACTTGGTCCAGCTATGCCCCAGCCACATCGCAAGCCAGTCGCCGGCGGGAACATGCGCCATCTCGACCGCGCCGACGACCGCCAGCAGCACGAACGGGGTCGCCACCGGCCAGAAGCGCAGGAGTCGCACCGGTTCGGGCCGGGCGAGCCGCGCGGTCACCGCCACCGCGCCGATCCCGAGCGAGATCGTGTAGGTCCACTTCATCCAGAACGCGAACCCGCGCATCGCCCCGCCAAGGTCGGATCGCAGGCCGAGCCCGAGCGCGACCAGGATGGCCGTCACCGCTCCGCCGCCGAGGATGCCGAGGCCGAGACGACGCGCGCGCGCGTGCCGTGCGACCGGTCGCACCCCGGTCGCGAGCCGGTCGATCAGCGCGTCGGTGTTCATCGGCGCTCGCCCCTGATCCGCGCGCCCAGCGCCTTCAGCCCGCGATGAACCGAGACCTTGACGTCGGACTCGCCGATGCCCGCGACTTCCGCCGCCTCTGCGATGCTGAGCCCGTCGAGGCGCGTGCGACGGATCGCGCCCGCCTGTTTGGGCGGCAAGCCGTCGAGGAGCTGCTCCACGTCCATGCGCGCGTTGCTCGCCGCCTCGAAGCTCTCGACCGACAGCGTGTCGGCAAGGTCCTCGACGGACGAGTGACGCCGCGTCCGGCGGTGGTGGTCAATCATCTTGTAGCGCGCGATGGAGAACAGCCAGGCGGTGAACGGGCGGTCGCGATCGTAGCTGGCGCGGCGGGTGTGAACGGCGATCAGCGTTTCCTGCACGAGGTCCTCAAGCTCCCCACCTTCGCCCAGACGACGGCGGTAAAAGGCGCGCAGCAGCGGCACGAGCGCCCTCAACAGCGCGGCGTGTGACGCCGGGTCCCCGTCGAGGCCGCCCGTCATCCACGCCCTGAGCTGATCCTCATTCGTCGGCATCCGGGCTCCGGCTCCCATTCGTGCCGCCAGGCGGCAGGGTTACACGACATCCGCCACCCCGGTGTAACCCAAGCGGCGACCGGCACGAAGAGCCTGCATGACCAGATCGACTCTCCTCGCCGCCGCTGCCCTCGCGCTGCTGGGCGCCTATCCGCTGTCGGCAAACCCGCCCGCCGCCGCGTCGGGCGGACACCCGACCGTGGTTGAGTTGTTCCAAAGCCAGGGCTGTTCGTCCTGTCCGCCCGCGAACGCGAATCTCAACGCGATCGCCGACCGGCCCGACGTGCTCGCGCTGTCGTTCGCGGTGACTTACTGGGACCAGCTCGGCTGGAAGGACACGTTCGGTTCGCCGCGCTGGACCGCGCGGCAATGGGATTATGCCCGCCGCGCGGGCCGACCTCAGGTCGCCACCCCGCAGGTGATCGTCAACGGCGGCCCGGCGATCGTCGGCAGCAACCGCCAGCAGCTCGACGCTACCATCGCCCGCGCGGGTCCGCCACGCGGCGGCCCCGCGCTCGGCTTTGATCGTGGTGTGGTGACGGTCGGTGCCGGTGGGCACGCCGCCGCGTCGACGGTCTGGCTGGTCCGCTACGATCCGCGCGTCCGCGAGGTGCCGATCCGCGCGGGCGAGAACGGCGGCAAGACGCTGCCGCATCGCGACATCGTCCGCGAGCTGGTGAGGCTCGGCGACTGGAACGGCACGCCCGCGACCTTCCACCTGCCCGCAACCACCGCACAGGGCCTCGCCTCGGCGATCCTCGTCCAGCAGGGCCCCGGCGGCCCGATCACCGCCGCCCGCCGCCTCTGATCCGCTCGTGGGGAGGTCCGACGTTTGTCGGGCGGCGGCGGATAGCTGCGAACAGGGTATTGCGGTCTAATGTCGCGACTGCATTACGGCTTTGATGCCGCGTCGTACGGCCCTGAGTAAGTAGGGCAGGTGGTTGCCGCAGCTCCCAGTCTGGTCGGGCTTTCCGACGTTTCTACCTCCCGGTATGGGAGGCAGATGACGAATCACCCAGAACGGGCCGATCAGGGCATCCAGCACCTTCACTTTATCATCGACCCAACGAAAAAAACTAGTGGAGTGAATGATCCAGCGGAGAGCGCGAACCTGCGCGAGGACGTCGGTGCCGGTGTTATGCCGGAAGATCTCGTGACCGAGTGTCGCGCTATTGTGCAAGCCCTGCTGAGTAAGCCTGACGCACCGCTACGTGGGTAGCGCGAAGTTCAGGAAGTCAGGTAAGCGCATGGCCCACAAACATCCGAAACATGAACCCTATGTAGACTCGCATTGCGAGGACAACGTGCCGCCGATAGCGATAGCCTGCTTGCTTTGCAGCAGGCCTACCGGCAAGACCATTGTCTGGCACCACCCCGTGCCAAAGAGCCGAGGCGGGCACGATGTTGTTCCCATGCAACCCATTTGCCAGCAGACGCTGGTCGCAAATTTCACCAATTCCGAACTGCAGCGCCATGGGACGGATGTGGAGGCTCTGCTGACCGACGCGAACGTCCGAAAGTTCGTCGACTGGGTCGCGAACAAGGCCCCCGATTTCACGGCAACCACGGCTACGAAGCAACGCTGGTCAGGCTGCGCGGCGTTGGCCCAGAAGACGACGTTCGCCGAGGCACAATAGTATCGGTTTCACGCTCAGAACCGGCGCGACACGCCAGCGAAGATCTCAAGGTCGGACGCAGCTCTGTTCAGGCCGACGTTCGTGCCAAGGTCAAGCTGGGTGTTCTTGCCTGGTTGCCAGGAAAGCGCGACGCTTCCCAGAGCTGGAGTGCCACGCACCATCGGATCGGGATCGTCGTCGTGCGTCAGCTGCGCGCTGACGTCGGTCTTCACCGTATCATTGAGCGAATATTCGACCTCAACCGCGCTGCCGTAAAGCGCGTGGCGACCCCGGCCATCGTTGTCCACCGCCGCCGCGACGATCGGGGTAGCCTGAAGCGAAACTTTCTCCGAGGTGCGGTAGGTGACGGGAAGCTCGAACGAGGCACCCCAGTCGCCGGTGCCGATCGACCGTCGCCCGACCGGCAGCGAAGCGGTCGCGATGACGGACAGCGCCAGCCCGGTATCGCCCTTGCGTTCGATGATCGACGTCTTCACGCCGACCGACGCGTCGCCGATGCCGTGGGCGCGCACGACGGTCGCGTCCGCGTCGCGATCGCGGTAGATGCCGTACGGTGTCCAGCCGAGGCGAAGTTCAGTTTTGCCGCCGATGCCGTAGCGGACCAGAGTGTCGCCAAGCAGGACGGTATCCACGCGTTCGCCATCGCGACGCTCGAGCGTCCAGTCGGCGAGTGCGGTCTCAGTCTGGAGTCGGCCTGGCGCGGTGATGCAGGCGCTGGTGGTGAGACCAGGACGCTCGCTACACAGTCGGTCGGCATTGCTGTCTTGCGCCTCCGCCGCCGCGGCGATGCACGCCACGCCGCAAGCCAGCACCCTAACAAACGCGCGCATTGTCTTCCCCTCCGACGGCTTAACGGATAGATCAACGAGTCTATGCGTCGATAGGAGATCGAATTCAAAGTGGACGGTCTTCCGCGAATGGATAAGGCGCAGGCGTTAGCGGACGGGGGTTCCGGTCCACAGGTGGACGTTCGGCGGGTCCTTACGGCTTCCGGATTTCGCACATTCGCCTTCGGGGATCGTGCGTTCCTGTCCCACGACAAAGGAGAAAGCCATGAACTCCGCACGGATTCCCGGCAACGAGCCCGACGCTGGCGATATGTCCACGGAGCCCGGCACGGGAAGCCCGAATGATCAACCGGACAAGCATGATTTGGCCGACGACGATGCCGAAAAGCTCGGTGACTTCGCTTAACTCTGGCCCGGCCGGTAGTGGGCGACTGCTATCCAGCCGCTAGCTTGACCCGACGACCCATAGTCAGTCGCTCACGATCCGATCTGCGCTCCTCGGAAAGGGACGTTTGTTCATCTAGGCCACGTGGGCAAAGGGCAGCCGCAGCAATGCTGAGGCGAGGCCGACGAAGCCGATGTAGGAGTCGGCGGTTTTGTCATAGCGGGTGGCGACGCGCCGCCAGTTCTTGAGCTTGCTGAACATGCGCTCGATGCGGTTGCGCCAGCGATACTTCACCCTGTCATGCGGTGCGGGATTGCGGCGGTTGCGCTTGGCGGGGATGACCGCCTCGATCTCGGCGTCGGCCAGTTGCTGGCGGATGGCGTCGGCATCATAGCCTTTGTCGGCCAGCAGAGCATCGATCCGGTCGGCGATCACGCGCATGAGCGGGCCGAAGCCCTGGACGTCGTGCGCCTGTCCAGGCGTCAGAACAAAGGCGAGTGGGCGGCCTCGAGCGTCGCACCGGGCGTGGAGCTTGGTGGTGAAGCCGCCGCGCGAGCGGCCGAGCCCCTCTGCCTGCTGAGCCCCTTTTTGTGCCAACCGCACAATGGTGCGCCCGGACGATCGTGCTGTCGATCATGTCGGCACTGGCGTCCCGCTCTACCACGCCGGCTAGCGTCTCCAGCATGGCGTCGAACACACCGGTGGTCGCCCAGCGCCGGTACCGGCGGAACACGCTGTTCCATTTGCCATACTCGTCCGGCAGCTGCCGCCACTGCGAGCCCATGCGGGCCATCCACATCATGCCTTCCAAGAAGCAACGGTTGTCCTGCGCCGGACGGCAGCCTCGACCGCGCTCGGCCGCGAGCTTCTCGGACGAGGAGCGCAGGCTTGCGCGCGCCAAGGCCGCGACCGCGCGGCGCGACGGCATGGCCACCATCATACCCTCGACGCTGGAACGCTGGTTCACGCCGGAGACCCGGCATAGGCGGCCGGACATCGTCGATCGCGTCGCCAAGTCGATGCGTGCCGACGACCCTGCGATCCATGCCGCCATATGGGACATGATCGCTTCGCTCGACTTCGCGGGCCAGCTGGGAGAGATCGCCTGCCCGACGCTGGTCATGACGGGCGAGGCGGACCCGATCTGCCCGCCGGCCACCGCTCAGGTGTTGCACGACGGCATCGCCGCGTCGTGCCGGCGGCCGCGCACATGTGCATCATGGAACAGCCCGGGTTCATCAACGCGCGCCTTGCCGCGTTCCTTTAAGAGGGTAGTTTGGGGACGGGAAGCGGAGCATAGTTTCCGTGGTTGCACCCGACGTGTTCCGCGTTGGGATGCAGGAACGACGACCCAGTTTCGGACGCCCGGGCATTGTCTATGGCTTTCCCAATTTCCACCATTCACGTTGATGCACGGCCATAATTAAGGCGCTCGACCGTACGTGCGAACGGGACAGATATGCCGGTAAAGCGGCGGAACTCGCGGATGATGCGACGGTCACAGGCCGGCACTCTCCCATGCATTGCCCCCGTTTGGCACCTGATGCGTTGAACACGCTCAGCCAGGAGCATGAGATGACGGACAGCACTCGATCCGAACATGACAACGACTCCCCCGCCGATCTGCCGATCCAGCCGACGGGCAACGGGGTCACCGACATGGAGATCGCCAAACTGCAGGCGGCCGTCGAGGACGGCGCCGAAGACCCTTCGATCGAGACGCCGATCCCGGATGACGAGCCTACGAAGACCCAAGCTTGACGTTAGGCGGTCAAGCGCACGAGCTGGGTGGGGTGGGCTTCGGCCCATGCTGGCGAGCTGTCGGAGACCCGTTAGTCGACAGCTCCGCAGCCGCTGAAACCCAATGTCGGACGTTCGCAGCCAGACCAGCGCTCCTCAACAGCGAGCATCGATCCAGCTGAGCTTCGATGGTGGAGCGGCCCACCGATCCGGCCAGTTCAGGCCCGACTTTGTCCTTCTCCGCGGGCCGCCATCGGCATCCGGTCATGTGTGCGCGCATCCATCATGACGCGTTCAGCCTTTTGGGCTATGCTGAGGAAGTCACGGTAAGACGTTGCTTGGGGATGATCGATGCGCTTTCAGCTGGCTGCCGGCCTACTCGTTTCCTGTTTCGCCGCAAGCTGTATCGGACCGTCGCCAGCGCGCGCGAGCTCTCCTGAGCTGGTAGGGCTTGAAGGAGAGCTGAGCATGCTGGTCGCGGGGCGTCCCGGTGAGTACGGCATTGCGGCGCTCGACCTTCGCAGCGGTTCGAGCGTAGCCGTAAACGGCGACACCGCGTTCCCCATGGCAAGTACGGTCAAGGTCGCGATTGCAGCCACCTACCTCACCGAGGTCGATCAGGGCCATCGCAGTCTCGACGACATCGTTGCCGGGCACCCGGCTGCGAAGCTCATGGAGCTGATGATCGTCCGCAGCGACAACGTCGCCGCCGACCGACTTCTTGCCAGTCTTGGCGGCCCGGCCGCCCTCCAGCAATGGCTCCGGTCGCGCGAGATCACCGGCATTCGGGTGGACCGGACGATTGCGCAGTTGCTTCATGATCACGGGCACTTGGCCGATAGCAGGGATGTCGCCACTCCCAATGCGATGGTCGCGCTGTTGTACAAGCTGAACAATGGCGATGTCCTGACCGGCCAGAGTCGCTCCCTGCTATTTGAGTTGATGAGCCGCTGCTCGACCGGAACCCGCCGGATTCGTGCGCTCCTTCCCGCCGGCACCCGTGTGGAGGACAAGACGGGTACGCTCGATGGCGTCACCAATGACGTTGGCGTTGTTACCATGCCCGACGGCCACCGCGTGGCGCTGGCGATCTTTGCCCGGGGAGGACGGGATCGGCAGTCAGCGATCGCCCAGCTCGCGCGGGCGATCTACGACCGCTTCGCGGACTCCACGCGCATCGCACTTGATGCCTTCATGCGCCTGCGATGAGCGTCGATGGTGGAGCGCGTGTCGAGCGTGGGGTGAATGACCTCGCGGCAAGCGTTTCAAACGTCACGAGGCATATAGGATTGCCGAGCGTTTCAGAATGGCCGGTAAGAAGATCAGTTTCGCGCCTACTGCAAGCCTGATGTTCCCACCGAGTAGAGCTAAATCCGGACCTTCCAGCCTTCTTTTCGCCTTTCCAACTTCCGCGATCCGTTCATGCCGACAGCCGGGATCGTTCCAGCGCTCCGGGGCGGCGCTATGCAACCGAAGCGATGCACTCGCGCAGCCAGGCTTGTGCGGGGTGCGCGTCGTTGCGGCGGTGCCAGACCATGACATAGGGGCAAGTGTCGAGCGGTATGGGCGGGTCCAGGATCGCGAGCCGGTTCTCGAACCCGGAGACCTCAACCACCCCGCGCATCAGCGTGCCGATCAGGTCGGACCCAGCAATCAGCGCCGGCGCGGCGTACATCTGTGTCAGCGTGATCGCGAGCGACCGCTTCAGCCCGCGCTCGGCGAGCAGCGTATCCGTGTGCCCGAACCGATCGCCTTCGGGCGTGACGAGGAGGTGCTTGAGGCTCAGGAACGTCTGGAGGTCGAGCGGCTGACCGGTCGCCGGATGATCTTTGCGCAAGACGCACACGAACTCTTCCTCGAACAGCGACCGGGTAAAGATGCGCCCCGGCGCGCTCGACGGCTGCACGCCGACCGCCACGTCCGCCTCACCGGAATCCAGCAACGCGACCGCCTCGTCCCTAGCCGTGTAGGTGCGGACGTTCAGCTTGGTCGCGGGCGCCTGCCCGTGGAGGCAGCCGACCAGCCTGGGGAGCAGCTTGAACGCGGCGTGCTCCTGGAGGGCGACATTCAGCGTCACGCGGGACAGCGCCGGATCGAACGCTTGCGCGAAGCCCAGCGTGCATAGCAAGGGGCAAGGTTATCGTCTCACTGGAAACGTCGAGGCCTGCATGATCGAGAACAATCCAACTGCCAAAGACCGTTCGGGTGCCGCTCAGCGGGCAGCCATCGAAACGCTCTATCGCGCCTTCAACCTCGGTCGACCGGAGCTTCTCGATGAAGCCTTGGCCGAGAACTGGCGGGACCTGCCGCTTGCACCCGGGCAGCAGCCTGGGCGCGATGGCCTGAAGCCGATGATCGCGACCTTTCGCGCAGCATTTGCGGAGGTGGCGTTCACGCCCGAGGAGATCGTCGTGTGCGACGGACGTGCGGCGGTGCGCCTGACGCTCAGCGGCCGGCACGTCGGCGAGTGGATGGGCGTGCCCGCCACCGGCCGCGAGTTCCGCATCGCCGTGCACGAGCTGCACCACCTCGACGGCGATCGCATCACCGACACTTGGCACCTTGAGGACTGGGCCGGGTCGCGCAAGCAGGTCGGTGCAACCGAATAAGACTGGTTTCCTCTCACCCCAACGACGGGAGTTTCCCCATGCCGTTCGCCAACTACAAGCTGCCCCAAGGCATGATCACCGCCGAACAGAAGGCGGAGATCGTCCACAAGACCACCGACCTGTTCGCCTCCTATTTCGGCGAGGGTGTGCGACCTTACACGATGGTGCTGGTCGAGGAGGTCACCGACGGCGGCTTCGGCCGCGCGGACGAGGTGTTCGACCTCGCCGCGATGAAGCGGATGCAGAGTGGGTCAAGCTGAGCGCCCGCGCCCCTGACCGGCCTCGACCTCCAAATCCAAGGAACACTCATGCCCACGCAGACACGCGCGGCGATCGTCACCGGATCGTCGCAGGGGATCGGCGCGGCCGTCGCCGAGCGGCTCGCCGCCGACGGCCTAGCGGTCGTCATCAACTATTCGAGTAAGGCTGACCCGGCCGAAGCGCTGGTGCGAAAGATCGAAGCGGCGGGCGGCCAGGCGATCGCGGTCGGCGCGGACGTCAGCGACCCGGCGGCAGTCGCCAATCTGTTCGATCGAGCGGAACAGGCGTTTGGCGGCGTCGACGTGCTCGTCAACAACGCGGGGATCATGAAGCTCGCGCCGGTCGCCGACACCAGCGACGAGCTGTTCGATCAGACGATCGCGATCAACCTCAAGGGCGTGTTCAACGGCCTGCGAGAGGCGGCGCGGCGGCTGCGCGACGGCGGCCGCATCGTCAGCTTCTCCTCCAGCGTCGTCGGGCTCTACCAGCCGACCTACGCCGCCTATGCCGCGACCAAGGCGGGCATCGAGGCGATTAGCCACATCCTGTCCAAGGAGCTTGGGCCCAAGGGGATCACCGTCAACGTGATCGCGCCGGAGCCGGTCGCGACCAAGTTGTTCCTCGACGGCAAGAGCGACGACGACATCAAGCCGATCGTCGGACGCACCCCGCTCGGACGGCTTGGCGAGCCCGAGGACATCGCCCGCGCCGTCTCGTCCTGGTCTCCTCTGACGGCGGCTGGATCAACGGCCAAGTGCTCCGCGCCAATGGCGGCATCATCTGAAGGAGACGCAAGATGGCTCAGATTGCACTCGTGACCGGCGCGTCCAGCGGATTCGGGCACATGGTCTGGGGCCCGGCCGAGGCGTTCACGCCCGAGCAGCTCGCCGAGATGTACGACATCAACGTGCTCGGGGCGCACCGGGTCAATCGCGCCGCGCTGCCGGGGATGCGCGAGGCCAGGAGCGGGTTGCTGGTCTGGATCTCGAGCAGCAGCGTGATGGGCGGCATCCCGCCGCTGCTGGTCCGTATTTCGCGGCCAAGGCGGGCATGGACCAGCTCGCGGTGAGCTACGCGCGGGAGCTCGCCCCGTTCGCGATCGAGACGGCGATCGTCGTGCCGGGCGCTTATACCAAGGGCACCAACCACTTCCCCAATGCCGGTCATCCGAAGGACGAGGACCGCGCAAAGGCGTATGCGGCGGGCTGGTCCGCGGACTTCTCCGACCGGATGCAGAAGGCGCTCGCCGCGACCGACCCGCCGGACAGCGACCCGACCGAGATTGGCCGCGCGGTTGCCGCCATTGCCACCGCGCCCGTCGGCAAGCGACCGTTCCGCACGGTGATCGACCCCGCCGACGACGGCGCGAAGGTGACCTTCCCGGTCGTGGACCGCGTCCGCGAGCAGTTCCTCCATCGCATCGGCTTCCCGGAGCTGCTGCATCCGACCGGGTGGCAGCGGTGAAGGGCGCTCGATGAGCTATCTCATCTCGCTCCTGCTCAGCGGGGTCGTAGGGATCGCTTACGCGCTGCCCCGCGTCACGCCGCCGGCGCCGCCATTGGTGGCGCTGGTGGGCCTGCTCGGCATGCTCGCGGGCGAGAAGGCCGTCCACTGGGCAAGAGCGGACACGGCGTCCGGTCGCTCGATCGGGTCCGGCCGTGCTGCGACTGAGCATGAGGCCGCGGCGGAGAGACCTGGAGGAGCCGCCCATGGCGGGTGATCGCGTCAGGCAGACCCGCATCGACGTCCACGCGCTTTACCTGCCGGACGATTATCGCCCGGCCGCGCTGGCGGCGGGCGAGCAGCACCCGGACGGCATGCCCGCGTTGCCCGAGTGGAGCGAGGCGGCCGCGCTCGCGCTCATGGGCAGGCTGGCGATCCGCACCGCGATGCTGTCCATCTCCTCGCCCGGCGTCAATTTCGGCGACGATCGCGCCGCGCGCGAGCTGGCAAGGTCGTGCAACCGGCAGGGAGCCGAGCTGGTGACCAAGCACCGGGGCCGGTTCGGGCTGTTTGCCGCGCTGCCGCTGCCGGACATCACTGGCGCGATCAGCGGAGCGATCCACGCACTCGACGAGCTCGGTGCCGACGGCGTGACGATCGAGACCAACCACGGCGGCCTCTATTTGGGCGACCCCGCGCTCGACCCGCTAATGCAGGTGCTCGATCGCCGCCGCGCGGTGATGTTCATCCATCCCACCTCGCCGGGCTGCGGCGGGTGCCTCGGCCTCGCCTTCGGTCAGCCGCGCCCGGTCATCGAGTTCATCTTCGAGACAACGCGCGCGGTCACCGACATGCTTTATCACCGGACGCCCGAGCGCTTCCCGGGAATCCGCTTCATCGTGCCGCACGCGGGCGCGGCGCTGCCGATCGTCGCCCAGCGCATCGCCGACCAGGCGGGCAATCTCAGCCTCGACCCGCCGCTGAGTCCCGACGAGGTGTTCGGGACGTTGCGCAAGCTCCATTACGACCTCGCCGGTTCGCCAATCCCGACCGCGGCACGCGCGTTGCTCGACATCGCCGACCCCGCGCGCCTCCATTACGGCAGGGACTGGCCGTTCACGCCTGCCGACAACGCGGCCAGGCTGGCGGACCAGCTCGATCGCGCCGACCTGTTCGACGACGACCTGCGCCGCCGCATCCTCATCGGCAATTCGCTCGACCTGTTCCCGAGGCTGAAGCGGTGAACCTCATCAAGGAGCGTGAACGATGAGCATGTTCAGCGAAGCGGCGCAGAGCCTGGTGAAGAAGGCGGTCGCGCTCG
>CALMGC010000182.1 GCA_937863505.1 uncultured Sphingomonadales bacterium | reverse complement strand
CCTCAGCCGCGCGTCGCGCCGCCATACGCGCCACGCGGCGGGCGCGCCGAAGATCAGCACCGCGGCCGCGATCACCAGCGCCAGCCCGGTCGCGTCCGGATGCGACCACGCGCCCGCGAGCATCAGCGCCACGGCCAGCGCCGCCGCGGGCAGGTCCGCCAGCATCGCCTCGCGCCGCGAGAGCCAGACGGTCGCGACCGACAACAGCGCGAACAGCCCCCAATCGAGCGCGGCGAACCCGTTGGTCGCGACCAGCGCCGCCATCTGCGCGCACCCGGCCAGCGCTCCCGCGGCACGCACCAGCACGCCGCGCTCCCCCGGGAACATCAGCACGGGCAGCGCGACGCCGAGCAACAGCAGCAACGCGCCGATCGATACGCTGTCCGCCATCCCGAGCGCGCCGCCGAAGATCAGCGTCAGCCCCCAGCCGAACCCGCCGACCAGCGCGCCCGCGCCCAGCCACGGCCAGCGCTGCGTCCGGCCCAGCGTGCACAGGCCGCCGACCGCCAGCGCGAGATACAGGCTCAGCAACGGCACGTCGGGCGGCCCCGCGCCGACCAGCGCGGGTGCGGCGAGCCCGCCGACCAACCCCAGCACCGCGCAAGGCGCGCCGAACCGCAGCGACAGAAACGCCGCCAGCGCGGTCACCCCCGCCAGCCCGACGAACGCCGCCGACGACGGGATCAGCGCGTACAGGTCAGCCGCGACCAGCACGCTCGCGTACAAGGTCGCCACGCCCGCCCCGGCCAGCGCCTGGCGGACGCGCGGGTCGCGCAGCTTCGCCTCGGCCCGTAGCGCCGCTTCCGCGCCACCGATCAGCCCCGCGCCGAAAAGAAGGCCGAGCAGGATGCGTACCGCCGGCGACAACAGCCCCGCGTCGATCGAGTACCGGACAAGCAGGAACCCCGCGACCGCCAGCGTCACCCCGCCCGCCCAGATCGGCAAGGTCCGCCCGAAAAGCTGCTCGAAGTCGACCGGCTTGCGCGGCGGAAGGGGCGACGCGGTCCGGACCTGCTTCGGCGGCACCGAGGACGCGGGCCGAGGGACATGCGTGACGACGGGCGCGGTCGGCACGGGAACGGGCGAGACTTCACGCGGGGTCGCCCTGACCGGCTCCCGCGCGAGCGTCACGCCGGACGCCCCCACCTCCAGCGCGGCGACCCGCTGCCCGAGCGCCGCCACTTGCCGCCACAGCGCCACGCACGCCGCCATCAGCCCGAACACGATCACCACCATCGCCGCAATTCCTCGCTGTCCGGCCCGGACCTACCGCACAAATGATCACTGTTCAATAAAGGAATTGGACAGCGTTCAGTTTTTCTGGTCTGGGGCGCTCGTGGGCAGACGGTCGGACCATAGCCGGGCGGAGCTGGAGGCGCTGATCCTCGACGCGGGGCATCGGCTGATGGCCGAGGTCGGCTTCGCGCGTTTCTCTGCGCGCGAGGTGGCGAAGCGTGTCGGCTATTCGATAGGCACGATCTACAACGTGTTCGGCAGCCATGACCGGCTGGTGGTCGCGATCAACACCCGCACGTTCGGCCTCTGGGCCGCGCATCTCGACGCGCGGCTGGAGCAGGCGGGCGAGGACCGCATCGCCGCGCTGGTCGGCGGCTATTTCGATTTCGCGCGTGCCAACACGCATCTATGGATGGCGATCTACGATCACCGGCTCCCGCCCGGCGCGACGTTGCCGCCCGAGGACGCTGCCGCGCGCGCGGTGCTGACCCACATCGTCGTCGCGGAGATCGCGCGCGCGCTGGGCCGCGCACCGGAGGCGGTCACCCCCCTGGCCCGCTCGCTGGTCGCGCTGGTCCATGGTCATTGCTCGTTCGCGCTGACCGGCGCGTTCGACCTGATGGGCGAGGCGGACCCTGAACTGGCCGCGCTGGCCCGCGTGCGCGAGTGTCTTCGCGCGGCAGGTTGAACCCGGACGCGCCCGTCGATCGTTGCCCGCCTCCCACCCCCAGGAGAAGCCCATGTCCGTCGATGCGATCTATCACACCAGCGCCACCGCGACCGGCGGGCGTGACGGGGCGGCGCGCTCCGACGACGGCTCGGTCGATGTGCATCTGGTCGTGCCCAAGGAGATGGGCGGGCCCGGCGGCGTCGGCGCGAATCCGGAGAAGCTGTTCGCAGCGGGCTATTCGGCGTGCTTTCTCGGCGCGATGAAGGCGGTGTCGGGCAAGGAGGGCGTGCGCGTCCCCGCCGACGCCACCGTGACCGCCGAGATCGGCTTCGGTCCGCGATCGGAGGGCGGCTACGGCATTACCGCCGACCTCACCGTGTCGCTCCCCGGCGTCGACCGCGCGGAGGGCGAGAAGCTGATGCGCGCCGCGCACGAGGTCTGCCCTTACAGCAACGCGACGCGCGGCAATGTCGATGTCGGCCTGACGCTGGCCTGACGGGTGGGACGCCGCCCGGCTCTACGGGGCGGCGTTCGTCCCTATAACTTGGCCAGCCGCCCGCCGTCGACCGCCAGCGCCGCGCCGGTGATGAACTTCGCGTCGTCGCTCGCCAGGAAGGCGGCGGCGGCGGCGATGTCCTCGGGCTTGCCGACGTCCTTGGGATCGAGCGTCTCGACACCCGACTTCAAGTTCGGGTTGTCCCACAGCATCGGCGTGTCGATCGCGCCGGGCAGGATCGCGTTGGCGCGGATGTGCTTGTCGCGCCCCTCGATCGAGGTGGTGCGCGTCAAGGACAGCACCGCCGCCTTGGCCGCCGAATAGGGGGCGATGTTGGCGGTGGTCGCCTGCGCGTGGACGCTGGCGATGTTGACCAAGGAGCCGCCCTCCTCGCCGAAATGCAGGAAAGCCTGCTTCGTGAAGAACGCCGCGCCGAGCAGGTCGACGTGCAGCACTTTCAGCCAGTCGTCGGCGGTCCACTCGGCCAGCGTCTTGAACAGCATCATGCCCGCATTGTTGACGATCGTGTCGAGGCGGCCCCATTTGTCGATCGCCGCCTTGCAGCAGGCCTCGACCTGGTCCTCCTGCCCCACATCGCAGGCAAAACCGATCGCTCCGTTCAGCTTCGCCGCCGCCGCGTCCGCCGCGTCTTGGCGAAGATCGGCGACGACGACGTTCGCGCCCTCGCTCGCCAACCGCGCCGCGATCGCCGCCCCGATGCCGCTCGCCGCGCCGGTGACGATCGCCACCCGTCCGTTGAAGCGCCCGTCCGTCATTGTCCTTCCCCTCCCTTGTCGGTCGGCACGGTGGCCGATGATTTGAACCGTGCCCTTGCGTGCGCGCGCTGGCGATGTGCAAAGGCCTCTTCCGCCTCTTGCGGCATCACCACCGGCACCGTCAGGCAGATGCTTTGAGTCGGCAGCACGTTGGACCAGTCGGCAATCAGCTGCTTGTACGCTTCCCCGACCGGACGGATGTTGCGGTCGAGATCAAAAAGCCCGAGCGGATTGACGTTGCCGTTCTTCTCGCGAAGCGCGCTGTCCCAATCGATCTGGTCGGTCAGCGAATACCAGGTGAAACCAACAATGGGCATACCCTCGTTGCGCACCCTGAGCACGTTTGACCATTCCTTGCGCAACCAGTCCACGGCCTCGGTGCCCGCCGGGCCCTGATTGAGGTTGGTCTCGGTGTGCATCACCGGAAGCGCATAGCGGTCGTGATATTGCCGCGTGATCTCGCAATAGCCGAAAATCTCGCCCGAAGGCCGCGTACCGCCGTCGGCCGTCACCAGATGCTCGTTAGTGACATAAT
>CALMGC010000181.1 GCA_937863505.1 uncultured Sphingomonadales bacterium | reverse complement strand
CTATCGCCCGTCGCGGAGTGCCGCGCCAGTTTCGAGCTGTCGCTCGGCCCCGCGCTCACCGCCCATTCGGACGGGCGGACGGTGCAGGTCGGCGCGGCCTATTTCGCGCGCTATGGCGACGCGCAGATCGCGGTGATCGTTGCGCACGAGCTGGCGCACATTATCCTGCGTCACCGTGCGCGGCTGGAGGCGGCGGGGGTGCGATGGGGGCTGCTCGGCCAGGTCGGCCGCAACGCACGGCTGTTCCGCCAGACGGAGGACTCGGCCGACCAGCTGAGCGTCTCCCTGCTGCGCAACGCAGGGTACAATCCTGCGCTGGCCGTGGCGTTCTGGCGGCATGACGTGGGCAATCTGGACGGCGGCATCCTGCACGCGCCCACCCATGGCTCGGCGAGCGCGCGCGCGGACGCGATGGCGGCGGAGATCGCGCGCATCCCGCCGAACGCGCCGACGCCGTACCTGCCGCCCGTACTCGCGACCCGCGATCAACCATTGCGATAACGAGCTGGGGCCGAGCCGGCCGGCGAACGTCTAGTCGTCGCCCGCCACCGCGTTCAGGATCGCGCGGCCATAGGCGGTCTTCCTGAACCGCTCGCCCGCCTCGCGCGCCTGGTCGGGCGAAATCCAGCCCTGGTGAAAGGCGATCTCCTCCAGACACGCGACCTGGATGCCCTGGCGATGCTGGATCGTGCGGACGAACTCGCCCGCTTCCAGCAGGCTGTCGTGCGTGCCGGTGTCGAGCCAGGCGTAGCCGCGCCCCATCCGTTCGACGTAGAGCTCGCCCGCCTCCATGTAGAGGCGGTTGAGATCGGTGATCTCCAGCTCGCCGCGCGCGGACGGTTTGAGGTCGCGGGCGTATTGGACGACCTTGTTGTCGTAGAAATACAGTCCGGTCACTGCATGGTGCGACTTGGGGATGGCGGGCTTTTCCTCCAGGCTGAGCGCCCGCCCCGTGTCATCGAGCTCGACCACGCCGTACCGCTCCGGATCCTCGACGCGGTAGGAGAAGACGGTGGCGCCGCCGGTGCGCCGCACCGCATTGGCGCACAGCGCCGCGAGCCCGGCGCCGAAGAAGATGTTGTCGCCCAGCACAAGCGCGACATTATCGTCCCCGATGAAGTCCGCGCCGATCGTGAACGCCTGTGCCAGCCCCTCGGGCTTGGGCTGCTCGGCATAGCTCATCGTGAGGCCGAAGGCCGAGCCGTCGCCGAACAGGTTGCGGTAATTGGGGAGGTACTCGGGGCTGGAGATGATCAGGATCTCGCGGATGTCGGCGAGCATCAGCACCCACATCGGATAATAGATCATCGGCTTGTCATAAACCGGCAGCAGCTGCTTGTTGATCGCCAGCGTCGCCGGATGCAGCCGGGTGCCGGAGCCGCCCGCCAGGATGATGCCCTTCACTTGTGCGCCCCCATCAGCTCGTCGAGAATGTCGGTGAGCGCCGCCTTCCAAGCCCGCGGCTCGATGCCGTAGGCGGCGCGGATCGCGCGGTGCGACAGCAGCGAGTTGGCCGGCCGGCGCGCAGGCGTCGGGTACTCGCTGGTCGCGATCCCCTCCACGGTGGGCGACGGGCCGCCGCGCTCGCCTACCTGCGCGAAGATCTCGCGCGCGAAGCCGCACCATGTCACCGCGCCCGCGTTGCTGAAGTGGAACGTGCCGACCGGCGCGTCGCGATCCTCGATCAGGCGGACCGTGATCGTGGCGAGCGCGGCGGCGAGATCCGCGGCGCTTGTCGGGCTGCCGTGCTGATCATCGACGACGCGCACCGTCGGCCGGTCCGCGCCGACGCGCAGCATCGTCTTGATGAAATTCGCCCCGTGCGCGCTCACCACCCAGGCGGTGCGCACGATCGCATAGCGCTTGCAGCCGGTGGCGACCGCCAGCTCGCCGCCGAGCTTGGATGCGCCATAAACGCTGAGGGGCCCGACGGGATCGTCAACCTCCCACGTGCCGGCCGCTTCCCCTTCGCTCGCGACGGGCTTGTCGCCGGCGAAGACATAGTCGGTCGACACCTGGACGAGCGGGATGTCCGCCGCCGCGCACGCCTCGGCGAAGGCGGCGGGGGCCATCGCATTGACCTGCCAGGCGGTGACGACGTCGCTCTCCGCTTTGTCGACCGCGGTGTAAGCGCCGCCGCTGATCACCGCCGCGAACGGCCGGGATTGGACGGTCGCCTTGATGGCGGTCGTGTCGCGCAGGTCGAGCTCGGCCACGTCGATCGCGACGACCTCATAACCCGCCGGCCACGCGACGCGTTGAAGCTCGGTGCCGAGCTGACCGCCGCCGCCTGTCACCAAGATCAGTTTGCTGTCGGCCATCGCTCAGGCCGCCAGGCCGCGGCGCTGGTCCGCTTGCCGCTCATCGACGATCGCGCGCCACCAGCTTTCATTATCGAGATACCATTGCACCGTCTTCTCGATGCCGGTCTCGAACGTTTCCTGCGGAGTCCAGCCGAGCTCGTCCTCGATGCGGGTCGCGTCGATCGCATAGCGGGCGTCATGGCCGGGCCGATCGGCGACGAAGGTGATCTGGTCGGCATAGCTCTTGCCGTCGGTGCGCGGGCGAAGCCGGTCGAGGATCGCGCAGACGGTCTCAACCACCTCCAGGTTCCTCTTCTCGTTGTTGCCGCCGACGTTGTAGGTTCGGCCGACCTCGCCCCGCTCGAACACCGCCTGCAGCGCGCGG
>CALMGC010000180.1 GCA_937863505.1 uncultured Sphingomonadales bacterium | reverse complement strand
GCGCCCGGTCCCGCGCACGTTGGTGAGCAGCGTCCCGGTGGCCGCGCTCTCCAGCCGCGCACCGTTGAGCTGCACCAGCCCGCGGATGCTCGGCTCCGCCAGCCGCCCGCCCGCGTCGGCGGCGATCGCGACCGGTCCGGACAGGTCGAACAGCTCCACGCCGGTCAGCCGCCACAGCGTGTCCGCCGGGCCGGTGTAGCGCAATTGCGCGAGCATCGGCGCCTGCTCGATGCGGGCGAACGGGTCCCCTCCGCCGAGCGGCGTGACCAGCATCTGCGCCCGCCCGATCGTCGCGCCGCCCGCCGCCATCACCGCGCGTACGCCTAGCCGGTCGGGGGCGAGCACACCCGCGACGCCGACGTCGATCGGGCTCGACGACAGCGCCAGCCCCGCGCGCGACAG
The DNA here is from genome assembly GCA_937863505.1 of uncultured Sphingomonadales bacterium. Lineage (GTDB taxonomy): Bacteria > Pseudomonadota > Alphaproteobacteria > Sphingomonadales > Sphingomonadaceae > Sphingomonas. Next base: position 4,484 of record CALMGC010000180.1, on the reverse strand, counting down.
CCCGCGCACGGTGAGGTTGATGCGCCCGGTCGGCGCCTGCCCGGTCGCGGCGGTGAAGCTGAACTCGCCCGAGGCCGCGCCGCCCAGCCCCAGCCTCGGATAGCCGATGTCGAGAATGGCGAGCGGCAACCGCGTCAGCCCCGCCTGTACCGTGCTCCCCGCGCCGGAGAACCGCCCCTGCACCGCCGCCTCTCCCCCGGAGAAGCCAAGCCGCGTCGGCTGGAGGCGATAGCCGTCGCCCTCCGGCACGATCACCGCCGGGGTGAGCAGGCGCAGCGGCTGGCGATCGAGCGTTCCCGTCGCCTCCACCGTGTAGCGATCGGGCGCGACGTGGCCGAGAAACTGGATGTCGAACGCCCGCCCGCGCGTACCCGAAATCTGCGCGCGCACGTCGCCGGTGCCGCCGACCAGCGTCGCGTTGGCGGCGAAGCGCGCGAGCACCAGCCCGCCGCGCCGCAATCCCCCGCCCCGCATCGTCGCCTCGACGCGCGTTCCGGCGGGATCGAGCAGCAGCGCCGCGTCGAGATGTCCGCGCCGCAGCGTCACCGCCGGACCGAAGCGCGCCCCATTGGCGTCGAGATGCGCCTCGACCCGCTGCACGTCGCCAGCCGGGCGGAACAGCAGCGCGCCGCCGATGCCGCCGCCCGCGAGTTGCAGCTGCCCGTCGAACCCGCCCGGAACGATGCCCAGCGTGCCGCTCGCGCGCGTGCCGCCGACGTCGAGCCGCGCGACCTGGATCGCGGACTGGCCGACCGACGGCAGCGCGATCTGCCCTTGCGACGTGAAGGCGCCCAGCCGCGACCCGCCCGCCGCCTGATAGGCGAACCCGGCGGGGTTGGGGTCGAGATGCAGCCGCACCCCGCTCAGCCCCAGCGCGGCGTTCGGGTGCGCGAAGACAAGGTCGAGCGTCGGGCGGTCGATCCGGCCGTCGAGCTTGATCGTCAGCGGGCCGTAGGTCGCCTGCGTTCCCGTTCCCTCGAAATGAAAGGTGCCGTCGCGCCGCCGATAGCCCTCGCCCGCCAGCCGGAGCGACGGTGCCGTGAGAACCAGCCTGTGAAGGAACAGCGTAGTATCAGGTGCCCGTTCCAGCCCGGTGGTCAGGCGCGGCAACCCGCCCGCGAGGCCGCGCAGGAACGCGTCGTCGAAGCGCACCATCGCCGCCTCGCCGTGCCCGACCGCGCGCGCGCCATGCCCGCCGGGGCCGGGGACGACGTGCAGCTCCGAACGCACATCGACGATGCCGAGCCCGGGAATGAGATACCGCCCGAGCGCCGCGCCGACGCCGATGGTGAACTGGCCGTTGTCGAGATCGAGCCGCAGATCGATCTGGCCGGTCAGCTTGTCCGACCGTACCCGGACGCCCTCGCCGGTCAGCAGCGCGGGCGTGACATGGAGCACGCCGTCGAGCGACAGGTCACGCAGGATGCCGCCCACGTCGCTGCCGAGCCCGGTCACGCGCGACGCGGTGAGGCGGATCGGCAGCAGCACCGGCGCGGCGCTGAACCGCCCGCGCCCGGCGGCGTGGACGTTCTCGAAGCCAGTGTCGTCGAACGCGAACCGCTCGGCGTCGAGCCGATAGTCGAACCGAGCGACCCCGAACGCGCCGTCGAAGATCGCGCGCAGCTCGATGTCCCGTCCGGTCATGTTGGGGAACAGGCCCGTCGGGCGCAGCAGCCGCGCGCGCACCCGCACGTCGCGATACGCGCTGGCGGCAAGGTCGACGCGGCCCGCCGCCTCCACCGCCAGCGACGGCGAGCGGAGCGACAGCGCGCCCTCCAACCGCCGGTTCGCGAGCGCGCCATGCCCGCTGACCAGCACGCGCGGGCTGCTGAGCGACTTGAGCTTGCCATGCGTGAGCAGGTCGAGCGCCAGCGCCCCCGAGAGCGTATAGTCGCCCGCGCGGTTGCCGAGCGACAGGTCGGCGACGCGCACCCCGCCCGCCTCTCCCCGGAGCACGCCCTGCCACGCGGTCCAGCTTCCCCGCCCACGGAGGTCGAGCGAAAGGCGGCGGCGAAGGCCCGTCGCGCGCGCGAGCACGCCCGTTTCCTCGCCCCGCACGGTCGCGCCCAGGTCGAAGCGGTCGCGGTCGGGCTCGGTATCGAGGCGCAGGTGGATGTCGTCGCTCCCGCCCACGCCCGCGTCGAGGCTGACCAGCGCTCGCCCGGCATGGACGTCCGCGCGCGCCAGCAAGCGCCCGGTCCGCGCGACGCCGGTGACGGCGGGAGCGAAGTCGATGCGGTCGATCGCGAGCCGCCCGACCGCGATATCGAAGCCGGGCAGGATCGGCCCGCTCTTGCCCGTGGACCGCAGGTGCAACGGCTTCACCACGCGCGCCTGCGGGATCACCAGCGAACGGATGTCGAGCCGGTCGTGCAGCCACGCGAACGGTCGCCAGTCGAGCCGCGCCTCCGGTATTGTGACCACCAGCCCCTCGGGGTCATACACCCTCGCGTCACGTAGCGTCGCCGCACCGTAGATCGAGCCGTCGATCCGCCCAACCGAAAAGCGCAGGCCGTTGTCGCTCCGCACCCCCGCGATGCGCCCGGCGATCCAGCGATGTCCCACCCCGGTGTCGACCAGCCACGCCGCGAGCGCGACCAGCGCCAGCAGCAGCGCGACCGCGCCCGCCAGCCAGCGCAGCGCACGCCTCAAAACGCTTGCCCCAGCGAGACGTAGACGGCCACGCGCTTGTCGCCCGGCTGCGGGTTGATCGGCGTGCCGACATCGACGCGGATCGGGCCGAAGCTGGAATAATAACGCACACCCAGCCCGGTGCCGTAGCGCAGCCCGGTGAACCGGGGCAGCGTCGAGGTATAGATGTTACCCGCGTCGAGGAACGGCACCACGCCGAAATTGCCGAACGCCCTGACCCGCGCCTCGATCGAGAACTCGTTGAGGCTGCGCCCGCCGACGGGATCGTTGTTGTTGTCGCGCGGGCCGATATCCTGATAGCCATAGCCGCGCACGGACGCGCCGCCGCCGGCATAGTAACGGCGCGAGGGCGCGATCTGCTCGCGCGGCGCGCCGAGGATGGAGCCGAACCGGACTCGCCCCGCCAGCACCACGCGGTCGCTCACCGACCGGTAGGCGCTGGCGTCGAGTTGGGTGCGCGCATAGCCGAACACGCCGCCCTGGAGCGACAGCTCGGGACTCAATCGCCCGCCCAGGCGGAAACCGCGCGTCGGGTTGAGCAGGTCATCCGACCCGTCATAGGTCAGGCTGGTCGGCAGCGCGGCGATGAAGAAGGTGCGGCGCTCGGCTTGGCCGGTGACGGCGGCCACCTCGCGCTCGTCCGACGCGGCGAGGTCCCCGCCCAGCGACCAGGTCCATTTCTTCTGAAAGAAGATGTTGGTCTGGCGCTCCAGCGACGCGGCGATATCGAGCGTGCGGGCGTCATAAGCGGTGCGAACCGTGTGCGAGACGTTGACCGCCGCGGTCAGCACCCGGTCGCGGCCCTCGAAATTATTGCGGCGAAAGGTGACGCCGCCGAGCTGCTCCTGCGTCCCCAATATCCCTTGCAGGATCAGCGCGCCCTCGGGCGGGAACAGGTTGCGGTGCGTCCAGGTCACGCTGGCGCTCGCACCCTCGCCGGTGCCGTATCCGAGCGAGCCCGCGATCGTGCGCGGCGGCGCGGGCTGAAGGTTCACCGCGACGTCGACGATGCCCGGGTCCGCGCCCGACACCGGTTTCACCTCCGCGACCGACACCAGCCCGGTCTGGATCAGCGCGCGGCGCAGGTCGTCTAGCGCGCCGGTGTCATACGGCAGCCCCGGGGTGAAGCGCGCGATGTCGGCGATGTGATCCGCGCCGAAGACGCCGTTGTTCGCGTTGGCCGTGATCTTGCCGAAGCGGCGGGCGCTGCCCGGGGCGACGTCGACCGCCAGCGTTGCGGTGCGGGTCGCGTGATCAACCTCCAGCTCGGGCTCGCCGACGGTGCCGAACGCGAAGCCGTTCTTGCCGATCGCGGTCTTGAGCCGGGCCTGGGCGGTCGCGATCGCGTCGGCGTCGGCGGGGGCGTCCGCGCTGACGTTGAACGCCCGGCGAAGCGTGTCCGCCTTGCCCCCCGCGGCGGCGAGGCCGGGCAGCTCGACCGTCTTCAACCGGTACACCGCGCCCGGTTCGGCGGCGAGCACCACCGTCGGGCGCCCGCCCGCGGTGTCGATGCGCGTGGACACCCGTGCGTCGTAATAGCCCTCCGCGCGGAGCAGCTCGACGAGCAGCCGCGCGTCCGTGCGCGCGCGCCGGTCGAGCTGCGCGGCGTTGGCGACCTCACCGTCATGCGCGTTCAACGTCGAGCCATCCTCGAACCGCTGGCGCAGCAGCGCCGTTTCCGCCGCGCCGAGCCCGTCGAGGCGGTAGGTATAGCGCGTGTCGGCGAGGGGCCTGCCTGCGTCGGATTGGGGGCTGTCGGGCGCGGATTTGAGGTCGGGCCAGTCGACGCCGATGCCGGGCAAGGGCGCGAGCGGTGCCGCCGGGTCGAGCGC
>CALMGC010000179.1 GCA_937863505.1 uncultured Sphingomonadales bacterium | reverse complement strand
CTCTCCGCCAGACTGGCCTGCGTCGTATCAAGTAACCGGTACTGCGCCCGCAACGTCACCTTGTCGATCTTGGCGCTGCCGAGCTTGGGCAACGGCTCTATCTCAAGCCAAATCCTAGCCGGGAGCTTGAAGCTCGACAAGTGGCGCGCGAGGAAGGCGTGCAGCGCCTCCGCTTCCAGTGGCGCGCCGGGTTTGGGATGCACGACCGCGCCGACGATCTCGCCAAGGCGTTCGTCGGAAAGCCCGAAGACACTCGCCTCGGCGACGGCGGGGTGCGCGTAGATGGCGTTCTCGACCTCCTGGCAGCTGATGTTCTCGCCGCCGCGGATGATGATGTCCTTCTTGCGGTCGACGATGAACAGATAGCCGTCCTCGTCGAGATAGCCGAGGTCGCCGCTCCGGAACCAGCCGTCGGGCATGAACGAGGCCGCCGTCGCCGCGGGGTTCTCCCAATAGCCGAGCGCGTTGGCGATCGAGCGGATCGCGATCTCGCCCCGCTGCATCGGCGGCAGGGTCGCGCCCTCGTCGTCGAGGATGCCGATCTCCATCAGCGGCTTGGACGCGCGCCCCGCCGAGGTCGGCTTGGCGAGATAATTGGTCCGCCAGTTGCTCACCCCGGCGGCGTTGGTCTCGGTCAGGCCATAGCCGATCAGCGGCGCGCCCCCGCCCATCTCCTCGTTCAGCCGCCGCACATGCTCGACCGGGCGCGGCGCGCCGCCCGCCGCGAAGTCGGTGACGGTGGACAGGTCGTACCGGGCGCGGTTGGGGTGCGTCAGCATCTCGAAGCTCATCAACGGCACCCCGACGAAATAAGTGACCCGCTCGCGGTCGATCAGCCGCATCGCCTCCTGCGCGTTCCACTTGGGCATCAGCACCAGCTTTCGGCCCATCGCGAAGCTTTGCAGCATCACCGGCACCATCGCGGTGACGTGGAACAGCGGCAGGTTGAGCAACGTCGAGGGCTGGCCTTCCGGCGGCGTCCCCGCCTCCGTCGCGAGGCCCAGCATCACCAGCGCCTGCGCGAGGTAGTTGAACGTCGCCTGCATCACCCCGCGATGGTCGGAATAGGCTCCCTTCGACTGGCCGGTCGAGCCGGAGGTGAACAGGATGGTGGCGATGTCGTCGGCGGTCAGCTCGGGCAGCGCGGCGCTCGCGTCGCCGAGCGGGGCGAGCGCCTCGGCCAGCGGCGCGGTGTCGGCGATCGCGATCACCTCCACGTCCACGCCGCGCAGCCGCTCGACCCGCGGCGGGTCAGCAAATACTAACCGACAACCTACATCCGCGATCCCTGTGGCAAGTTCGCTCGTCTGCCACCAGCCGTTGAGCAGGCACGCGCCCCCGCCCGCCATGACCGTCCCCATGTAGAGCACGATCCACGACGGCGAGTTGCGCATCGCGATACCGACCCGGTCGCCCTTCGCCACCCCGCGCGCCACGAGCGCCTCCGCGACCCGCCCCGCCGCCGTGTGCACCTGCGCGAACGTCAACCGCTCGTCCCCCGCGACCAGGAACGTCGCGTCGGCGTGCTCGGCGGCGTAATGCGCGAAATAGGCGGGCAATGTCGCGGGCGCGTTGCTGATCACCGGCAGCGTCACCCCGCCCCGCGCGTGGGTGCCGAGCGTCAAGGCGCCGCCCTCGCCCGTGATCCGGGCCAGCATCGCGTCCTGAGCCGCGTCGAGTTCGGTGCGCATCGCCTCTCCGATTGGCGTTTATCGTTTAGGCTCTTATGGGAGCGGCGAAGCCCGGGGGAAAGCCTTGTTCCTGTTCACCGCCGCCGCGTCCGCCGGCCACTTACGGTTCGAGGCGCTCCACCTCCACCCGGAGATCTTCAGCTGGGGGCGGTTCGCGCTGCGCTGGTACAGCCTCGCCTATATCGCCGGGATCGTCGCGGGCTGGTTCTATCTGCTGCGCCTGCTCAAGGAGCCGGGCGCGCCGATGGCGCGGCGGCACGCGGACGACCTCGTCTTCTACGCGACGCTCGGCATCATCCTCGGCGGGCGGATCGGCTATATCCTGTTCTACGGCGCGGGGATGTGGGAGCACCCGCTCGAGATGCTCAAGCTGTGGGACGGCGGCATGAGTTTCCACGGCGGCGTGATCGGCACGTCACTGGGGCTGATGCTGTTCGCGCGGCGGCAGGGGCTCGATTGGCTCCGCGTCCATGATTACGTCGCGTGCTGCGTCCCGTTCGGGCTGTTCTTCGGGCGGCTCGCGAACTTCGTCAACGGCGAGCTGTGGGGTCGCCCGAGCGACGTGCCCTGGGCGATCGTGTTTCCGGGCACGGTGGCGCTCGGCCAGATCGACCCCGCGCGGCACCCAAGCCAGCTCTACGAGGCGGGGCTGGAGGGCCTGGTCCTGTTCGCGCTGCTGTGGTGGGCGTTCTGGCGGACGAACGCGCGTTATCAGCCGGGGCGGCTCGTGGGACTGTTCCTGTTCGGCTATGGCATCGCGCGGTTCGCCGTCGAGTTCTTCCGCGAGCCGGACGAGCAGCTGCGCGCGTTTGCTGCCGCGACCCACCTGCACATGGGGCAATGGCTGTGTGTGCCAATGATCGCGGGCGGCGCGTACCTCATCGCCACCGCGCCCGGACGGCGGCGGCGGGTGGAGTCGATCGCGGGCACGGCGAGCGTGGCGTGAGTTCCTCCCGCTTGCGGGAGGGCTAGGGGTGGGCATGTCTAACCTACGCGACCACACGACCAGCCCACCCCCAACTCCTCCCGCGAGCGGGAGGGGAGAGCCCCCCCTCCCCGACCGGCTCGCGCGCGCGATCACGCTGGCCGGGCCGATCCCGGTATCGCAGTACATGGCTGCCGCCAATGCGCACTACTACGCCACGCGCGATCCGCTCGGCGCGGGCGGGGACTTCACCACCGCCCCCGAGATCAGCCAGATGTTCGGCGAGCTGATCGGCCTGTGGTGCACGGACGTCGCGCGGCGCGCTGGTTCGCCCGAAATGGCATGGGTCGAGCTCGGCCCCGGGCGCGGGACGCTCGCCGCCGACGCGCGTCGGGCGATGGCGAAGGCGGGGCTTATGCCGCCGGTCCATTTCGTCGAGACCAGCCCGACCTTGCGCGCCGCGCAGGCGGAGCGCGTGTCGGAAGCGACGTGGCACGACGCGGTCGACACGCTCCCGGCCGATCGACCGCTGATCGTCGTCGCCAACGAGTTCTTCGACGCGCTGCCGATTCGTCAGCTGGTCCGGGGCGGGGGGGGCTGGCGCGAGCGGCTCGTCGCCTGCCAGGACACGTTGTTCCTCCCCATCGCAGGAACCCAAGTCCCCGACGCGATCATCCCCGCCCCCTTGCGCGCCGCCCCCGACGGCTCGGTCATCGAGACCAGCCCCGCCAGCGTCGGCATCGCCCGCGCGCTCGCAGCCCGCATCGCGGCGCAGGGCGGCGCGGCGCTGATCGTCGATTACGGGTACGAAGGCCCCGCGATCGGCGACACGCTTCAAGCGGTGCGCACGCACGCCTATGCCAACCCGTTCGAGGAACCGGGGACACGCGACCTCACCGCGCATGTGGATTTCGCCACGCTGGCGGAGGCCGCGCGGGCGGAAAGCGTGAGCATCTCCGGCCCGGTCGGCCAAGGTGCGTTCCTCAGAGCGCTCGGCATCGACGCGCGCGCCGCCGCGCTCGCCGTCGCATCGCCTGACCGCGCGGAGCAGGTCCGCGCCGACCGCGATCGGCTGGTGGAGGACATGGGCACGCTGTTCCGCGCGATGGCGTTCACCGCCCCCGGCTGGCCCGCCCCGGCGGGGTTCGCGTGACCGAATACCGCGACGCCACGCCCGCCGATGCCGACGCGATCGACCAGCTGTTCCGCCGGAGCTTCGCCGACACCTTCGGCCACCTCTACGCAGCCCACGACCTCGCCGCCTTCTTCGCCCGCTGCACGCCCGAGGCGTGGCGCGCGGAGCTCGCTACCCCCAGCATAGCCTTCCGCCTCGCCGAGCGCGACGGCGAGCTCGTCGGTTATGCCAAGCTCGGCCCGATCACCCTGCCCGTGTCGCCGCAGGGCCCTGCGGCCGAGCTCAACCAGCTCTACCTTGCCGAGCAGGGAAAGGGGACCGGCGTCGCGCAGGCGCTGATGGCGTGGGTGCTCGCCACCGCGCGGGGGCGCGGCGCGGGCGAGCTGTTCCTGTCGGTGTTCATCGACAACCACCGCGCCAAGCGCTTCTACGCGCGCTATGGGTTTGCCGATATCGGCGCGTACCAGTTCCTTGTGGGAAGCCATGTGGACGAGGATCGGCTGATGCGGCTGGCACTATGAGCGTCGAGGTGATCCGCGCCGCCGCGCTTGGCCAAGGCCCGCACGGCTTTCTGTGCCGGGTCGGGGGCGTGTCGACGGGCGCGTACGCCTCGCTCAATACCGGCCCGGGCTCGGACGACGACCCCGCCGCCGTGGCGATCAACCGCCGCCGCGCGGTCGAGGCCGTATTGCCCGGCGCGGTCCTGCTTTCGCCCTATCAGGTTCACGGGGCCGAGGTCGCGACGGTGGTCGAGCCCTGGACCGAGCGCCCGCGCGCGGATGCGGTGGTCACCGATCGCCCCGGCCTCGCGCTGGGCATCCTCTCCGCCGACTGCGCGCCCGTGCTGTTCGCGGACCACGCGGCGGGCGTGGTCGGCGCGGCCCATGCGGGGTGGAAGGGCGCGCTCGCGGGCGTCACCGATGCGACGCTGGCGGCGATGGAAGCGCTCGGCGCGTCGCGCGCGCGCATCGTCGCGGCGGTCGGCCCGTGCATCGCGCAGGCGAGCTATGAGGTCGACGACGCCTTCGCGCGCCGCTTCTGCGAGCACGACCCGGCGAACGAGCGCTTCTTCGTCGAAGCGCGCCCCGGCCATCCGCGCTTCGACCTCGCCGGCTATGTCGCCGGCCGCCTCGCCGCCGCCGGGGTCGCCCGCGTCGAGATCACCGCGCACGACACTTACGCCGACGAGGCGCGCTTCTTCAGCTACCGCCGCGCGACCCACCGTGGCGAGGGCGACAACGGGCGGCAGGTGAGCATCATCGGGCTGGGCTGATCGTCCGTTCCCGTCCGCGATCAACGTGGCTAGCAGGCCGTTAACCTTTCGCGGCCATGCAGGCACGATGCGGATGACGACGGCGGAACGATGCGTGGTGGTCGGCGATGCGAGCCGCGCGCCGACGCTGGTCGAGGTGGAAGCGGTCGCGCGCGGGCGGGCGTCGGTGATGCTGCACCCGGGCGCGCGCGAGCGGGCGCGGGCGTCGGAGGCGATGCTCGACCGGCTGGTCGCCGACCGGCGCGCGATCTATGGCGTCACCACCGGCTATGGCCCGCTCGCGGACCGGCAGGTCGATCCGGCGCAGGGCGAGCAGCTCCAGCGCAAGCTCGTCTACCACCTCGCCAGCGGCGTCGGCGCGCCGCTCCCGCCCGCCGAGGCGCGCGCGGTGATGCTCGCGCGGCTGCTGACGCTGGCGCGCGGGTTGTCGGCGATGCGGCCCGAGCTGCTCGACTGGCTGTGCGCGGCGCTCAATCGCGGGCTCGCGCCGATCATGCCCGAGAAGGGCACGGTGGGCGCGAGCGGCGACCTCACCCCGCTATCGCACATGGCGCTGGCGTTCATGGGCGAGGGCGCGTTCTGGCGCGACGGTCGCGCTGCGCCCGCTGGCGACGTGCTGGCGGCGGCGGGGCTCCTGCCGATCACGCTCGGGCACAAGGAGGGGCTCGCGCTCGTCAACGGCACCTCGGCGATGGCGGGGATCGCGGCGCTGAACGGCGTGCGCGGGCGGCGGCTGTTGCGGGCGAGCGCGCTGCTGACCGTCGCCTATGCCGAGGTGCTGGGCGGGCATCGCGCGGCGTGGCATCCGCTCAGCGCGGAGGCGCGGCCCCACCCCGGCCAGCGGCGCGCGGCGGCGTTACTGTGGGCGCTGACCGACGACGCGCCCCGGTTCCAGCCGTTCGCCCCCGTCCCGCCCCGCATC
>CALMGC010000178.1 GCA_937863505.1 uncultured Sphingomonadales bacterium | reverse complement strand
AAGCCGTTCGGGCTCGGCAACAAGGAAGCGCTGCGCTGCAAGAACATGTGGACGCTGGGGCTGACGCTGTGGATGTTCGACCGCGACCGCCAGCCGATCGTCGATTGGTTCAAGGCGAAGTTCGCCAAGGCGCCCGTGCTCGCGGAAGCGAACATTGCCGCGCTCAACGCTGGCCACGCCTATGGCGAGACGGCGGAGCTGGCCGGGCCGATGAAGCAGCACCACATCGCCGCCGCGCCGGTGCCGGAGGGGCTGTACCGCACGGTGACAGGGGCGGAGGCGATCAGCCTGGGGCTGGTGGCGGGGGCGCAACTCGCGGGGTTGCCGATGTTCTTCGGCGGGTACCCGATCACCCCCGCGAGCGCGATCCTGCACCACCTCGCGCGGTTGAAGGAGTTCGGCGTTACCACCTTCCAGGCGGAGGACGAGATCGCTGCGATCTGCTCCGCGATCGGTGCCAGCTATGCGGGACAGCTTGGCGTCACCTCCTCCTCCGGCCCGGGCATCGCGCTCAAGGGCGAGGCAATGGGGCTGGCGATCATGACCGAGCTGCCGCTGGTGATCGTCAACTCCCAGCGGGGCGGACCCTCCACCGGACTGCCGACCAAGACCGAGCAGTCGGACCTGTACCAGGCGGTATATGGCCGCAACGGCGACGCGCCGATGCCCGTGCTCGCGGCGCGCTCGGCGGCGGACTGTTTCGACGTCGCGATCGAGGCGGTGCGGATCGCGGTGCGCTACATGACGCCGGTGATGCTGCTCACCGACGGCTACATCGCCAACGCCGCCGAGCCGTGGCGCGTGCCCGATATGAGCGGGTATGAGCCGTTCCCGACCGAGTTCCTGACCGAGGTCCCCGAGGCGGGTTTCCGCCCCTATGCGCGCGACGACAAGCTCGCGCGACCTTGGGTGAAGCCGGGGACGCCCGGGCTGCTCCACCGCATCGGCGGGATCGAGAAGAAAGCGGGCACGGGCAATATCGACTATTCGCCCGCCAACCATCAGGAGATGACCGACGTCCGCCGCGACAAGGTGGCGGGCGTCGATGTGCCGGACCAGCAGGTCGAGCTGGGCGAGACGAGCGGCAAGCTGGCGATCGTCGGCTGGGGCTCCACCTTCGGCCCGATCCACCAGGCGGTGCGCCGCGCGCGGCGGCGCGGGTTGGACGTCAGCCATATCCACATCCGCCACATCTGGCCGATGCCCGCCAATCTCGGCCCGCTGCTCAAGGGTTTCGAGCATATCGTCGTACCCGAAATGAACACCGGCCAGCTCAAGACCGTCCTGCGCGACCAGTTCCTCGTCGACGCGAAGCCGCTGAACAAGGTGTCCGGCCAGCCCTTCCGCATCGCCGAGATCGAGGCGGCGATCGGCGCGTACTTCGGCGAGGGCCGCGTAGTGGAGGAACTGTCCGCCGACGCGACGCAGCTGCCCGACCCGGTGGCGGGCCACGACGACGGCACCCTCCACGCCGACCACCTCTCGCCGCAGTCGGCGTAATCAGAGACCAGACCATGAACGACATGACCCCCTTCGTCTCCAAGCCCAAGGATTGGGAGACCGACCAGGAAGTGCGCTGGTGTCCGGGTTGCGGCGACTATGCGATCCTCAAGGCGGTGCAGCGCACCATGCCCGAGATCGGCGGGCGGCCGGAGAACACGGTGTTCGTGTCGGGGATCGGCTGTTCGAGCCGCTTCCCCTATTACATGGAAACCTATGGTTTCCACACCATCCACGGCCGCGCGCCCGCGGTGGCGACCGGGGTGAAGCTCGCCAATCCCGAGCTCGACGTGTGGATCATCACCGGCGACGGCGACGCGCTGAGCATCGGCGGCAATCACACGATGCACCTCCTCCGCCGCAATCTCGATTGCCAGGTGCTGTTGTTCAACAACGAGATTTATGGGCTGACCAAGGGGCAATATTCGCCCACCTCACGGATCGGCACGCGCACGCCCTCGACCCCGCTTGGTTCGGTCGACCGGCCCGCTAATCCGTGCGCGTTCGCGCTCGGCGCGGGTGCGCGGTTCGTGGCGCGCGGAATCGACGTCCACAAGCGCCTGCCCGAGGTGCTCAAGGCGGCGCACGCGCACAAAGGCACCGGCTTCGTCGAGATTTTCCAGAACTGCATCGTCTATAACGACGACGTGTTCGCGCCCTTCACCGAGCGCGCCAACGCGGCGGGCGCGCAGTTGTGGTGCGAGCAGGGTAAGCCGCTGCTGTTCGCCGGCGGCGCGCAGGGGCTGGCGCTCGACACCGAGCGGCTGGTGCTAAAGGTGGTCGATGTCGTCGATGGTGACTGGCAGGCGGCGGGCGTGCTGGTCCACGACGTGCGCAACCGCACGGTCGCGCATCTGCTCGTCGAAATGCCCTTCGGCGCGTTCCCGATGGCGCTCGGCGTCCTGTTCGATGATCCCGCGCCGACCTTCGAGAGCGCGGTGGTCGAGCAGAACCGGCAGGCGAGCCTCGGCAAACGCCCCGAGTTGCAGAAGCTGCTGAGCCAAGGGCAGACATGGCAGGTGGACAAGCAGCCGCATGTAATCTGAGTTGCGGAACCGTCCGGGTCGGGCGGGCGTAGCACTTTGGTGACTTCGCCCACCCTTCTCTGGTTTCGCCAGGACCTCCGCCTGTCCGATCAGCCCGCGCTCGCCGCGGCACTCGCGCAAGGGCCGGTGATCCCGGTCTATGTGCTCGACGACGACACCCCGCCGGCGCGTTATCGGATCGGCGGGGCGCAACGGTGGTGGCTACACCATTCGCTGGCCAGCCTCGCGCGCGATTTGGAGGCGGTGGGCTCGCGGCTGATCTTGCGGCGCGGGCGGGCGGCGGAGGTGCTCGGGCGGTTGCTGGAGGAGACAGGGGCGTCGCACGTCCATGCGCTCCGCCACTATGAGCCGTGGTGGGTGGAGGTGGAGCGCGCGCTCGGCGACCGGCTGCGGGTCCACGACGGCAACACGCTCGCCCCGTTGCGCGAGGTGGTGAACGGCGCGGGCGAGCCGTTCAAGATCTACACGCCGTTCTGGCGCGCGTTGCAGGCCAAGCTGCCGCCGCCCCCCGTCGTGCCCGCGTCCGAGCGGATCGCCGCGCCCGACAGTTGGCCCGCGTCGGACCAACTCGCCGACTGGGCGCTGCTCCCGACCCGGCCCAACTGGGCGACCGGCTTCGACTGGATCGTCGGCGAGACGGAAGCGGCGCTCAAGGTGCGCGCGTTCGCGGACCGGGTCGACCTGTACGAGGAACAGCGCAACCTCCCCGCCGAGGAGGGCACGTCGCGCCTGTCGCCGCACCTCCACTTCGGCGAGATCAGCGCGTCGCAGGTGTGGCATGCGGTCGAGGGACATGCCGCCGCCGACAAGTTCCGCAAGGAGGTCGCGTGGCGCGACTTCACGCAGGCGCTGGGCACCGCGCTGCCCGACTATGCGGAGCGGCACGGTAAGGAGCGGTTCGACCGGCTTGCCTGGCGCATCGGCGCGGAGGCCGATGCGGACTTCCGAGCGTGGAGCAAGGGGCATACCGGCTATCCCATCGTCGATGCCGGGATGCGCCAGCTCTGGACGACCGGCTGGATGCACAACCGCGTGCGGATGATCACCTCCTCGTTTCTGGTGAAGCACCTGCTGATCGACTGGCGGCGCGGGTGGGACTGGTTTTGGGACACGCTGGTCGACGCGGATTACGGCAACAACTCGGTCAACTGGCAGTGGATCGCGGGGACGGGGACCGACCCCAATGCGTTCAGCCGCATCATGGCTCCGTTGACCCAGTCGGAGAAGTTCGGCGCGGGCGACTATATCCGCCGCTGGGTGCCCGAGCTGGCCGACGTGCCCGACCCGGCGATCCATGACCCCGACGCGCACGGCGTCCGACCGGCGAGCTACCCCGCCAAGATCATCGGTCATCGCGAAGGGCGCGAGCGAGCGCTGGCGGCGGTGCGGGCGCTCTACTGAGCGGTTCGGACGAACGGCTTTCCTACAGCGGGCGTTCGGGGTTAGGCAGGCAACCGTGTCCAGCATCGCTCGCCCGTACCGTTTCCAGTTCATCGCGACGTCGACACGGTCGGGCGACGTCCCGCGTGCCCGTGTCGTCACCTTTGTCACCTTCGGGTGCGGTCGGCGCCACGCATGAAGATCGACAATGTCGGCGACCGCGCGACCCCGTGGCGGCGGCGCGCGCTGGCCGCGCCGTTCCATCGCCTGCTCGACCGGATCGACGCCGGGCTGACGGCGGGCGCGATCGAGGCGGCGTTGCCCGACGGTACCGCGCGGCTGCTCGGCGGGCGAGCGCCGGGACCGGTCGCGATCGTCACGCTCCACCGCTGGCGCGCGCTGGTGCGACTGGTGACGCAGGGATCGGTCGGCTGGTATGAGGGTTGGGAGGCGGGCGACTGGTCGAGCCCCGATCCGGTGCCGCTGTTCGACCTGTTCATGCGCAACGCGCGCTCGCTGGGCGATGTCGCGCGCGCGGGCGGGGTCGCGCGACTGGCGGCGCGGGTCGGTCACCTGCTCCGCCGCAACCATCGCCCCGGCGCGCGGCGCAACATCGCGGCGCATTACGACCTCGGCAACGATTTCTACCGCGCGTGGCTCGACGACACGCTGACCTATTCGAGCGCGATCTTCGCTAGGTCGGACGAGACGCTGGAGGCGGCGCAGGCGCACAAGCTGGGAGCGGTGCTGGAGCGGACCGGGGCGGGGCCGGGCGATCGCGTGCTGGAAATCGGCTGCGGCTGGGGCTCGTTTGTCGAGGCGGCGGCGCGGGCCGGGGTGCGGGTGCACGGCATCACATTGTCGGTGGAGCAACAACGCGCGGTGCGCGAGCGCGTCGCCCGCGCGGGGCTGGAGGGCGTCGAGGTGACGCTGACCGATTACCGCGACGTCGAAGGGCAGTACGACGCGGTCGCCAGCACCGAGATGGTGGAGGCGGTGGGCGAGGAATATTGGCCCGCCTACCTCCAGACGATCGCGCGCGTGTTGAAGCCGGGCGGGCGTGCGGCGCTTCAGTTCATCACCATCGAGGAAGGCGTGTTCGACCGCTACCGCCGCAACGTCGATTTCATCCAGCGCTATGTGTTCCCCGGCGGGATGCTGGTCTCCGCCGAGCGGTTCCGCGCGGTCGCGGAGGCGGCGGGGCTGGAGTGGCGGGACGAGCACCGGTTCGGGCTCGACTATGCCGAAACGCTGCGGCGCTGGCGGGTTCGGTTTACTGTCGCGGTGGCGGAGGAGCGACTGCCCGCGCAGTTCGACGCGCGCTTCGTGCGGTTGTGGCGCTATTATCTGATGTATTGCGAGGGCGGGTTTCGTGGCGGCGGCATCGACGTGATGCAGGTGACGCTGGTCAGGCGTTGACCCGCTCGAACCAGCCCGTCGCGAACGGCTCCGCCACCAGTGCCGCGATGCGCTCGCCGACCACGCTCGGCTCCTTGACGCTCTCCGGGTCCTCGCCCGGGAACGCGTCCGCGCGCATCCGCGTGCGCGTCGCGCCCGGGTCGACGATCGCCACCCGCACCCGGCCGAGCCTCTCCGTTTCGTCGCCATACGCTCCAAGCAATGTCTCGAACGCCGCCTTCGACGCCCCGTACAGCCCCCAGAAGGCGCGCGGCTTCCTCGCCACACTCGACGTCACCCCGATCACCCGCGCATCGTCGGAGCGGCGGAGCAGCCCATCGAACGCGGCGAGCAACGCGGCCTGCGCGCTGACGTTGAGCGTCAGCACCGCCGCCATTTCCTTGGGGTCGATCGCCGGGACCGCCGAGAGCCCGCCCAGCCGCGCGGCATTGAGCACCATGATGTCGAGCGCGCGCCACCGCTCCCCCACCGCCGCCGCCAGCCGGGCGATGCTGTCGGGCTGCGTCAGATCGAGCGGCGCGATCGTCGCCGAACCGCCCGCGTCGAAGATCGCCTGCTCCACCCGCTCCAGCGCGTCCGGGTCGCGCG
>CALMGC010000177.1 GCA_937863505.1 uncultured Sphingomonadales bacterium | reverse complement strand
GCACGGTGTTCGCGGAGCATGGTTATCGGCTCGGGACGATGGGCCGCGTTTCGGGCGTGGAGGTCGGGACGGTCGCAGGCCATGGCCGCGCGCTGCTGCCGACCGAGATCGCCGAGATGGGGCTGGTGGCGACCCGCATTCGGTGATTGGGCGCAGGTCGAGCACCGGCTGACCGATCTGGGCTTCAGCCTCAGCGAGGCGTTCTGCGGCGTATGGACATGGGCGGAGGCGAATCTGGACCGGATCGAGGCGTCGCGTCGCGGGTTCGACGCAGCGAAAGGGGTGATGGCGTGAGACGCGACACGATGAGGTGTCGGCGACGCTCGCTGCTGAAGCTGGTCGCCGCCGGGTCGGCGCTGGCCCGGCTTGGCGGGAGCGGATGGGCGCGCGCCCAGGCACCGGCGCCCTCCGGTCCGGTGTTCCGCCCAGAAACCTATGGCGCGCGCGGGGACGGGGCAACCAACGACACCGACGCGTTCGTCGCCATGAGCGCGGCGGTGCAGGCGGCGGGTGGCGGGGTGATCGAGCTGGCCGCGCGCAGGACCTACATCGTCGGTCGCCAGCGCTTTCTCGCCGGACGCGCGACGCGCGGCGACATCGTCGCGGAGGTGCTGTCCTACCTGCCGTCGCGGATCATCTTCCTGCGCGAGCTGGCGGGCGGCGTCACCATCCGCGGCAACGGCGCGCGGCTGCGCGCCGCCGACGGGTTGCGCTACGGCACGTTCGACCCTGCCACAGGCCGTGCGAACGAGCACAAGATGCCCTATACCGGCAGCGACATCGCCTATCCCTACGACGCGATGATCAATCTTCACGACATCGCCGGCGCGGTGCGGGTCGAAAATCTGGAACTCGACGGCAATTGCGACCGCTTTGTCTGGGGCGGGCAGCGCGGCGATACCGGTTGGCAATTGCCGGGGAGCGGGATGCTGATTGAAGGCTGCGCGCATGTCGCGATCGACCGGGTGGAGAGCCACCACCACGGGCTCGACGGGCTGCAGTGCGGCTCGCGCGAGAGCTTCACCGTCAGCAAGTCGCGCTTCCACCATAATTGCCGGTTGAACGGCAATCTGCGCTCGGGCGCGAACTTCGTCGCAACCGATTGCGATTTCGACCATGCGGCCAAGGGCCAGCAATTCAGCGCCCCCGCGGGCGGGTTCGACCTGGAGGCGGAGATCGCGGGCGATCCGATCGTCGCACCGCGCTTCGTGCGCTGCCGGTTCCGCCATAATCGCTATCAGGGGATGGCGTCGGACAGCGGCGACGTGTGGGGCGCGTCTTTCGACCACTGCCTGTTCTGGTCGGGTGCCGATCACGAGTCGAACCCGGTCTATCTCTCGCGCCCGCACTTCACCTTCACCGCCTGCACCTTCGGCGGGCCGCTGATCGTGCTTCAGCCCAACATCCGCGACAAGCGGTTGCCGCTGTTCACCGGCTGCCTGTTCACCGACGATCCGCGCCAGGGCTCGCTCGACCGGACCGTCAACACGGATACGAGCAACATTAACGTGTCCTCGGGCGGGGTGATGTTCAGCGGCTGCCGCTTCCTGTTCACCCGCACGCGCCTACCGGGCGTCGCGTCCCCGCGCGTGGTGTTCGACCGCTGCGTGCTGGTGAACGCGCCCAAGGCCTATGCGGTGATCTCGGGCACCTATCGCGATTGCCGGATCACGGGCGCGTCGATCGACCTGGGTAACAGCGCGCAGGCCTATTTCGAGGGGCGCACGACGCTGAACGGACGCCCGCTGCCGGTGAAGGTGCCGGCACACGCATAGCTTGCCGCCCCGCGCCGCATCGCCCAAGGAGCAGATGGCAAGGGACACAGCAACATGGCCGACGAATCCAACGTCCAGTTCTCCGAACGCGAGGCGCTGCTGTTCCATTCGGAGGGGCGGCCGGGCAAGATCGAGATCATCGCCAGCAAGCCGATGGCGACGCAGCGCGACCTCGCGCTCGCCTACTCCCCCGGCGTCGCGGTGCCCGTGCGCGCGATCGCCGAGGACCCGGCGACCGCGTACGACTATACCGCCAAGGGCAATCTCGTCGCGGTCATCTCCAACGGCACCGCGATCCTCGGGCTCGGCAATCTCGGCGCGCTCGCGTCCAAGCCGGTGATGGAAGGCAAGGCGGTGCTGTTCAAGCGCTTCGCCGATGTCGATTCGATCGATATCGAGCTCAAGACGGAGGACGTGAACCGCTTCATCGACGCGGTCGAGCTGATGGAGCCGAGCTTCGGCGGCATCAACCTCGAGGACATCAAGTCCCCCGAATGCTTCATCATCGAGCAGACGCTGCGCGACCGGATGAACATTCCCGTCTTCCACGACGACCAGCACGGCACCGCGATCATCGCCGCCGCCGGGCTCATCAACGCGCTGTACCTCACCGGGCGCGACATCAGGCACACGCGGCTGGTGATGAACGGCGCAGGCGCGGCGGCGATCGCCTGCGCGTCGCTCATCAAGGCGATGGGGCTGCCGCACGACCACCTGCTGATGTGCGACAGGAAGGGCGTGATCTGGCAGGGGCGCGAGGGCGTCAACCAGTGGCAGTCCGCGCACGCGGTCGATACCGACCGGCGGACGTTGACCGAGGCGCTCGACGGCGCGGACGTGTTCATGGGCCTGTCCGCGGCGGGCGCGGTGACGGGCGACATGGTCCGCGACATGGCGCCCAGGCCGATCATCTTCGCGATGGCCAACCCCGACCCGGAGATCACGCCCCCGGAGGCCAAGGCGGCGCGTCCCGACGCGATCGTCGCCACGGGTCGCTCGGACTACCCGAACCAGGTCAACAACGTGCTCGGCTTCCCGTTCATCTTCCGCGGCGCGCTCGACGTGCGCGCGACGGGGATCAACGACGCGATGAAGATCGCCGCGGCGCAGGCGCTCGCTGCGCTCGCCCGCCAGCAGGTGCCCGAGGAGGTAGCGGCGGCGTACGGCGTGTCGCATCATTTCGGCCCCGACTACATCATCCCCGCGCCGTTCGACCCGCGGCTGATGGAGGTCGTTCCCGTCGCGGTCGCGCGCGCGGCGATGGACTCAGGGGTAGCGACCAAGCCGATCATCGACATGGACGCGTACCGCCAGTCGCTCCGCGCCCGCCTCAACCCCACCACCTCCGTGCTGACGCTCGCCTATGAAGGCGCGCGCGCCCGGCCCAAGCGGGTGTTGTTCGCGGAAGGCGAGGAGGAGGTGGTGCTGCGCGCCGCGATCGCGTTCAAGGAGGGCGGCTACGGCACCCCCGTGCTGGTCGGGCGCGATGAGGTGTACGACCGGCTGCGCGACCTCGGCGTCGACGATCCGAGCGAGTATGAGGTCCATAACAGCCGCGTGTCGCCGCTGGTCCCGCGCATGGTCGATTTCCTCTACCAGCGGCTGCAACGGCGCGGCTATCTGCGCCGCGAGTGCGAGCGGATGGTCAACCAGGACCGCAACATCTTCGGCGCGGCGATGCTTCAGCTGGGCGAAGCGGACGCGATGATCACCGGCGTGACGCGGCCCTATGCCATGTCGATGCGCGAGCTCCGGCGCGTGATCGACGCGGAGGCGGGGCGCACCCCGTTCGGCATCCACGTCGTCGTCGGCCAGTCGCACACCACCTTCATCGCCGACACCGCCGTCAACGAGCGCCCCAGCCCCGAGCAACTCGCCGATTTCGCCGAACAGACCGCCGCCGTCGCGCGCCGCATGGGGCATGAGCCGCGCGTCGCGTTCCTCAGCTATTCCACCTTCGGCAACCCCAAGGGCGTGTTCCTCGACAACATCCGCGAGGCGGTGCGCGTGCTCGACGGGCGCGATGTCGCGTTCGAATATGAGGGCGAGATGACGCCGGACGTCGCGCTCAACGAGAAACAGCGCGCCAACTACCCCTTCGCGCGGCTGTCCGGCCCCGCCAACGTCCTCATCATGCCCGGTCTCCAAAGCGCGCACATCTCCGCCAAGCTCTTGCGCGAGCTGGGCGGGGAGAGCGTGATCGGCCCGATGCTGGTGGGCATGGAAAAGCCGGTGCAGATCGCCGCCATGACCAGCACCGCGAGCGAGCTGGTGACGCTGGCGGTGCTCGCCGCGGGCGGCATCGCGCGGTAGCGGGCTCAGCCCGCGATCACGATCCGGTAGCCCGCGTCATAGGCATCGAGAGCGAGCAGGTCGGCATGGCGACGCTCCCATTCGCCCGTGTCGAGATCGCGCCGGAGCTCGCCCAGCCCGGGCTCGATGTCGCCGATCGCCCAGAAAGATGACATGCCGGACCGGATGCGCGGGTCGAAATACGCCTCCGGCCTGCGCCAATAGGCGTAGAGGAAGCCGTCGCTGCAATCTTGCGGGATCGGCAATGGGCGGACCTCGACCGGGCCCAGCCACCGCGCGTAATCGGTCATCGCCGGAAAGCGCGCGTCGTCGAGCGCGGCCAGCGCGGGAAGATAGTCGGTCAGCCAGGGCCGGCAGGACGGGTCGAAGGTGAGCAGCACGATCCTGCCGCGCGTCACCCGCCGCACCTCGCGCAGTCCCGCCGTCTTGTCCGGCCAGTGGTGAACGGTGAGGATCGCCATCGCCGCGTCGAACACACCGTCGCCAAAGGGCAGGTCCTCGGCCCCGACCTGTACCACCGTCGCCGCCGATGGCGCGCGCTTGCCGATCATCTCGGCGGAGGGCTCCACCGCCGTAACGCGTCGTCCGGCGGGCTCATACGCCCCGGTCCCCGCACCGACGTTCAGCACCGTATCCGCTGGCCCGAGCGCCGTTCCGATCGCCGCCGCGATGCGCGGGTCGGGCCGGCGGAGTTCGGCATAGTTGGTGCCGATTGTATCGTAGAGCGCGGCCATTTCACGAGACTGGCACCGTTGGCCATGGCCGACAAGTCAATCAGGGTGCCGCGACCGGCGTCGGCGCGACCTCGGGCGGGAGCGGGGGCAGCGTGGACCAGGGCAGGTCGCGGTGCAGCGCGAGCGACCATCGGGTCAGCCAGGTGACCCCGTCCGGTCCGACATAGGGGTCGGCGATGCGATAGGCCGGGTCCCGCGTCGCCCGGTCGAGCGTGACGAACGTCAGCCCCTCGTCCCGCAGCATCGCGGTGAGCTGGTCGATGACATCGGCGTTGAGGCGGCTGGCGTGGAGCAGCAGCACGAACGCAGGGTCCCGCCCGAGCAGCCCCAGCGCCGCCGCGCGAGACCAGGCGACCATGCGGCGGCTATGATCGAGATACACTGCGCGCACCCGCGCCGCCGTGCCCGCGTCCCCGCGCGCGAGCGCCGCGTCATAGGCGGCGGCGAACAGGTAATCGCCCGTCTCCATCGTCACCGGCGCGACTTCGTACCTCGCCGAGCGGAGCCAGTCCGCGAACCCCTGCTTCGCCGCCGCCGTCGGCCCGGTCTCGTTATACGGGTATCGCCACCAACGCTCGCGCCGCCCCCTCGCGGCGAGCAACCCTTTTGTCACCGCGTCCCCCGCCGCCGCGTCGGCGATGTAGGCGGGGAGCGGCGTCACGGTGAAGCTCAGGTGCGAATACCCGTGGTTGCCGAGGTCCATGCCCGCGCGCAGCCAGTCGCTCAGCAGCGCCATTCCGGCGTCCCGATCGGCCCCGGCGAGCTTGACTTCATTGACGAACCCCGTCGCCGGGACATGCGCGCGGCGCAGTCCGGCGAGCAGCCGTTCGGTGATCGCGCGCGCGTCGGGGCTCGACGTCGGCGCGTTGACCACGGGCAGGTCATCGAACGTGATCGCGACCGGCTCGGCCCGGACCGGGCAGGCGAGCGCCGCGGCGAAGATCGGCAGCAGCCGTTGCCAGCGGCAGGCGGAGGAGAGGGGCGCGCGCACGTCGCGGCTCCTTGCAGATGAGACATTGTTACGCCAAGACCTATTTCGTCACCCGCCCGCCCCCATGCCGAAGGGAACCGAACCATGCCCCTGTCCCCCGACGCGCGCGCGCACGACCACGTCTTTCTGGGCGAGGGGCATGGACAGAACGAGCGCCGCACCTGGCTGGTGATCGCGGTGTGCTCCGCGATGATGGTGGTGGAGATCGTCGGCGGCTACCTGTTCGGCTCGATCGCGCTCGTCGCCGACGGCTTGCACATGTCGACCCATGCGGGCGCGATGCTGCTGACGGCGCTGGCATACCGCTATGCGAGCCGCCACGCGCGCGACCCGCGGTTCAGCTTCGGGACGGGCAAGCTCGGCGACCTGGCGGGGTTCACCAGCGCGATCGTGCTGGCGACGGTGGCGCTGCTGATCGGATACGAGTCGGTCACGCGGCTGTTCGCGCCGGAGCCGATCCGCTTTGCCGAGGCGATCCCGATCGCGGTGCTGGGGCTGGGCGTCAACGCGGTCAGCGCGTGGCTGCTCGGCGGCGGTCACCACCACGGGCATGACCACGGACACGGGCACGACCATCACGACCATCACGACCACGACCACGACCACGACCACGCGCACCATGACCACGTCCATCACCGCGACAACAAC
Source organism: uncultured Sphingomonadales bacterium (assembly GCA_937863505.1). Classification (GTDB taxonomy): domain Bacteria; phylum Pseudomonadota; class Alphaproteobacteria; order Sphingomonadales; family Sphingomonadaceae; genus Sphingomonas. Next base: position 16,261 of record CALMGC010000177.1, on the reverse strand, counting down.
ATGCGCGCGGCGCTGGTGCATGTGCTGGCGGACGCGGCGGTGTCGGTGGTGGTGATCGCGGGGCTGATCCTCGCGCGCGCGTTCGGGTGGTTGTGGATGGACCCGGTCGCGGGGCTGGTCGGATCGGTGGTGATCGCGACATGGAGCTGGGGGCTGATGCGCGACACGGGTGCGATCCTGCTCGACATGACGCCCGATGTCGCGCTCGCCGAGCGAGTGCGCCGCGAGGTGGAGGCGCAAGGCGACCGGGTCGCGGACCTGCACCTGTGGCGGCTGGGCCCCGGGCACCTCGGCGCGATCGTATCGATCGTTGCGACGGGGGCCTGCGACGCGCGCTTCTACCGCGAGCGGCTGGGCCAGCTACCGTCGGTATCGCACCTCACGGTCGAGCTATTGCACGCCGACTGACGCCCGGTTCAGCCCGCCCCATCACAGCTGGCGCACAGCCCGCGCACCTCGACCACGGGCCGCGCGGGGGAAAAGCCCGCCGCCTCCGCCGCGCGCCGCACCCCGCGCGTCACGCGATCGTCGTCGAGATGCGCGGTCCGGTGGCAACGGTCGCAGATCAGGAAAATGCAATCGTGCAGGCATTCCGGATGCGCGTTGACGATATACGCGTTCTCGCTTTCGACCCGATGCGCGAGGTTGGCACCGACGAACAGGTCGAGGATGCGGTACACGCTGTTCGCCGCGACCCGCCGGTCCTCCGCGCGGCCGATCGCCTCGGCGATGTCATAGGCGGAGAGAGGCTGTTCGGCCTCGGCCAGCACGCGGAACACGCCCGCGCGCATCGGCGTCCATTGTTCGCCCGATTGCTCCAGCGTCGCCTGCGCCGCGCGCGGCAGCGCGTCGCCGTGCGGCTCATGGTGTTGATGCGGGGAGGTGGCCATGTCGCGCGCGGCTTACGCCAAAGCCCCGCCACCAGCAATCACCCGGGCGACGACGCGCTCTCCCGCGCCGCCGCCCGGAAAGGCGCGATCAAAAGCTTTTCGAGACTCCACCGAAGAACCCGCGCCGCGGCCCGTATTGCGGCGCGCCCACCCCGACGCCGCCGCCATCCCGGATCTCGTACACATGGTCGCCGACATTGACCACGTCGAAGCGAACGCTGATCCCCGGTCCGGCGAGCCGATACGAGGCCGACAGGTTGACCTGCGCATAGGGCTTGAGCTTGCCGCCGTTGGGGATGACACTACCGTCGGCCAGCACCGCGTCCGTCCTGAGGCCAGAGCCGTAGAAGCTGTCCGCGCTGAGCTTGAAGCCGCTAAGCGCGCCGGTGAACGAATAGGCGAGTCCGCCCGACGCGGTGAAGCGTTGGTCATGATCGAGAAAGATATAATTGCCGCGGATGAAGGCGAGGTCGGCGGGGTCGAAGTTATACTCGTTGGACGTGACGTTGCGCCCGCGCGCGATGTCGTAGGAAAAATTACCATAGGCGAGCAGCCCGTGCGCGGTGTAGCTGGCATTGGCTTCGACGCCCTGGATACGCCCGTTGCGATAGTTGAACGGCGTCAGAATGATCGGTGCGCCGAACTGACCTTCGTCGATCAGGTTGCGCGAGCGGCGATAGAAGCCGTCGACTCCGAAGCTGAACGCCGATACCTTCTGCTGGAAACCGAGATCGAAATAATCCTGCCGCTCGGCAAAGGGTGTGGTGTTGGGGATCGAGCCATCGGGGTTGACGTTGGTCGCCGCCGCGCTGGTGCCGGTGAACTTGGCGATCGAGTTGGTCGCGACCAGCTCGAACGGCGGCGGCGTGAAATACCGCGCATAGCCGCCGTGAATGGTCGTGCCGCCTTGCTGGAAGACGAGGTTCGCGCGTGGGGAAAAGCCGCTCTCCGCGCGAAAGCCCGCGTAATGGTCGTACCGGCCGCCGACGTTGAGCGTCAGCACCGGCAGCAGCTTGAGCTCGTCCTGTAGGTACACGCTTTCCGTCCATTCGGTCTTGGCACTGTTGTCGGCGATGCTGATCGGCTCGCCCGCCTGCGCGCCAGTGGCGTCGACCGGGAACACCAGTGTGGTCGTATTGGTGGTGCCGCGCTCGCGCGAGACCACCACGCCGCCGCGCAGCGTGTTCGCGTCGCCGAGCTTGTAGGCGGCGTCGAACTGGCCATAGACCGCGAAATCCTGCTTATATGCCTGCTGCGCCTGGCCGTTGAACAACAGCTCGCCCAGCGTGTCGGGGCGGTAGCGGAGCGACGAGTAGCGCAGCGCCACCGACGCTTGATAGGTGAGCGGGCCGCTATCGTGGAGATAGGCGAGCTGGCCGAACGCGGTCTTCTCCAGCTGGCGCTCGTTAAGGTTGTTCGACAGGAAAGTGGCCTGGCCGCCGACCGCATAGGTGCCGTCGGGCTGAAGCCCCTTGGGGTTGGGGATCTGAAAATACTGGTTGGAATAGCCGCCGACGAACGAGACGCGGTCGTTGTCGGAAAACGTATGGTCGATATAGGTAAACGCCTGATACTGGTCCGAATGGTCGTGGAGCGGGACCACGGAGGCGTCGACGCCCTCGATGCCGCGATCGGTGCGGCGGTAATCGCCCGACACGAAGTAGTTGGTGTTGCCGCTGTGCCCGCCATATTCGACGCTCGGCTCGACGGTGTTGAAGCTGCCGCCATAAAGGGACGCGGTGCCGCCATTGTCGAACAGGCCGCTCTTGGTGGTGATGTCGATGATCCCCGCGGTGCGCAGGCCGTATTGCGCGGGCAGCGCGCCGGTCAGCAGGCTGAACCGGTCGATCAGCCGGGGGCTGAGCGTCTGGCCGAACACCGCGATACCTTCGGGCAGGATGGTGCCGTTGATGCGGTATTGCAGATTGTTGTGGTCGTCGCGGACGTGGAACTGGCCGAACCCGTCCTGGCTGACGCCGGGTAGCTGAAGCAGGATCTGGTTCAGCTGCTGATTGTCGCCCTGCGGCAACGACTGGATCGTCGAGTTGGTGATGGTGTAGCTGGTCGCGCCGAGCGAGGGCTGGATGGAGGCGCGCGCCTGGTCGAGCCGCCGCCCGGTCACCACCACGTCACGCGGCGCGTTGGGCGCGGTGCGGCTCGGCGCGGCGTCGGATTGGGTCTGCCCGCTGTCCGCCCCACGTTGCGCCTCCGGCGTGTTGCCGGTGGTGTTCACCTGCGCGAGCGCGCCCGTCGCGTGAAGCGCCAACACGCTGACCGCCAACCCCAGAACCTTGCGCATGACAACTCCCGCACCGTCGATGGATGTGCCCGTACGCAATGATGTAATGTATCACAACCATGCCAGCATGACATTTGCGTCACCTGGGGCGATGGCGGCACGGGTGTGGCGGCGGGGCCACACGGGCCCCTTGTCGCGGCTTGCCACGAGCGGCGCATCCCGCTTAGGCTGGATGATATCGTGTTTCTCCAGACGGTTCGGAGCGTGAGAACAAGATGAAGACGGCGATGGTGATCGGTCTGGCGCTGAGCCTGGCGACGACGGCGTGGGCGCAGGACAAGCCTACGCCCGCGCCCGACGGCGGCGACAAGTCCGGCTCGGTCGAGGAGCGGCACCAGCGCAAGGTCAACGAGCAGGTCGCGGACGAGTGGGCGACGATCCCGGCCAAGGAGACCGCCGTCACCACCGCGCATGACATGTCCGCGAACGGGCGGGCGATGAAGTATCACGCCACCGCGGGCACGGTGACGATCCGCGACGACGACGCCAAGCCGGTCGCGACGCTGTTCTACACCGCCTACACGCTCGACGGGCAGAACGTGGGCACGCGCCCGGTGACGTTCTTCTACAACGGCGGGCCGGGCTCCTCGTCGGTGTGGCTGCACATGGGCTCGTTCGCGCCGATGCGGGTCAAGACGGCCAACCCCGAATATATTCGCCCGGGTCCCTACGGCTTCGGGCCGAACCCCGACACGCTGCTCGACAAGACCGACATGGTGTTCCTCGACATGGTCGGCGCGGGCTATTCGCGGCCGCTGGGCGATGCGAAGGGCAAGGACTTCTGGGGCGTCGACCAGGACGCGGACGCCTTCGCCAAGGCGATCATGCGCTGGACCACCAAGAACAGCCGCTGGACATCGCCGAAGTTCCTGTTCGGCGAAAGCTATGGCACCACCCGCTCGGCCGCGCTGGCGTACCAGTTGCAGGAGCGCGGCATGGCGATGAACGGCGTCGTCCTGCTGTCCTCGATACTCAATTACGGGATCGAGCAGTCGGGCTATGACCAGACCTATATCAGCTACCTGCCCAGCTATGCGGCGACCGCGGCATACCACCACAAACTCGCCAACGCGCCCGCCGACCTGCCCGCCTTCCTCGCCGAGGTGCGCGCGTTCGCCAGCGGCCCCTATGCGCAGGCGCTGGCGCAGGGCCAGAACCTGACGCCCGAACAGGTCGACGCGATCGCGGCGAAGATGGCGAGCTATACCGGCCTGTCGCCGGAGTTCATCAAGCGCGCGAACCTGCGCGTCGACCTCAGCCGCTTCCAGAAGGAGTTGTTGCGCGACCAGCGGTTGACCGTCGGGCGGTTCGACAGCCGCTATACCGGCATCGACACTGATGCTGCGGGCGAAAGCCCCGAGTTCGACGCGTCGGACACCGCGATCTCGTCCGCGTTCATCTCGACCTTCAGCGATTATGTCAGCCGCGAGCTGCACTACCAGACCGACGTGCCGTACCGCGTTTCCGCCTACGGCACCAAGGACTTCAACTGGGACTGGAAGCACCGGGCACCGGGCGCGAGCTATCCGCAGAACAACCCGGACGTCGCGGTCGACCTCGCCACCGCGATCCGTACGAACCCGTATCTGAAGGTGTTGTCGCTCAACGGCTATTACGACATGGCGACGCCGTTCTTCGCGACCGAGTATGACGTCGCGCACATGATGCTCGACGCGCCGCTGCGGGGGAACGTCACGTTCCGCTACTACCCGTCCGGGCACATGATCTACCTGAACCCGGAGGCGCTGCATCAGCTCCACGGCGACCTCGCCGCGTTCTACGACACGACGGTGGGCGCGGCGGCGGCGGGGCGGTCGCCGGGGCAGGGGCGGCAGCCGCGGTGAAGCGCGCGCTCGCCTAGTCTCCGCCCTTGACCACGCGGATGCGGTGTTCGGCGGGGTCGGTCGGGTCGAGCACGAACATCCCCGCATCGCGATTGGCGACCAGCCAGTCGCGCAGGGGCGCGCCGATCCGCTGGCCCGGGATCACGCGCGGCACGCCGGGCGGGGCGGGGGCGATGATCTCGGCGGCGACCCGGCCCGCGCATTCCTCATAGCGCACCGCCTCCGCCGCGGCGAAGAACGCGTCGGCGGCGGTCATCGCGCGGTCGATCTCGAACGCGCCGATGCGGGGCATCGGGTCCGGTCGCCGAGGCAGCATCGCCGGGTCGCGCCGCAGCTGCTTCGACAGGTCGGCCAGCGCGCGGACCAGCTTGCGGACATGGGACGCGCTCGTGCCCGGCAGCACCAGCGCGAGCATCGACCGCGCCTCCGACAGCCCCATCGCGACCCGGTGATGCTCGTACAACCAGTCGTCCGCGGCATAGCCGGCGACGCCGAGCCCCGAACAGTCGATCAGGATCGCGCTCGGGTCGAGCTCGCATCGTGGCGGCAACCGGTCGGCCTCCCACACGCGCAGCCCGGGGATGGTCGCGATTCGCGCACGTGCGTCCCGCGCGAGGTCGAGCACGCCGTCCCACAGCGCCTCGCCCCCGGTCGCGTGGTCACGGCGGGTCGCGTCGAGGCTGGCGAGGATCGGCACCGAGGGGCTGGTCGTCTCGAACAGCTCATAGGCGAGCGCGAGCCGCTGCCGGTCGACCAGCTCGCCGCGCGCCAGGATCACCGACCCTTGCCCCAGCGCGGTCATGGTCTTGTGCAGGCTGCACACCTGCACGTCCGCGCCAAGCGCGAGCGCGTCGGCGGGCAGGCGCGAGGAAAAGGCGAACGCGCCGCCCCACGCCGCGTCGACGACCAGCGGGATGCCGCGCGCATGGGCGACCTTCGCAAGCCCGGCGATGTCGCAGGTGACGCCATAGTAATTGGGGCTGACCACGATGACAGCCTTGGCGTGCGGGTAAGCGGTCAGCGCCGCGTCGAGCGTCGCGGGGTCGATCACCATTTGAACGTCGAAGTCCCGGTCGATCTGGACAGGAAGCGGCACCGCGTCGAGCCCGGCGGCGAGCGCATAGGCCCATTCGGCCTTGTGCGCGTTCTCGGCGATCAGCACCGTGTCGCCCGCGCGGGCCAGCGAGGCGAGCACGGAATGGAGGCTCTGCGTCGAACCGCCGGTCACGAACCGGCAAAGCTCGGCGCTCCACGCCGCCGCCGCGAGCTCCTGCGCGCGGAAGATCGCGTGCTTGCTTTCGGTGCGGTCCTCCACGCCCTTCTCGGTGAGCAGGTCCGCCTTGAACGCCTTTGCGCCGACGAGGCGGCGCAGCTTGCCGGGGATGGCGGCGCCGTGGCCGTGGCCGGGAACGCCGAAACCGGTGACGGGATGTGCTTCGATCGTGGCGAGTGCTTCGACGATGGGAGCCTGGTGTTGATCCATGTTCGGGCAACCGCGCGGAAGCAGACAATCGTTCCCGAACGGGGCCGCCATAGGTTAACGATGCGGCCGTTAGATTGCCGAGCCGCTGCGGCGACAGGCCTCGCGGAACATGGCTCCGCGAGGCCGATAGGTCAGCGCCGATGGTGCATGTGATGATAGCGGTGATGGTGATGACGGTGGTGGAACAGGCCGGCGCTGGCGGGGCTGGCGGCGGCCAGCACCGAACCGGCGATCAACGCCGCGGCAAGGAAGGTCTTCAAGGTCGCTCTCCTCGACGCGCCATCGCGCCGAGCTCACCGTACCCGCTTCGCCCACGAACGCCAGTGCTCCATGTTGGGCAGGGCCGCCGATCGCGCCCGCTCAGGCTATCGCGGGCAGGCGATCAAGGTGCTTCTCGAGCGTGAGCGGATAGTCGCGTACGCGCACGCCGGTGGCATTGTAGACCGCGTTGGCCACCGCCGCGCCGACGCCGCACAGGCCGAGTTCGCCCACCCCCTTGGCCTTCATCGGATTGGCGAGCGGGTCCGCCTCGTCGAGGAACACGACATCCTGGTGCGGGATGTCGGCATGGACCGGCACCTCGTACAGCGCGAGATCGTGATTGATGAACAGGCCGAAGCGCTTGTCCACCGCCAACGCTTCCATCAGCGCGCCGCCGACGCCCATCGTCATCGCGCCGATCACCTGGCTGCGCGCCGATTTGGGGTTGATGATGCGCCCCGCCGCGCACACCGCCAGCATCCGCCGCACGCGCGTGGCACCGGTATAGGCGTCGACGCCCACCTCCGCGAAATGCGCGCCGAACGTCGACAGCTGAAACGTCTTGCCGAGGTCGCCATATTCGATCCGGTCCTCCGCTACCAGCTCGCCGTGCGCCGCCGCCTCGCCAAGCCTGACCGAGCGGTTGCCGCCCGAAACCTCGCCATTCGCGAACACCGCGTCCGCCGCGTTGAAGCCGAGCCGCTGCGCGACGCTCTCGCGCAAGCGGACGCAGGCGGCATAGACTCCAGCGGTGGAATTGGCCGCGCCGAACTGCCCGCCCGACCCCGCCGACACGGGGAACGACGAGTCGCCGAGCCGCACCGTCACCGCGTCGACCGGCACGCCCATCATCTCGGCGGCGGTCTGCGCGATGATCGTGTAGCTGCCGGTGCCGATATCGGTCATGTCGGTCTCGACCGTCACGCGTCCCTCCCGGTCGAGTCGCACACGCGCGCCGGAGGGGAAGTTGATATGGTTGCGAAAGGCGGACGCCACGCCCATGCCGACCAGCCAGCGCCCGTCGCGGACCTGCGCCGGACGCGGATTGCGCTTTGCCCAACCGAAGCGCTCCGCCCCCTGCGTCAGGCACCGCACCAGCTGGCGCTCGGAAAAGCGGCGCTCGGGATGTTCGGGGTCGACCTGCGTGTCGTTCTTCGCGCGAAACGCGATCGGGTCCATGCCGAGCTTCTCGGCCATCTCGTCCATCGCGATCTCGAGCGCCATCAGCCCCGGCGCTTCACCCGGCGCGCGCATCGCGTTGCCCTCGGGCAGGTTCAGCACCGCCAAGTGCATCGAGATCTTGCGGTTAGCCCCGGCGTAGAGCAGCTTGGTCTGGCTGGTCGCGGTCTCCGGCTGGCCGTTCGGCTGGTCGCCCGATCCGCTGTCGTGCGCGATGGCGGTGACCGTGCCGTCGGCGAGTGCGCCGATCTGGATACGCTGGGCGGTGGCGGGCCGATGGGTGGCGTTGTTCGGCATCTGGGGCCGCGTGATCGCGAGCTTGACCGGCCGACCCGCCGCCTTCGCGCCCAGCGCCGCCAGCACCGCGTCGGCGCGCAGGAACAGCTTGCCGCCGAACCCGCCGCCCACATAGGGCGACAGGAGGCGGATCTTCTCCTTGGGGATGCCGAGCGTCTTGGCGAGGTCGCCGCGCCCCCAGTTGATCATCTGGTTGGACGTCCACAGCGTCAGCTCGTCGCCCTTCCACGCCGCGATGGAGGCGAACGGCTCCATCATCATGTGGCTCTGGTCGGGCGTCGTGTAGCGCTGGTCGAGCTTCACCGGCGCGGCGGCGAACGCTTCCTCGAACTGGCCGACCCGGTCGATCGCCGGCGAGCTGCTGCCTTCCTTGCTGGTGCCGCCGGTGAGCGGCGCGGTCTTGAGCGCTTCGGCCAAGTCGTACTGACCGGCGGCGCGCGCGTAATCGACGCGCACCAGCGCGGCGGCGGCGCGGGCCTGCTCGAACGTCTCCGCCACCACGAGCGCGACCGCCTGGTGATAATGCTCGACCTCGGGGCCGGCGAGCAGCTTCACCGTGTTGAACTTGCCCTTGCCGAGCGGCCCCGCATCGGCGGCGGTGACCACCGCCAGCACGCCGGGCGCGGCCCTCGCCGCCGCGGTGTCGATCGCGTTGATCCGGCCCTTGGCGATCCCGGACGCGACGATGTAGCCGTAAGCGGGGTTCGCGACCTCGGCATGGTGCTCATAGGCATAGGGCGCGGTGCCGCTGGTCTTGCGCGGGCCATCGACGCGGTCATAGGCCCGTCCGACCACGGCCATGCGGTCGATGGGATTGGCCCCGGCGGGGAGGTCGAACTTCATACGGTTTTGGCCTTGGCTTGCGCGATGACGGCGGCCAGCGCGCGCGTGGCGAGCGGCAGCTTGAACGCGTTGTCAGGAGTCGGGGTCGCCCCCTGAAAGGCGCGGGCGGTCACGGCGGCGGCTCCTTGCGGGAGCAGCGCCTCCGCTGCCTCGACCCGCCACGGCCTGGGCGCGACGCCGCCGAACGCGACCCGGCCCGTGCCGTCCGGTTGGATGACCGCGGCGACCGACACCAGCGCATAGGCATAGGACGCCCGGTCGCGCGCTTTCTCATAAAGATGCTCGCCGCCGATCGGGCGCGGCAGCGTCACCGCGGTGACCAGCTCGCCGGGCCGCAGCACCGTATCCTGTTCGGGATGGTCGCCCCACAAGCGGTGGAACCCGGCGATCGGGATCGAGCGCCGCCGACCCCCGCCGTCGACCGTCTCGACCGTCGCGTCGAGCACGCGCATCGCCACCGCCATGTCGCCGGGATGCGTCGCGATGCACTTGTCGGACACGCCGATCACGGCGAGGTGGCGCGAATAGCCGCCGATCGCGGAACAGCCGGAGCCCGGTCGGCGCTTGTTGCACGGCAGGTTGGTGTCGTAGAAATACGGGCATCGCGTCCGCTGGAGCAGATTGCCCGCGGTCGTCGCCTTGTTGCGCAACTGCCCGGACGCGCCCGCCACGATCGCGCGGGTGAGCACGGCGTAGTCGCGCCGCACCCGCTCGTCGGACGCGAGTGTCGTATTGGTGACCAGCGCGCCGATGCGGAGCCCGCCCTCGGGCGTCGCCTCGATCTTGTCGAAGCCGAGGTCCTGCACATCGACCAGATGCGTCGGCGTCTCGATCTCCAGCTTCATCAGGTCGAGCAGGTTGGTGCCGCCGGCGATGAACCTGGCACCGGGCCGCGCCGCCGCGCGCGCCGCCGCCACCGGGTCGCGCGCGCGCTCATAGGTGAACGCTCTCACGCTTCGCCTCCCGCGATCTCGGCTATCGCCTCGGCGATGTTGGAGTAGGCACCGCAACGGCAGATGTTGCCGCTCATCCGCTCGCGTAGCTCGATGTTGGTGGGCCGGGGCGGGGCGAGCAGGTCCGCTTGCACATGGCTCGGCACGCCGCGCCCGATCTCGTCGAGCACGGCGACCGCCGAGCAGATCTGCCCCGGCGTACAATATCCGCACTGATAGCCGTCATGCCTGACGAACGCCGCCTGCATCGGGTGCAGCCGGTCCGGCGAGCCGAACCCCTCGATCGTGGTCACCTTGTCGCCTTCGTGCATGACCGCGAGGCTGAGGCACGCATTGATGCGCGTGCCGTTCACCAGCACGGTGCAGGCGCCGCACTGGCCGTGGTCGCAGCCCTTCTTGGTGCCGGTCAGGTGCAGATGCTCGCGCAACGCATCGAGCAGCGTGGTGCGCGGATCGAGCGACAGGGACTGGCGCTGGCCGTTCACCTCGAACGTCACGGACATCGCGGGTGGACTTTTCGTCTGAACGGTCGCGGCCTGGCCAGCCGGGGTAGGGGCGGTCGCGACCACCGCCGTCGCCGCGCCGCCCGCGAGCACACCTCGCCGCGATATCTCAAGCTCGGACTTGGCGGGCATCGGTCTGGTCTTCCTCATCGCCCGGAGCGGTCGGGCAGGTCATGGGCGAGGTACGTCAACGCTCGCCGAAGCGGCGCGGTCCCTCGCATGGTCCGGGCAGGAGCGTCGGCTGAGCCCTTAGAACGCGAAATACGGACCCGTGACGCTGCCCGCCGCGCGGCCCTCGATCGAGGTATAGACCGATTTGCCGAAAAAGAACGGCACGCCGAAGTCGAAGCTGTTCGCGAACGGCAGCGGCGGCTTGACCAGCGTCGGGTTGAGCGCAAGCCCCGGCGCGACGTTGGACGACGCCGCGACGTTCAGAGGGCTGTAAAGCGTGAACGCCCCGCTCGCGGTCGCGCCGTTGGTCGCGGTGATCAGCGGCGACAGGAGCATGGGCGTTGTCGGGCAATAAAAGGCGATCAGGTCCGCGTCGGTGCACGGGTTGAGCGTGGTGTCGATGAAGAAATAATCGCTGCTGCCGCTGTCGAGAAAGCTCTGCGTCAGCTGCTTGCCGTTATAGGTCGCGGTCAGCACGCCCGGTCCCAACCGGCTGCTCGAGGTCGTCACGGGCAGGACGTTCGCCGCCGCCAGTACGTTATCCGCTTGCGTCCCGATCCCGAACACGACCGTGCCGGTCGAGGTCTGCACACCTGCTTGCGGCACCGAGGGTAGGGTCAGGATCGAGCCGTTATTGTCGGTCGCGAACGCGGCGACCGGATTGGGCAGCTGTTGAAACGGAGCGCCCGCGTTCGCCGCGCGCCCGATGATCGACGCGCACCCGCCCGACGGGCAATCATAATAGATCGCCGCCGAACTGCCCCCGCTGGTCGCGCAGTAACTGCCGCAATCGGTGGTGGTGGTGCCGATGCCGAGGATGCCGTTGCCGCCGAAATCCTTGACGGTCTGGATCGGGGTGCCGCCGCCCGACGAGCAGCCCGAGGGCACCGCCGCGAACGCGCCGGTGTCCGCGATCGCCTGGAACGGCATCGCCGCGACCTTCTCTCCCGCGATCTGAAAGTCCGCGGTCCGGACCGAGCCGAAGGCGTAGGAGTTCACATATTGATAGCATTCGCCGACCGCGTTGTTCGACGTGTCGGTCTCGGTCGGCAATGCCGCGAGCAGGCTGGCGTTCAGCACCGGCTGGATGATCCGGAGGCCCACCGAGCCGGTGTCGAGGATCACATGGTCGATCGTTTGGCAGTTGCTGGTCGAACCGGGCGCGCAGATCGTGACGGTGACATAGGGCTCGTTGAACGCCTGATACCCGTCGCTGCCGGTTTGCAGCGCGGCGGGGCCCGCATCGAGCGTCACCGTCGCGGTGTTGGCCGTCGGCGTGGCGGTCGGCGTCGGGGTGGGAGTAGGGGTTGGGGTCGGCGTGACCACCGCGACCGGCGTGGACGGCGTCGAGTCCCCGCCGCACCCGACGAGCGCAAGCGCGGCGAACAGCGCGACGAAGCGACGCATCGGCTCAGTTTCCTTGCTGGAGGTCGGCGGGCGCGAAGCCGGCGGGCGCCAGCGAGGGGATGAACGCGACGCCGTGGAACCAGCCCATATGCCCCGCGGTCTGGATCTGGAGGTCGCCCTGGCTGACCTGCGGCGGACGGCGAAGCGCATGGGCGGCACGACCGCGCGCGCTGCTCGCCTGCAACGCGGCGAAGTGGCGGCCGAGCAACGAGCGCAGGTCCGGCTTGCCCGGGCCGGACCAAGTCACCGCGAACACCTGTCCGCCCGCGTTGGTGAACTCGCGCACCGATCCGCCATTCGCGCGCGTCAGCTCGTGGCGGGTGTAGCGGCCCATCGACACGGCGGCGACGCGCGCGTTCATCCGCGCCGCCTCGCCGCGCACGTTCGCGGCCGATCCGCCAAGCTCGGCGTGCGCCGCCGGCGGACAGGCGAGGGCGGTCGCGACCGACAGGAGCAGCAGGCGTCTGGATAGGCAGGAAAACACGCGGCGGCTCCTCACGCTGACCCGGCCCGCGCGGTGCCCGTGCCGACCGCCTGCGAACCTATCCGACGCCGGTGTGCTGTCAACCTGTTGAGACGGCACGGCTTCACCCCGTCGGCGCGAGCGCGGCCGCGCGGGCGCGGCCGTTGGTGAGGTCGGCCGCACTCCACCCGCCGCCCAGCGCCTGCACCAGCGACACCGCGCCGTTCTGCCGGTCGAGCCGCCCCTGGATCAGCGCGCGGCGCGCGGTGAGCGCGGTCGCCTGCGCGGTGACGACGTTGGTGTAGATGGTCGTGCCCGCGAGATATTGGTTGCGAAGCGCCGCTTCGGAGCGGTCGGCGGCGGTTGAGGCGGTCTGCAGGAAGGTCTCCTGCCGCTGAAGGATCTCCGTCGCGACGAGGTCGTCCTGTACCTCCTGAAACGCGGTCAGCGTCACCTGACGATAGTTCGCGACGGTCGCATCATAAGCGTAACGCGCCTGCGCCACCCGCGCCCGCCGCGCGCCGAAATCGAGCAGCGTCTGCGCGACCTGCGACCCCAGCGACCATAGCAGCGAGGAGGCGTTGAACAGCGACGACAGCCCCTCGCTCTCCAGCCCGCCATTACCCGACAGCGTCACCGTCGGGAAGAAGGCGGAGCGCTGCACCCCGATCTGCGCGTTCGCGGCGGCGACCTGCCGCTCGGCGGAGGCGATGTCGGGACGCCGCTCGACGAGGTCGGAGGGGAGCGCGACGGGCACGCTCGGCGTCGTCGGGGTCCAGTTCGGCAGCGCTGCGATGTGGTACGTCGCCGGGTTCTCGCCGACGAGCACCGCGATCGCGTCCTCGAACTGCGAACGGGTGCGGCGCTCGCCCTCGAGGTCGGATTGCGCGGAGGCGAGCTGCGACTGCGCCTGGAACACGTCGGTGCGCGCGGCGATCCCGGCATTGTAGCGGTTGGTCGCGATGGTGAGCGAGCGTTGATAGGCGGCGACGGTCGCGGTCAGGCTGGCGAGGTCCGCATCGTCCGACCGGAGCGACAGGTAATCGCTGACCAGCTGCCCCTGCAGTGTCAGGCGCGTGTTGGCGAGGTCCGCCAGCCGCGCCTGCTCGGAGTAGCGCGCGTTACGGACGGTATTGGTGAGGCGCCCGAAAAAGTCCGGCTGCCACGTCGCCTGCAGCGTCAGGCGATAGCTGGTGGAGTTGCTGCCGCTGCTGACGATACCCGTCGTCGTGCCGCCGGTGGTACTGCCGTTGGTGCTGCCGGTGCCGGTCGTGGTGCCCGTGCTCGTGCCCGTCGTGCCGCCGATGCCGGTCGTGCTGCCAGTCTGCGAACTGACGATATCGCCGTTGATCACCCGGCCCGAGCCCGAATAGCTGTGCGTGACCGACCCGTTGGCGCTAACGGTCGGGAACAGGTTGGCGCGCGCCTCGCGCGTTACCGCGGTAGCCTCGCGATAGGTGGCGATCGCCTGCGCGAGCGTCTGGTTGTGCGCGTTCGCCTCCGCGACGAGGTCGTTAAGCTGCGGGTCGCCATAGGCGGTCCACCAATCAGCGCGCACCGCGTCGTCGGCGGGCGACGCGGGTCGCCAGCCGTCGACGGTCTTCCACGTCCCCGCGGCGGGCAGGGCGGGCCGCGCGTAATGCGGCGCGAGCGAACAGCCCGCGAGCGCGGTGACGGCGAGAAGCGGGGCAAGGGTGCGGATCATGTGGCAAGCTCATGGAAACGGGACGCGCGCGATCGACGGCGGCGGCGCGAGAGCCGGTCGAGCGCGACATAAACGACGGGGGTGGTGATGAGCGTCAGCAGCTGGCTCGCGATCAGCCCGCCGATGATGACGACGCCGAGCGGCCGGCGCAGTTCCGCGCCTTCGCCGAACCCGATAGCGAGCGGCAACGCGCCCAGCGCGGCGGCGAGCGTCGTCATCAGGATCGGGCGGAAGCGGAGCAGGCTCGCCTCGCGCACCGCGTCCAGCGCGCTCAAGCCTCGGTCGCGCTCGGCGGCGAGCGCGAAGTCGATGATCAGGATCGCGTTCTTCTTGACGATCCCGAGCAGCAGGAAAACGCCGATCAGCGCGATGATGTCGAACTCCATCTTGAACACCATCAGCGCCATCACGCCCCCCACCCCTGCCGCGGGCAGCGTCGACAGCACCGTCAGCGGATGGATCAGACTTTCGTACAACATCCCCAGCACGAGGTAGATCGTCACCAGCGCGGCGAGGATCAACAGCGGCTGCGACCCCTGGTTTTGCTGGAACTGGAGCGCGGTGCCGCCGAAGCCGCCATGCACGGACGTGGGCATCGCGATCCGCGCCTCTGCTGCCTCGATCTCCGCCGCCGCCTGGCTCAGCGTGTGGCCGGGCACCAAGTCGAACGAGATCGTCGCCGCAAGCTCGGTCCCCTGATGGTTGACGCTGGCGGCGGTCGGGGCCTGCGAGATGCCCGCGATCGTCGGCAGCGGGGTGAGCGCACGCGCGGTATTGCTGAGCGGGGAGCCGGTCGAGGGGTCGCGCAGCGCGGGGTTGGTGGGGACGGAGGCGGCGGCGGTCTGGCCGGAGCGGGTCGCGGTCGTGGCGGAGACGGTCCCGCTCGACGCGACGCCGACGCTCGTCGCGCCGCTCGCGCTGGTGGTCACGGTCGGCGCGATGCCGCCATTGTTCTGGCCGAGGCTGGTCAGCCCAGCGCCGGTCGCGCTGCCCGTCCCGCCCGCGCTGCCGCTGGTGGAGGACACGCCCGTCGTCGCCGCGCTGGTCGCGCCGACGGGCACGCGCACATCGGGCAGGTCCTGCGGCCCCCGCGTGTCACCGGGTCGCCAGCCGAGGATGACGCTATACTGGTTGATGTCCTGGTAGATGGTCGCGACCTGGCGCTGGCCGAACGCATCGTAGAGCGCGTTGTCGACATCGCGCGGGGAAACGCCGAGGCGCGCGGCGGCGTCCTTGTCGATATGGACGAAGCTCTCCACCCCGTTCTCGGCAAGGTCGCTATCGACATTGGTCAGGATGCGGCTCCCCTTGAGCGCCGCCTCCAGCTTCTGCGACCATTGCTTCAGCGCGGGGGTGGAGTCCGCCATCAGCGTATACTGGTACGTCGCATTCCCCTGCCGTCCGCCCGCGCGCAGGTCCTGGAGCGGCGACAGGAACAGGCGGATGCCGCTCACCGGCTGGAGGTGGCGCTGGAGCCGCTGGATGACGTCGGTGCTTTTCAGGCCATGACGCTGCTCGACGGGACGGAGCGCGATGATGATGAACGCTCCCCCTGCGCGTGAACCGCCGGTGAAGCCGACCACGTCCGCCACCGCGCGGTCCGCGTGGATGATGCCGACGACCCGGGTCAGCTTGTCCTGCATCGACTGGAACGACACGCTCTCGTCCGCGCGCACGCCAGCGAAGATCAAGGGGCTTTCCTGTTGCGGAAAGAACCCCTTGGGCACGACGATGTAGAGATACACCGTCAGCCCGATCACCGCGACGAGCAGCAGCAGCACCAGCCGCTTCATCCCCAACGCCCAGTCGAGCGAGCGCGCATAGGCCCGCTCGATGCGCAGATAGCCGCGCTCCAGCCCCTGCGCGACGCGCCCGGCCGGGCGGTGCTCCTGCGCGGCGTCGCCCGGACGCAGGAACCACGCGCACAGCATCGGCGTGGTGGTGAGCGACAGCACCAGGCTGA
>CALMGC010000176.1 GCA_937863505.1 uncultured Sphingomonadales bacterium | reverse complement strand
CCGAGGAGCTGCTCGAACACACGCGCATGGCGATGTATCAGGATCGCATCTTCGCGTTCACGCCGAAGGGTGAGCTGATCCAGCTTCCCAAAGGCGCGACGCCGATCGACTTCGCCTATGCGGTCCACACCGACCTTGGCGACCAGACCGTCGGCGTGAAGGTCAACGGGCGCGTCGTGCCGCTGCGCACCGTGCTGGAGAATGGCGACCAGGTGCAGATCCTGCGCTCCAAGGCGCAGTCGCCGCAACCCAACTGGCTCGGCTTCGCGATCACCGGCAAGGCGCTGGCCGCGATCCGGCGTTACCTGCGCGCGGAGGAACGCGAGCAGCAGGTCAAGCTCGGCCGCAAGCTGTACGACGATATCGTCGCGCGGCTGCCCGCGGTGTTGGGGCAGGAGGCGCTCGGCCATGCGCTCGCGCGATTGAAGCTGCCCGACGAGGCGGCGCTGCTGCGCGCGATCGCACGGCGCACGCTGTCGGACGCGACGGTGATGGAGGCGCTGATGCCCGGCTCGGCGGGCGCAGACGTGGCTCGCGAGCCGCCGCAGGCGGGCGCGATCTCGATCCTGGGGCTGACGCCGGGCGTCGCATTCGACCTTGCCGCCTGCTGTCACCCGATCCCAGGGGACCGCATCGTCGGCCTGCGCCGCCCGGACGCGGGGATCGAGGTCCACGCGATCACCTGCGCGCGGCTCGACGAGCCGGGCGTTGCGGACGGGGCCGACTGGGTCGACCTCGCCTGGGGCGACCGCGCCAACGGCGGCGTCGCGCGCATCTCGGTGGAGGTGAAAAACGAGCCGGGCGCGCTGGGCGTGCTCGCGACGGTTATCGGCCAGCAAAAGGCGAACATCATCAACCTGCGCCTCGACAACCGCGACACGGTGTTCCACACCAACACCATCGACCTAGAGGTCCGCGACGCGCACCACCTGATGCGCCTGCTGGCCGCGCTCCGCGCGACGGACGCGGTCAACGTGGTGGAGCGGGTCTAGGCGCTTACCAGAGGCGGCGGACGCCATAGAGGTCGAAACGTTTGTCGATCGACAACATCGTTAGGTCTTCGCCCAAGGCCTGTGCGATCAGGAGTCTGTCGAACGGGTCTCGATGCCGTAAATCGAGGCTGCCAGCCGCTATCGCGTGATCGCAACTGACAGGAAGCTGAGTAAAGCCGCTTTCCGCGAGCACATAGGCAAATTGCATCACCAGATCATCGACGCCCGGCAGCTTGCCCGTCCGGTGCTTGAGCGCGATCTCGTACGCGCTGACGCTGCTCACATAATTCTGTTCACCGGACGCACTCAGCATATCGAAAACGGTGCGCGGCAGGCTTTCCGGCACCGTGTACCACCAGAGCAGCGTGTGGGTATCGAGTAGAAATCCGCTCAAAAGCCCCATTCTTTCAGTTCTTCTTCGGTCATCGGGTCGAAAAAGCTGTCGGGCACCGTGAACTGTCCACGAAAACGGCCGGCGCCGCGCCGCTCCGCCTCGCTCATCGGCACCAGCATAATTTTGCCGATACCTGCACTCTCTACAACGATTCGCTCGCCAGCCTCCACGCGCGCGAACAGCGCGTCGAGTTGCTGTTTAGCCTCCTCAATCGGTACGGTCGCCATCGCTCACCTCCGTCGTGCAACCTACCCCCTCCCGCCCCCGCCCGCAACGCGACCCGGTGACGCGCGCCCGCGCGCTCGCTACACCGCTCCCGCCATGACCCGCCCCGCGCTATCCGTCGTCATTCCCTGTTACAACGAAGCGGCGTGCCTCGACCTGCTCCACGCACGCGTCGCGGCGGCGGCGCGGGCGGCGGTCGGGGAGAGCCATGAGATCGTGCTCGTCAACGACGGCTCGCGCGACGACAGCTGGGCGACGATGCAGCGGCTTGCCGCCGCCGACAGCCGCGTCGTCGCGATCAACCTGTCACGCAACCACGGGCACCAGCTCGCGCTCACCGCCGGGCTCGACCTGTGCGCGGGCGAACAGATCCTGATCATCGACGCAGATTTGCAGGACCCGCCCGAGCTCCTCGCCGACATGCGCCGCGCAATGCGCGAGCAGGAAGCGGACGTGGTCTACGCGGTCCGCCGCCGCCGCGAGGGCGAGACGTTCTTCAAGAGACTTACCGCCGCCGCTTTCTACCGCGTGCTCGACCGGGTGACCGACACGCCGATCCCGCTCGACACCGGCGACTTCCGGCTGATGAGCAGGCGAGCGCTCGACGCTTTCCTGTCCTTGCCCGAGCAGGCGCGCTTCATCCGCGGCATGGTCGCCTGGGTCGGTTTCCGCCAGGTGCCGTTCGCTTATGACCGCGCTGAGCGCCACGCGGGCGAGACCAATTATCCGCTCGGCAAGATGATCCGGCTGGCGTTCGACGCGGTGACGGGCTTTTCCACCGCGCCGCTGCGGTTCGCCAGCCACGCCGGGCTTGCGCTGACCGGCGTGTCGCTGTTGCTGTTCGTCTACATCGCGATCGGCTGGCTGTCGGGGAGCGCGGTGCAGGGGTGGACCTCGACGATGGCGGTGGTGGTGTTCCTCGGCGCCGTGCAGATGTTCGTGCTGGGGATGATCGGCGAATATCTCGGACGATTGTACGTCGAGTCGAAGCGGCGGCCGCTGTACCTCGTCGCGGACGTCGCCGGGCCGTTGCGGGGCCAGGCGACGCTGGGGTTCAAGGCTGAGCCGTCAGCCGGGCTCGGCCAGCGTCACGATCGTAACGCCCGGACCCATCGGCACGCGCCCGACCAGGTGCCGTTCCAAGCGGAAGACCCGCTCGAACAGCGCGTTGAGCGGCTTGGCGGGGGGTGAGTCGTCGCTGTCCTCGCGCCCGGCTACCCGCCCCGCGACCCGCGCGGCGGCGGCGAGCGGGAACAGCAGCGAGTTGAAATAGGCGAGCTTGCGCGGGCGCAGCCCCGCCGCTTCGATCGCTCGGCGCAGCGTCGCCTTGGAGTAGCGCCGGTGGTGGTGGTTCACCACGTCATGCGCACTCCACATCCAGCGGTGCGCGGGGACGGTGATGAGGATTTTGCCTCCCGGTGCGAGCCGCTCGCGCATCGCACTGAGTGCGGCGACATCGTCGGCGATATGCTCGACCACATCGAGCACCGCGATCAGATCATACGCGCCGCGCTCCACCCCCGGCAGCTCGGGTAGCGGCGCATCGCCCACCGCACGCCCGAGCCGCTGCGAGGCGATCCCGCGCGCCGCCGAGTCGATCTCGATCGCCTCAACCGATCCGAACCGCGCCAGCATCGGCAGGTTGTGCCCGGTGCCGCAACCGATCTCTAAGACGCGCGCGTCGCGGGGCAGCGCCGCGTAGCGGGTCAGGTAATCGCTGAGCACCTCGCGCCGCGCACGATACCACCAATGCGTCGAATCATGCGCCGCCATTCGATCGTAAACGATGCGGTCCATTCAGCCGAACACCCACAAGCGATTGAGCAGAAATGTCACCATGGCGGCGAGCAGGATCGCGGGAATCAGCGGCACCCACGGTTGGAGGTGCAGCAGCGCGGTGCCGACCCACGTCACGACCGCGTTTAGGCCCAATCCCGCGCCCTGGACGATCAGGAACCGCACATGCTGCGCGCCGCCCGCCTCGCGCGTGCCATGGTCGCGAAAGCTCCATCGGCTGTGCAGGAAAAAGCTGCATACCACCGCCACCGCGAACGCGAACGGCACCGCCGCCACTGCCAGCCGGGGCGGGAACACAAAACTTGTCAGCGGTATATAGACTAGCGAGTATACCTCGCTCGACAGCCCGCCCGCGATGCCAAAGCGGACAAGTTGTCCCAACACGCCGC
>CALMGC010000175.1 GCA_937863505.1 uncultured Sphingomonadales bacterium | reverse complement strand
GCGTCGTCGCGGGCGAGCGCGTCGGGGGTCTTGCCGAACAAGGCCAGCGCCGCCGCACCCACGCCCTGCGATTCGCCGCGATAGCCCGCGAGGTTGAGATAGACTTCGAGGATTTGCGGGCGGGTCCACCCGTCCTCCAGCGCCCACGCCGCGCGCATCTGCGCCAGCTTGGCGCGCCACCCGCGCGCGCCGGGGCGGGCGAGCGCCGGAGACACGAACGCGGCCACCTGCATCGCCACCGTACTCGCCCCGCGCGCCCGCCGTCCCTCCAGCCGGTCCCGCGCGGTCGCGGCAAGCGCGATCCAGTCGACGCCGCCGTGCGACCAGAAGCGCTTGTCCTCCGCCGCGACCAGCGCCTCGCGCGCAGGCTGCGACACGCGCGCCAGCGGCGTCCAGGCGAGCCGCCGCGCCGCGAAGTCGACGCGGGCGGAGTCGATCAACATCCCGTGCCGATCGTACAGCCACGCCTCCGACGGCCGCCACGTCGCGCGCACCGCCGCAAAGGGGGGCAGCGGCGGGGGCAGGGTGGCGTAGTCGAGCGGGGCAAAGGCGAGCGCGGCGAGGCTGGTTAACAACGCAGGTAGCCTCGGGCACCGGCTCATAATACTAGCCGCCGACCGTTGTCCCGATGCGCGGGCGGGGTCTTCAGCCAGCGGAGAATCGTCTCGGCGGGCCCGCGATACACTGCCCAGCGCGCCACCGGCAGATTATGCCCGACAACCAGGCCCAGTTTGAAGTCCGAATTATCGCGCCACGAAAGGAGCCAGCCCTCAAAGGAATATTGGGCGATAAGTCGTTGATTGTCCGTTTCGCCGTGCAACATGCGTGCTGATCGTGAAGCGGTGCCGAACTCGAGCCACCCCGCGCCTACGTCGCGGCCCGGCCCGGACGGCAACGCAGGTCCCGGACCGGCTGGCCAGCGGATGAGCAGCTCGGCGGGACTGGCGGAGTGGTCTCGTGCGCTGTCCCGGACTGCGCCGGATGGCGAGTCGGTCGTGTTACGGTCTACAAGAATTCGTAGGAGTAGGCTCGGCGGCTCAGGCCTTTGCCCTTGCCGCAACCTGTGCGTGACGAGCCGATGTACCACGGCCAAGCAGCGTGGGAACGAGTCCCAGCCTTCTATGAAAGTTGGCAGCTCGGGTGCCCAACTCACGCCATAGGTGCCGTGGTGTAGCGACGCGCCTTCGACTGTCGGAGGGCCTCCGAAGTCGCCTCGGGCGAACCAGCGTGACGGAACGTAGAAGCGCGTGGACCCAATCTCGAGGACCTGCACGTCCGCCACCCGGTCGCCCCCGGTTTGCAGCGCATCCAGGCCGTCCGTCGGACAGTGCCGTCGCTGCCAAGCGAGCGAGGTCGTCTCGCGAGCTGGTGGGCGACGAACATAAGGGGCCCAGTAACAGCCCGACGGACAAATCACGCCAAACAGGCCCAATACCGAAAATCTCACCAGCATTGCCCAAGGTCGCCTCACCGCATCCCCACCACCACCGGCGCGTTCGGGACCTGCGCGCGTATCTCGGGCGAGTACATCGCCTCCACCCGGCTCGGCGGCAGCGAGAAGCGGCCCGCGCCGTTGAGCCGCATCGTGTACGACACCGCGAACTTGCCCCGCGGCACCCATTCGAAATAGCCGCGATATGCGTCGCGCGCGCGCTCCACATAAGCGGGCTGCGCGCCATACTCGATCAGCACCGGCTTGCCGTCCGGGTCGAGCGCGCCGAAGCGCCCGCCGCCATTCTCCTGCCCCTGCTGGAGCAATTGCGACTGGCCGCCAAGATCGCCCAGGATCGTCGCCCCCGCCGGGACGGGATCGCTCACCACCACCCAGTTGCGGTCGGCTGTCGCGTCCACCGTCAGCGTCACCCGCACCACGTCGCCGCGCGTCAGCCGCCCGGGGAAGCGCCGCTGGGTCACGCTCACCGCGCGCGTCATGCGGTAGCCCGCGCTGAGCGGTTGGCGGAGCGGCACCGCCGCGTGGACCGACACGCTCGCCCACGGCCCCGCGCCCGCCGACTGGCGCAGCACCAGCGGCACCGGCCCGGCAGGAAGCGGGAAGGACAAGGCTCGCCCGCTCGCCGCCAACGGCCAAGCGCGCGCGGCTTCCCGCCCGCCGAGGCTGATGCTCGTCACCCCCGTGATCGCCTGCGCCGGGTAAAGCCGCGCGAACCGCCGCACCGCCAGCGCGCCCCAAGCGTTCGCGGTGGTGGTGTCCCAATGGCCATGCACTTGCCGCAATGCGACACCGACCGCCATGCGCGGCCCCTCCGCCTGCCAGCCGGGGCGGCCGAGCGTGGTCAGCAGCGCCTTGACCGAAGCCTCGTCGCCCGAGGACATCAGCCACCAGACCTGCTGCCCGTTGTCGGTGAGGTCGAGCCGCGTGCCTTCGTACACGATCCGCGCGCGCAACTGCGCCTCCGCCGTCGCGCGGAGTGCCGGGGCATTGGGCGCGGGGATGTGGTCGAGCGCGGCGATGTAGTCGACCAGGAGCGAGGTCGGCATTTCCGCCGGGATCACCCCGATCTGCCCCAGCATCGCCGGCGTCGCCGCCTCCTGCCGCGCCAGCGCCGCCAGCGCCTCGACCCGGCGCATCCCCACGTCGCCGTAATCCTCGTCGCGCAGCCGCCCGTCGAGCACCGCGCGCATCCCCTCGATCATCCTCGCGCGCGGCCCCTCCGGAATCGGCAAGCCCGCCTCGGTGGTGATCGAGAGGACATAGGCGGTGAGCGTTTCCGAGCCCTTGAGCGTGTCGCTCGGGAAGTAACGTAACAAGCCGTCAGGGGCCTGATAGGTCGGGATCGTCCCCGCCAACCGCGTCCACGCGCCCGCGTCGCCCAGCACAATCAGGCGGCTGAGCTGCTGCTCGAAACAGTTGTAGGGATAAAGCGACATATACTCGCGCACCCCCTGCAACGGCGGGACGAGCGTGTCTTCCAGCCGTATGTCGACCGACCCGCGCCCGGCGAGCGCGCCCGTCGGCGGACCGATCGGGATCGACGGGTCGCCGACCCGCGCCAGCGTCGCGACCCAGGTTTCGACCGGCACCGCGGGCACCACGTCCTGCGTCACCGTCACCTTGTCCGCCGCGCGTCCGTCCGCCGTGCGCGCCGACACCCGCCAGCGGAGCGCGGGCACGCCCGCGGGCGCGAACACGTTCCACGCCACCGGCACCGCCCCGCCCGCGGGGATCTGCACCGTCAGCGGGTGACCTTGCGCGACCCGTGGGAACAGGTCGACATTCGCCGTCACCGTCATCGGGTGGTCCGAGCCGTTCCTCAGCGTGAACGCCGCCGCGAACCAATCGCCTTCGCGCACCAGCGGGGGAATGCCCGCATAGATCGACAGATCCTGCGCGGTGCGGACGCTCGTCGAACCGGTGCCGAACAGCTGCGCGCCGTCGCTGGCGATCGCGACCAGCTTGAACGAGGACAGCGCGTCCGACATCGGCACCGCGACGCGCGCGCGTCCGTTGGCGTCGAGCGGTACGCGCCCACGCCACAGCAGCACCGGCTGGAAGTTCTCGCGGTTGAGCCCCGACACGTCGCCGCCACCCCCGCCGCCGCCCGCTTCCACCGCCTTGCGGCCATAATGCCGCTTGCCGACCACCTGCGTCTGCGCGGTGGAGGTGAGCACGGACAGCGGACGGTCGCCCATCATCGCAGGTAACACGTCCCACGACTCGTTGGGCGCGAGCTGGAGCAGCGCCTCGTCCACCGCCGCGAAGGTCACGTCCGCCGCGCGCGCGGGCTGTCCGTTGGGGCGGCGCACCGCGATGTCGACCTCTGCGGTCCCCCGCGCGGCGTAACGCTCGCGGTCGGCGCGGACCGCGACGGCAAGCCGGTGCGCATCCCAGCCGACCTTAACATGCGCGATCCCAAGCCGATAGGCCGGTTTGGCGAGGTCCACCGTCGCGGTCGCGTCGGGCGCGAGGTCGGGGCCGCTGGCGAGGTGCAACGCGACCGCGATCCGGTGAGGCCAGTCGCGCCAGCCCGGCTCCACCCGCCCGCGCACCGCCATGACAGAGACGTACACATCGGGCGCGTAGCTCCCCGGCATCGGCACCTCGACCACCGGGTCGGTGCCCGACAGCTCGGTGACGAAGCTCGACAACACGCCCTCGCGCTCGACGCTGACCAGCGCGGTCGCATGGCGGAACGGCATCCGCACCTGAAACCGCGCGGTCTCACCCGCTTGGTAGCTCAGCGCCTCGGGCACGACGTCCATCCGGTCGCCATTGTCGCCGCCGAACCACCATTCGTCGTCGCCCGCCAGCCACACCGACTTGGCCGCGCGAGCCGTGTTACCGTTGTCGTCGGTCGCCGTCGCGACCGCGAACACCTCGCCCGACACGCCCGGGTCGATCTTGCATTGCGCCAGCCCCTGCGCATCAGTCGTCGCCGAGCAGGTCGCGTCGAGCTTCGTCGTCTTCTCCTGATTGTCATAGGCGTAGAAGCCGCCGATCAGCCGCCGCCGCGCGGTGAGCACCTGGCGGCTATAGACCGCGACGCTCACCTTGCGGCCCTTGAGCGGCTTGCCGTCGGTGTCGAGCGCGACGAAGCGCAGCCTGAGGTCGTCCTGCTTCATCAGCCAACCGTCGGTGGCGATGCCGAGCTGCACCGCCGACGCCCAGATCGGCACCGAGTGGGTGGCGGTCAGCACCTGGCCGTTCGCGTCCTGGTAATCCATCTCGACCTTCATGTCGGCCGAGCCGTCGAGCGCGGGAACGTCGACACTGGTCCGCCCCGTCCCGTCGCGCCGAGCGTCACGGGCAGCGTCTGCGTCGGCGGCAGGTGGCTGGTGTCGCCCTCCTCGTCGCGCTGCGGGCGCAGGCCCTCCTCCACCTTTTCGCCGCCGAAACTGTATTTGTCATAGCCCTCCGGCGTCGCCGCGTGCGCGAACCAGCCGACGCGCCAATCCACGGGCAGATTGGCCGCGCCCCCGCCCGAGAGGTAGCCGACGAACAGGTCGAGCGGCAGCGATTTGGGCCGCACCGCCGCACCTTTCGGCCCGGTCACGGTCGCGCGCATCGTCGGCAGCTTGTACTCGTCGACGCGGAACGACTGGTTGCACTCGATCGCGCGCTTGTCGGGGGTGATCACCGACAGGTCGTAGTCGCCCATCGGCGCGCTCGGCGGCGCGGTCC
>CALMGC010000174.1 GCA_937863505.1 uncultured Sphingomonadales bacterium | reverse complement strand
ACGTCAACCACGCCTTTCTGGAGATCACCGGCTGGAGCCACGAGGCGGTGATCGGGCGGCGGCCCGCCGACATCGAGCTGTGGGACAGCGCCGCCACCCGGCGCGAGATCGAACGGCGGATCGTCGAAAGCGGCTCGTTCCGCGGCCATGAGCTGAAGCTCAAGACACGGCAGGACCAGCTGGTGACCTGCCTCGTCTCCGCCGAGACGGTGACGATCAACGACCAATATTGCATCCTGTCCGCGTTTCAGGACATCAGCGACCGCAAGCGCACCGAGCTCGACCTCGTCGCCGCGATCGAGGGCGCGATGGGGGACTCGACCTGGCTCAGCCGCAAGATCATGGACCGGCTGGCCGCGCTGCGGAGCGGGGCGTCGCCGTCGAGCTCTCCCCTCCCAGCGCCCGAACTCACCAACCGCGAGCGCGAGGTGCTGGCGCTGATCGCCAGGGGCAAGAGCGACGCGGCCATCGCCGACGCGCTGTCGCTCAAGCGCAACACGGTGCGCAACCACGTCGCGCGGCTGTACGCCAAGATCGGCGCGCACAACCGCGGCGAAGCGATCATCTGGGCCCGCGAGCGCGGGCACAGGCTCGGCGGCGGCCAGACCGAATAATCGGGGACTTTCACGGACGAGCATATGCCGCTCAACGGACTTGGGGACGCCTACTATCACTATCGGGTGAACCACAGCGCGGGGCAGTATGCGCCGAAACCGTGGCTTCACACGAACGGCATTGAGTCCGTGTGGTCGCTGTTCAAGCGCCAGACCATCGGCACCCACCATTATCTTTCGCCCAAGCACTTAAACCGCTACCTTGGCGAGATGACGTAGCGGTTTAGTCTGCGCGGCATGGGCGAAGGCCAACGGGTTAACGCCCTGCTTGCCCAGACGGCGGGGCGGCTCACCTACAAGGCGCTGATCGCATGACGGAGCGGGAAAACCCCTTGGGCTAGACATGCCGTTCGGTGAGGCACTGGAGCGGTTCCTTGGCACGGACCCCGCCGATTTGCCCAAAAGCGTGAAGCTCCGACAAGGAAAGGGGCCGCCGAAGCGACCCCTAGGTGTTGTGGACGATCCTCCCGACCGAAGCCGGGAGGATTAGCGACGCTGGCTACCCGT
The DNA here is from genome assembly GCA_937863505.1 of uncultured Sphingomonadales bacterium. Lineage (GTDB taxonomy): Bacteria > Pseudomonadota > Alphaproteobacteria > Sphingomonadales > Sphingomonadaceae > Sphingomonas. Next base: position 2,013 of record CALMGC010000174.1, on the reverse strand, counting down.
TACCGGGAACGCCAGTGCGCGCTTACGTGCTCGATCTGACCGAAGCGGATGCGGTAATACGCGGTGACGAACACCATCGCTCCCATCTCCTCTTAGGGGTGGGTTGTATCCGACGGCCAGACGTGTCACTTGGGAGTTGTTAAGACAGCCTTGCGCGGCCTAGCCGCCGGGGTGAGCGCCGGTCCTTCGGGGCCGGCGTTTCTGTTTAGACCTTCCTCGATAGCCCTCCTTCCACAATCCGTCGCCCTAAGGGTCGAAGCGGACGCAAGGGCCGTTTACCTTCTACCCAAGCGGTGCGCAAGCCGGATTCAGTAATAACAGCGCAATCGGTCGTTTCTATTCCACAGAATGCTGGCAATCCTACCGGTTTTTCGGTATGGGGTGGTATAGTCAACCGGAGCCGACAGATGGAACGCCAGCGCAGCCCTAGCTACCCCTCGCTATCTCTGGAGCAAGCTATTGATATGGCTGCGAAACTTCACAAGTCGGTAAGGACTAACGTGGTAAGCCGGGAAACTGCGGCGAAGGACATGGGGTACACCGGCCTTACCGGGAGGTCGTTGACGGTTCTCGCCGCACTCGCCCAATACGGGCTGGTTGAGCGAGCTGGTAAGGGTGACATCAAGGTCACACGCCGCGCTGTCGAGATTCTGCACCCGGTTGAGGAGACGCATCGGATTGAGGCGATTCGAGACGCAGCGACAGCACCGACCCTGTTTCGAGACATTACGGAGCGGTTTCCGGATGGAATGCCGTCGGGCAACGCTTTACGCTCTTACCTTGTCCAGCGCGATTTCAACGATGTGGCGATCGGTCAGGCAATCGACGCCTTTCTCGACACAAACGCCTATGTGGCGAAAACGGAAGAAAGCGGAAGAACTGGCGGGACGCCCGGCAATGGCGATGATGAGGCTCCCAAGCCAACTTCCCAGGAGCCCGCCGTGAACTCGATTCAGATCCCTCCCGCCTTGCCTCCCACTCCGCCGCCGGGCCTGCTCGCCGACGCGGTGTTGAACAAGATCAGTATGAACATCGCTGGCGATCGCGTGATGGTGAGCGGCTTGCTCGACCTGAAGGGTCTGCGACTGCTCAAGAAGAAAATCGCCGGGCTGGAAGCGCTGCTCGCTCCGGATGACGAGGACGCATCGCCCGTTGAGGAGGACGATGATATCTGACCAAAGCCCGGCCTAACCAGCCGGGCTTTTCCGTGGTAGCCGTCCCGCATGGGAGGGCACCTATGCGTTGGAAGGGATGGTTTCGGCTTTGGGTTGCGCTGTCGGCTGTTGTGGTACCGCTCATGGCCTACGCGCTGGCACGACCAGATATGGCTACTTGGGAAAGCCTGAACGAAAGCAGTATTCGCCTCTGCGTCGATCAGGAGGCAAACTTGCCGAGTCATCCAAACGCGACGGCTTGCGTCCATGCCACGGGGGCCGATCAGACGGTATTTCAGCGCGAGCATACGACGCCGCTGACCTACTGGAGTGAGGCGCTTCTAGCCGGGCTAGTCGCGGACCTAGTTTTGACTGGCGTTATCGTCGGGATTATTGCCGTCGCATTGTGGGTGCGGCGTGGCTTCGGGCCGGGTCACACACGTATATAGGCCCCAATAATTGGGCCGAATAATTTAGCGGTAGGTGCCGATGCACCCATGACGTTGGTGCCCGCGCATCTTTGTGGCGTCGGTCGCCGCGCATAGCTCCCATTCATCCGGGGATCACCTCCGGGAATAGTGGGAGATCATCAATGTCCATTCTCGCATGGATCGTCCTCGGCCTGATCGCCGGGTTCGTCGGCAGCAAGATCGTCAACAAGACCGGCGAGGGCGTGGTGCTCGACATCGTGCTCGGCGTCGTCGGCGCGCTGGTCGGCGGGTTCCTGTTCAATACCTTCGGCGCGGCGGGCGTGACCGGGCTCAACCTCTACAGCCTGCTGGTGGCCGTCGTCGGCGCGGTGGTGGTGCTGTTCCTCTACCACCTCGTCTTTCGCGCCAGCGCGCGCTGATCGCGGACC
>CALMGC010000173.1 GCA_937863505.1 uncultured Sphingomonadales bacterium | reverse complement strand
GTTGGAGGAGCTGGTGCTGCTCCTCGTCCCCGACGCCGCCGATCAGCCGATGCGCGACGATGTGGAACTCAAGTTCCCGACCGCCAGCGTCGCGGAACTGGCGTTCGACGGCGACGATTGGGGCGCGGTGAGGGCGAACGCGGCGACGCTCAAGCGCTTCACCCGCCCGAGGGACCTCGACCCGACGTTGGGGCCGGAGGAGGGGTAAGCGCGGACGTCCGGTTGTGGGCGGATGCCGCCGCCATGCGTGACCGCCCCACGCTAGCTTTTTAGGCCAATACGAGGCGGCTCAGTTCAGCAAACAGCCGCGACTACACCCGCCGGCGCGCGTCCACCACGATGTCGCCGCCCTCGTGCGCCTTGGCGCCGAGCTGGCCGCCGAACCAGCCCGCGACCGCGCCGAGCAGCAGCGCCAGCGCGCCGAGGATCGCGGCGGTCGACACGCCCTTGCGCGCGGTGTCCGCCGCCTGGGTCGCCTTCGCCTTGGCGGTATCAAACGTCTGGCGCGCGCTTGCCTCAGCGCGGTCGATGCGCGCCTGCGCCTCAGCGGGGGTGATGTGCGCGGACTGGGCGAGCCCGTCCACCGCCTGCTGCTTGGCCGCCGCCGCGGTCGCGTCGTCACCGTTCACGCGCGCCTTGATGTAGCTGGACACGCTGTCCTGCACCGTCTGCGCGCCGTTGGGGTCGACGAGCGCGCGCGCCTTTTGCATCACCGCGTCGCCGTCGGTTACGCTCGCCGCGCCGCTGGCGGTCGCCGCCGCCGCCTTGCCCGCGCCGCTCACCGCTCCGCCGAGCACATGGAACGCGCCGCCGAGCACCCCGCCCACCGCCGAGGTGAGGAGATACACGACCAGCAGCGTCGACACGCACCAGGTGATCAGCCCGTGCCAGCGCGCGGTGTCGCCGTGCGCCGCGCCCGCCAGCCGCCCCGCCGCGATGCCGCCGAGAAACGCGCCGATGATGCCCGACAGCACCCACCACAGCCCCGCGCCGACCGAAAAGCCGGTGCCCGAATTGTCCGCGCCCGGCCCGATGTCGAGCGCGGACAGGCCGACGCCGACGCCCAGCATGTTGAGCAGCAGCTGCGTCACGATCGCCAGCGCCACACCCGCGAACACCGCGCCCCACGATATGCGGTTGAGCAGGCTGGCCTGCATGTCGTCCGCGACACCTTCGGTGGTGACGCTCGCGGTGTGTGTGCTGGCCATGGTTCGGTCCCCTGTGGCCGACCAGAAAGGCCGGGTTCATCCGTAGCATAAAGGAGATCGGACGAATTAGTTCAAACATGGGATAAGGCGTGGCGGATTACGCGCCCGAGGGACCTCGACCAACGCTGGGGCCGGATGTGGGGTAGATCAGACATCTTCGGTGAGGGTTTCGACCACGATCTCAAAACGCGGGATCGTCGCCCATCCCGCGCGGTGGGCGACCGGTGTTTCGACCGAGGTCATTGTGATCGAAAACTCGCGCCCGCGCGCGTCCTTGAATGAGTGTCCGCGCGCATCCCATTGGCAGCACGATCGCCGAAGTCTGTTAAGCCCGACCGTTTTAACGAGAAGCGCCTCCGTTCCCGCCGCGAACCGGCCGCTGACGGCATAGGTCGCGTCCATCGGCTTGCCCTGCCGTTCGGGCAAATAGCGGCATCCGACATAGGCCAGGTGCGGAGGCTTGCGCCCCATCTCTGACAGGAAATCGGCGCAACGCGGTCGCGCGTCGGGAACCAAACGCGGGGCCGTGGCGCCGCCGGCCCCGGTCGCCATCCAACAGGTCAGCAGGCAAGCGGCAGTGCTCGAAAGCCTCCTCACTTTCGCACCACGAGCGAGCCGACCCGCTTGCCGCCAGAGCCCGCCACCCGGTGTGAAATCAGGTATCGGTAGAGCGCAGTCCAGCGCTCCAACTGGTGAACGGTGACGCACCCTTCCGATAGATGACCGACATGAATGTACCGGCTGCTGCTATGGAGTGCCCCGTTGATTCCGATTGGAAACCAAACATCGTTGCCAACCATCCCAGGCGTGGCCGCGACATAGCCGGTGGTTGCGATCGCTTTATGTGAATAGTCGGGTGCCAAGATAGCGTGCGTGCCGGGTGCAATCGGGGTATAGCTCCCTCCCCAAACGCTGTTCAGCGTTACAAGCGCGGTCTGCCCCTCAAACGAGAGTTCCGCCCACTGTTGCCGCAGAGGGCCCTTGAACGGGGATACTTCACCGGCGGGCGCACCCCTATAGGTCGCGACAACGGTCGCGGCTCCGCCCGGCCCGGCCGCAACCAGGTACTTGGTCGCATTTTCCGTTTTGAGCGAGGCCTCCTCGCCGACGGAGGTGAAACCTTCCTTGATGATGAAGTAAGTACGGCCGGCGTCTTCGCGGGTAACCTTGACCCGTGTATATTCACACAATGATGTAAGCGCGCCGCCGCGGGTTAGTCGAACCGAGAGCCAACCTGAGTCCTCCGCCCGTCGCGTATACCTGTCGGTCATGTCGCCTCCCGAACCGGTCCGGCATCATATAACGACGATAGCTAACGTCGCGCTGAGCCAAGCGCAAGTTCGCTCCTACTCATGCCGGATCAATGCGATTGGAGCCGTCCTAAGCGCGTCGTCCGCTTGCGCGCCGAGTCGCTTCCGCCCATGCTTGACCTTGCCTCCTCAGCCCAGCTTGCCTTTCAGCACCGCCAGCGCCGCGAACGCGCCCGTCCTGTCCTCCCCCAACACCCCCGCCCCGCGCAGCGCCTCCGCCGCGCCGGGCGCGCGCGGGAACGGGTCGAGCGCCAGCGCCATCGTCTCCGCCGCCGCTTCGCCCAAGTCGATCGCGCCGGCTTCGATGGGCAGCGTGTCGAGATCGTCCTGCGACAGCTCGGCCTCGTCCTCCTCGCGCGCGTCGTCCTCGACGAAGCGCAGGCGCACCGGCTCGTCGACGCGCGCCGCGATCGGCTCGCCCGAGAGCGAGCACGCCTGCGTCACCGCCGCCGCGACCCGACCGGTGGCGAGCACGTTCTCTCCCTCGCGCTCCAGCCGGAACCGCGCCTCCAGCCGCGCCACCGCGACGAGCCCGAACCTGCGCGCCAGCGCCGCCCGCTCACGCTCGTCGGCGGCGAGCGTCACCTCGCGCCCGTCGCCGATCGTGTCGACGCGCAGGACGTGCGAGAACTCCGGCGTCACGGCAGCACCCCCTCGATCAGCGTCGCGAGCTCCACACCCCGCAACCGCGCGTGCAGGTCGCGCAGCGCCGTGCTCACATGCGCCAGCGCGTCCGGTGAAGGCGCGGCCCCGCGATACACGTTGCGCAGCACCGCGCCGTCGAAATCGCCGCCCGCCAGCCCGTCGCGGTACGCGCCGAGCCGCCCGCCCAACATGCTCATCATCTTGCCGATATGCTTGCCCACGACGATGTCGCCGATGCCGAACTCGCGCAGTTGCCCGTCCATGTCCTCGACGAACCACTCGGTCAGCCGCGCGGACGGCTCCGCGCCTTCGGGCTGCTGCTCCAATCGCAGCAACACCAGCGCCAGCACCGCGGCGACCATGTCGAAGCGCCCGTCGACCGTGTCGGGCACCGCGCCCGCCAGATACCAATGCGGCTCACGCGCGCGCTCGACCACCGCCTGGTACAGCGGCAGCGTCGCCGCGCGGTCGCGGTCGGTCCTGCGTCCGATCAGTCCGCCCAGCCAGCTCAATCCCGTGCCTTTCGCTTGTTCCGTCCCACGCTCCAGCATATTGAGCCCCAACGCGCGTGTTGCAATCGCGCGTCCGGAGTTCACCCATGCGTCTCGCCCCCATCCTCTTGATCGCCGCCGCCACGCTCGGCGGCTGCGCGCAGCTCCGCTCGCATCAGGGCTATGTGGTCGACGCGGAGCTGGTCAACTCGGTCCAGCCGGGGGTCGACACCCGCGAGTCGGTCGGCAAGGTGCTCGGCCAGCCCAGTTTCGCCAGCCAGTTCGGCGAGCGCAACTGGTATTACGTGTCGCGCAACTCAAAGAGTTATGCCTTCAACAAGCCGCATCCGACCGACCAGCTGACGGTGGAGATCAGCTTCGCGCCCAACGGCACCGTGACGGCCGTGCGGCGCATGGGGCTGGACGAGGTCGCCTCGATCAGCCCCGACGGTAAGACCACGCCGACGCTGGGGCGGAAGCGCGGGCTGTTTCAGGACCTGTTCGGCAATATCGGCACCGTCGGCGCGGCGGGCGTGGGCGGCGCGCCGGGCGGTGGCACGGGCGGGGGCGGCGGCGGGCGCACCCAGCCTTAACCGCGCCCGACCATCGCATTCCGTACGCGTTCACCCCGACTCGCGCAAACGCCTCCCATGGCGCGGGGCATCACCCCCGCGCCGTGAAGGAGATGTAGCCATGCGTACCCCCATCACCCTCGCGCTGCTTGCCGCCGCCGCGCTGCCCGCGCTCGCGCAGGCGCAGAGCTATGGCGACCCGCGCTACGACCGGCAGGACGTCCAGCAGGACCGCCGCGACGTGCGCGATGACCAGCGTGACCTGCGACAGGACCGCCGTGACTTCCGTGATGACCGGCGCGACGATCACCGCGATTTCCGCGACGACCGGCGCGACGACCGCAACTTCCAGTACGGGCATGACGACTGGCGCCGCTATCGCGACCAGCGTCGCGACCTGTACGCGCGCGGCAACTGGAACGCGCCGTTCCGCTATCAGCAGTTCCGTCCCGGCGCGCGGATCGGCGCGCCGTTCTATGACAACCGGTTCGTGATCGCCGATCCGTGGCGCTACCATCTGCCGCCCGCGCGCGGCTACACCCGGTGGGTGCGGCATTATAACGACGTGCTGTTGATCGACTATCGGCGCGGCTATGTCGTCGACGTGATCCGCGGCTTCTTCTACTGAGGCGACGGACCCGGGCGGAGCGTACTCCGCCCGGGTCAGCGCACCGTGAATACCACCTGATCGACCACGCGTCCGTCGGGCTCGACGAGGCTCAGCCGGTGCTGTCCGGGCTCGGGCAACAACAACGCGGGCGCGCTCGCTTGTCCCAGGTCCGCGCGGTCGAGGCGGAGCGTCAGCCCCGCCGCGTCGCCCGTCACCGCCACCGCGAGCCGCTGGCGCGCGGGCGGGATGTCGGGGTCGAGCGCGTACACGCTCCCCGCCACCGGGTTGCTGATCCGCGGTCGCCGCGCGAGCGCCGGGGCGGGAGCGATCACCGATTGCGCGGTTCCGCTCAGGAAAACCTCCCGCCGCGGCTGCTCGACCGCGTCGGCGAAGCGGATCGCGCGCGCCTCCACCCCGGCGGGCATCGGCGGCGCGCCGTCATGGTGCCCCGCCTCCAGCGCCAGCATCACGTCGCGCCACACCGGGGCCGCGCCGCTCGTCCCCGACACCGCGCGCATCGCGTCGCCCTCGACATTCCCGACCCATACCGCGACGGTGTAGCGGCGGGTGAAGCCGACGCACCAATTGTCGCGCATGGCCTTGGAGGTCCCCGTCTTCACCGCCGCCCAAAAGGGAAGGCGAAGCGAGGAGTCGAGCCCGAATGTCACCGCGCGCGCGTTCGGGTCGGCGAGCATGTCCGAAACGATCCACGCCGCCGCCTGGGTGGTGGTCGCGCGGGGGCTGGCCTGCGGCTCGCCGGGGGTGAGGCGGAGCGGCGTCCACCGCCCCCCGTTGGCCAGCGCGCGATACGCGTTCGCCTGTTCGAGCAACGTCACCTCCGCCGAGCCGAGCGCGAGGCTGAAGCCGTAGTAATCGCTGTCCTCGACCAGCCCCTGATAGCCGGTGTCCCACAGCCGGTCACGGAACGGCTCCACCCCCACCAGCAACAGCGTCCTGACCGCGGGCACGTTGAGCGACCCCGCCAGCGCGGTGCGCGCCGACACCGCGCCATGGAACCCCTTGTCGTAATCCTGCGGCACATACAGCCCGGACGCGGTGTCGAGCTGCACCAGCGAGTCGTCGAGGATCGAGGCGGGGGTGAGATAGCCGCGCTCGATCGCCTGCGCGTAGAGGAACGGCTTGAGCGTCGAGCCTGCCTGCCGATAGCTGTTCGCGCCGTCGACCGCGGGCGCGGTGGACGCGCCGCCGACCCCGCCGACATAGGCGAGCACCTCGCCGCTCGCGTTGTCGAGCACCACGACCGCGCCGTCGCGCGCGCGGGTGCCGCCGAGCCCCTGCAACTGCCGCCGGAGCGCCGCGATCGCGACCCGCTGGACGGCGGCGTCGAGCGTGGTGGTGACGTGGAGGCCCGGGCGGGTCAGCAGCCGGTCGGTTAGGTGCGGCGCGAGGCCCGGGTCAAGTTGCAGGCTGCGGGCGGGGCCAAGC
>CALMGC010000172.1 GCA_937863505.1 uncultured Sphingomonadales bacterium | reverse complement strand
ATACGTCTCGGTCAGCTAGCCGCGATCATCGCCGAAGCCGCGCGCGTCGATGAGGTGAAGGGAGGACGCCACGCGCGGCGCTTATCGGTCGCGCCCGACGATCGCAATCACGCCGCGATCGGGTCCAGATACCGTTCCTCGATGGTCGGGAAGTCGCGCCCGCGCACCAGGTCGGCGACAACGCGCGCGTACAGCACGCCCTCGCGCCAGCGCGGCATTAGCGCCTTGACCGCACGCAGCGACAGGTGGCCGCGCAAGGGGAAAATTTCCGCCTCGGCCAGCTCGGAGATCGTCACGAAGCGCTTCAGCGCGGGCATCGCGGCGGCGGTCGCATGGTAATGGACGCGCTTGGAGATGCCCGCATGGCCGAACATGTTCATCGCCACCGACTGCCGCAGCACCAGCGCGGGGAACTCGACCCGCATGTCGAACCGGTCGAACTCGGTCGGGGGGACCAGCCGCACCGTCCCGGCAGGCAGGTCAACCGCGAATCCGTCGACGCGCTTTTCCGATCGCGAGACGAGCAGCACCTCTTTCCCCTTAAGCGGCCGCATCAGCACGGCGGGGACCTTCTTCGACAGGTCGGCGAAGAAGCGCTCGACCTGCTTCAACGGCACCGACACCTTGGCCTCCAACGCCGCCTGCTTCTTCATCGTCGGCTGCACGCGCTCACGATACTCGGCGATGCGCTCTTCGCGGTTCTCGAACCAGTCGCCATTCTGCAGCGCGAAGCCGCGCTCGCTCGACCAGCGATCGCCGGGCACCATGATCTGCACCTGCGTATCGAGCCGGCGCTCGCGCCGGAATGCCTCGAAATGGTCGCGCACCGCCAGCGGGGTCTGCACCAGCGCGTTCATGTCGTATACGTCGTCGTGGAGCAGGCACGAGTTCGACGCGAACGGGATCGCATAGCGCGGCTTCACCCGCGCCATGAACAGCGCGAACGCGCGCAGGTAATGGTCGTTGTCGTCGACTTCCTCATCCGGCGCGTCGGTGACGTGGAAACAGGCGCGCGGGTTGGCGGAACTGTGGCTGCGGAAACAGAAATCGACCTTGGGAAAGCGCTTCAGGATTTGCGCGAGCGGCGCGCCCGCGAACTTCGCGTCATTCGCGTTGAGCAGCACCTGCCCGCCCGCCTCGATCACCACCGCGCTATCGGTGATGATGGGGGAGAAGTGGAATGACGTCACCGCCAGCTCCGGCCCCAGCACGACGCGCTCGCCATGCCGGACCTCGCGGATGTTCGTCCGCCCGACCGCCTTGAGGTCGCGCGTCATCCGCTCATAGCGGTCGTACGGCACGAGGATCGGCGTGTCCTCGGGAAACAGCCGCAGCGAATCGGCCTGGAAATGGTCCCAGTGCAGGTGCGTCAAGTAGATGAAATCGGGCCGCAGGCTCTCGACCAGCGTGCGCGGCACGGGCGGGTAGTTCCACCAGCTGCGCCAATAGACGCTGCCGACCAGCCACGGGTCGCACACCAGCTCAACGCCGCCCGCCGACACGCGCAGGCCCGCGTGCGAAAGTGTCTGAAACTCCATGCCCTGCCTTCGATAGCGCCAAGCCGCAGGACGCATATAGCGCGACGAAGCGTGGCCGATAGGGGCTGAGCCGCTTCAGGCGGGAACGGTCTCCGTCACCACGAACGACATCAGCTTGCCGTCCGAGCGGCGCGACAGGCTCGCCTCGCTCCGGTCGGGCTCGGCCAGATGACTGCGGTAGTGGATGCGATCATGGATGTCGCAGTTGGCGGCGTAGAAGATGTCGCGCGCGATCACACTGCGATTCATGTGCCACTCCACCGGGTCGGCGGCGGCGCGCGCCTCGCACAGGTCGGCGATCATCGGATAGGCCGCGAAATAGAGCAGGCGGACGCCGTTGATGTCGTAATTGGGCTGGAGCGTGTAGTCGGTCTCGAAGTCCGCCGCGCGCTCGTTGGCGGCGCGGTGCTCGCGGAACGCGGCGGCAAAGGCGGGTTGGGCGTCGAGCACGGGAATCGCGCAATCCTTGGGTATCGGCGGCTGGCCCTTGAGCAGGGCAGCGTTCGACTCCTCCGCCGCGCGCTTTGTGAAGGTGCTCATCAGTTCGGCGTCGATCCGCCGGTCGCCCGCCTGGTAACGGAGCGTGCTGAAGAAATAGCTGCCGCCATAGCGCGCGATCTCGCCCTGCGCGTCCAGCTCGTCATTCTCGCGGAAACCGGTGAGCGGCACGCTGGCGCGGAAGCGGATGCGGGTGAACGTGGGGTAGAGCCGCGCGCCGTTGGCGTCCGCGAGCGTGCTCGACGCCGCGCCGAGCCCCTGCGTGATCAGCGCCCAGTGAAGGTCGCCCATCTCCTTGAACAGCCACGACTCCGACACGCCGCCCATCGCCATCTGCGGCATGTTGATATGGTGCGTGCGGGAAATCACGCGCCCGCGCCCGCATATAGGTCAAGCAGCTCGCCAAACGTCTCGGGGTACATGATCTCGTCCTCGCCGCCGAACGGGTCGATGCCGAGTTGGCGCTCGAGCTCGATCACCAGCGTCGTGAAGCCGAGCGAGTCGAGCCCGGTGTCGGCAAGCGCGGTGTCGCGGGTGAGCGCGCCCGTCACGCCGCCGCCCGACGCGGCCGCCTGCCTGCGCACCTCCGCGCCGATGACTTGCTCCAAATCCATCGTCTCACTCATGTCAGTGGGTGGTCAGCCACGCGCAATAGGCGTCTTGCGTCCGCACCTCCAGCACGCCGCGGTCGCGCAGCCGCGTGACGTCGCGGAGCACGTCCGCCAGCACGTCGAACGTGCTCGGCGCGCTGATGATGTTGTGTGGGTGCAGCCAGAGGTGCGCGACGCCGCCGCTCGCCGCCGCATCTCCCAGGATGCGGCGCCAGCGCCGGACGGTCACTGCCGCAGGCACCCGCGCGCGCGCGCCGAGCCGCCAGTTGAAGAAGAACCCCGACGGGATCGCGAGCGGCTCGGTGCCGAGAGGGGCGTGCGGTTGCGCGCGTTGCGCCACGTTGAACTCGGACAGGAGGTTGCCCAGCCGCCCCCTCGCGCCGGGCCGCACGGGCAGGCGGTCACGATAGCCGCGATACCCCGCGCGCCCGAGCTCGTCGGGATAGCCGACCAGGTTGCGCGGGTAGACAAACGTCCTGAGCGCAACGACTTTCTCGGCCGCGACGCTCGACGCCGCCGCCACCTCGCGCGCCATCACCTCGCGCGGCACTTGCGCCGGGTCGAGCGGCAGGTGCGAAAAGCCGTGGCAGCCGATCTCATGCCCGCCCCGCGAGGCGACCAGATCGAGCAGCTCGGGGCTCGACCAGCCGTCCATATTCCCCTCCGCCTGGGCCGCGCGGAAGTTGACCAGCCAGTTGCGCCCGTCGATCGGCTGATCCTGAAACAACGCATCGCGCTCGTGTTGCTCCTCCGGGGTCAGCAGGAATGCCATCACGAACGCCCAGGTCGCGTCAATTTCGTATTCATCGAACAGGTCGAGCAATCGTACGTACGCCTCGCGCAGCCGCTCGCGCGTCAGCCAGCGGTGGTGGTCGGCGGTCAGGTGATCGGCCATCCCCCATTTGCCCTCGCAGTCGAGCGACAGGATGAATGTGCCGGGCATCAGCGGAACATCGTGCGGAACGCCTCGAACCCGACATCGGTCGCGCCGGGGCTGACGGCCAGCGGGACGGGGCCGCCGCGAAAGCTGAACGTGCCGTTCCCGCGCACCCGCCAGCCCGCGCCCTTGAGCAGGTCGGCGACCGCCGGGTCGGCGGTGAACGACAGGCCGACCGCCGCGCCCGCCCGGCGGAGCAGCCGATGCAGCCGCCGCACGAAGCGCGCGTCCGCGTCAAACAACTCAAGGACGCGCGCGGTCGCGACGCCGCGCCGGCGACCCAGCGCGACCACGGCCATAGCACTGCCCGTCGAGTCGCTCACCAACAGGTGACGCGGCCCGTTCGGGTCGAAGTAACGCCAGCGGAGCAGTGCGGGAGTCCAGTCGACCCGCGCCTCGCCCGGGGCGGCGACCCGCATCGCTTCGGCCACTCGGGTCAGTTCGCCTGTGTCCGGCTCACCAGTGACACGCAACGGCGCAGCGCACGCGGCGAGGCGCGCGAGATCGACCCTCAGCGAACCCCCGCCGCCCAGCCGCGCGCGCGCCGCCTGCCATGCCGCAAGGAACGGGCGCAGCGGGCGCACTAGCCACCAGCCCGGTTGCTCCGCGAAGCCGAGCCGTCGGTAGATGCCGTCGAGCGGTGCCTGCACCCCCGGCGCGAAGCCGATGTCGACGTCCTTCACCGCCCGGCGCAGCAGCAGCACACCGGGGCCGGAGCGGATGTCGTCCGCGACGAAGTGGTTGTGCAGCACCGCCAAGCTGAGCGCGCCGTCGGGGCCGGTCAGCGGCAACTGCATCCGGTGGATCGCGCCGACGATCGCTTCCCCGCGCCGCGCGACCAGGCAATCGGCATAGCCGCGACCCGCCGGGTTCGCCCGGTACAGCCAGTCTAGATAGCGCCGCATCTGCTGATACCCCTCGGCCCCGAACTCGGCGGCGGACGCTTCGATCAATCGGTCGGTCTCGCGCTCAGGGTCGAGGGGGCCGAACGAGATCAAGCGGTACGCTCCGTGACGGGGTTGGGACAGGCCCCGCTTGCGAGCGGCGACGGCTCGCCTCATGCGAGAAAGCGCGGCCCCGCGCAATCACGCCGATGTCGACCGGGGCGGCAGTTGCCGCGCGGCGTGTGCTATTGCATAGCCGTCGCCGAAGGGGATTCTACAACATGCCGATCGTCGCACGGACCGGCGAGGCGCTGATCCGGATGGGCCTCGGCCCGATGGTCGCGCGCCTCGCGACGTTCGCCTATAACCTCAAGCCCGGCGCGCGCCGGCGTTTCAGCTTCGACGACCGCGACAACTGGGTCAACCAGCAGGACGAGGTCACGTTCGTCAGCCCGACCGTCCACACGCTCCGCTATGCGGAGGTGCGCGACACCACGCGCGACATCTGGGAATATGGCTACTCGCCCAAGCCGGGCGACGTGGTGATTGACGTGGGCGCGGGGATCGGCACGGAGATCGTCGTGTTCGCCAAGGCTGTGGGGTCGCAGGGGCGGGTGATCGCGATCGAGGCGCATCCGGCGACGTGCGAGGCGCTGCGGCGCACGGTGACGCGATCGGGGCTGACCAATGTCGAAGTGCTCCACCTCGCGGTTGCGGACCGGGAGGGCGAGTTGCTGATCTCCGACCTTGGCGGGCACCATATCGGCAACTCGATCACCGGTGTGACGGAGGGCGTGCCCGTGCGTTCGACCACGCTCGACCGGCTGGCCGACGATCTGGGCATCGACCGCGTCGACTATCTCAAGATGAACATCGAGGGCGCGGAGGCGCTCGCCATCCGGGGCATGGAACGATTGGTCGCGCGTATCCACCACATCGCCATCGCCTGCCACGACTTCATCGCCGACGAGGGCGGCGCGGAAGGCAACCGCACGCTGGTGGCGGTGCGCGCGTTCCTCGCGCGCAGCGGGTTCACGCTCAGCGAGCGTTCCGACGATCCGCGACCCTGGGTGCGCGACCAGATCTACGGCTTCCGGCCCGAGGTCTGAGGCCGCCGCGCGTCAGCTCAGCAGCCCATTGAGCTTGCGGCGGATCAGGTTGCGCGCGGCGACGCCCGCCGGCTGGTTGCGCCAGCGGCCCCAATGAAGGTGGACGCCATAGGTCGCCGCATCGGCGGAGGTGCGCGTACCAAGGCGGCGCATCGCCGGGTAGAAGCGGTTCTTTCCCGGCAGCGCGATGTCCGGAAACTCGGCGGCGTTGGCGAGATAGAAGCGGGTCAGCGCCTCCGGCCCGGTGGTCTGGATTATACCGGTGCTGGCCGTCACTTCGTCGGGCCGCAGCTCATTGAAGATATGCCCGATCAATCGCGCCCAGAACGGGTGCCCTGCCTCCGAACCCATGATCGCGTTGCCGAGCCCGAGATACCAGTCGGGCGTCGGCCCGACCTGCGGATCGGCCCCCTCCAGCGGAATCAGGCAGCGCTCCGCGCGCAACGACGCGTCGAGCGGGCGGAACAGCTTGTAATCGGTGTCGAGATAGAAGCCGCCGAATGCGTGCAGGTAGACGTAGCGCGCGATGTCCGCCTTGGCGACGCCGAAGCGGATTGCGGCATAACGGGTCGCGAGCGCCGGAAAGTACTCGGCGACCAACCGCGCATTGTCCGCATCGTCCCACAGCCGGTACTCCCAATCGGCGTGCAGGCGGCGCAAGCGACGGGTGAGCCTCCGCTCTTCCCAGCTCAGCGCCTTGCTGCGCGCGGTCTGGTGGAGGATGGCCGGAATCATGCCTGGCTAACGCCCAGCAGCTCGAAATGGCGTGCGATCACCGCGTCGGCGTGGAACGGGCGGATCGCCTCGGCCAGCAGATCGGGCGCGATCGGGCGATCGAGCGCGGCGGCGATGCCGTCCGCCAGCGCGCGCGGTGCGTGCATCGGCACGAGATAACCGTAGCGCCCGCCTTGCAGCACCTCGCGCGGGCCGGTCGGACAGTCGGTGGCGACGGGGGTGCAACCGCACATCATTGCCTCGATCAGCACATTGGGCAATCCTTCCGAATAGGACGACAGCGACGACACCGGCGAGCGCGCGAAAAAGCTGAGCGGATTGTCGATCCGCCCCGGCATCCACAGCTGTTCGGCGATGCCCAGCTCGCGCGCCAGCGCCTCCAGCTCCGCGCGCGTCGGCCCCTCGCCGAGCAGCGCCAGCCGGACGATGCGCCCGTCGTCGCGCAGGTGCCCGATCGCACGGAGGAGGTCGGCCCAGCCCTTGCGCTGCGTCAGCGTCCCCGCCGACGTCACCACCGGCAGCGCGCCGGGCGCGAACCAGGGAAGGTCCACCGGCTCGCGCATCCGTTCGCGCGAGCGGTCGTCGACGACGATGTTGTACACGCATTGATGCGGGCCGCGCGGGAAAAGCTTCTTATACTCGGCGAGCATGTCCTCCGACACGCAGGTGAGCGCGTCCGCGCGGCGCATCAATGCGCGCGTGACCTGCTTGAACACCCATTTCTTCGTCAGCGGCGTGTTCGAATATGGCCCGTCATGCCCGAGCGCGTCGACCGGCAGCACCCGCGATGAGCCGCTGATCTTCGCGCGCGATCCGCTCAGCAACGCGGCGAGCAGGACCATATCGTTGAGATGGTCCTCCGCCGAGAAGACAATATCGGGCTGGTGCTCGCGCAGGTAGCGCCGCAGCGGTCCGAGCATCCCGCGTGCCTGACGCACGCCCCACGCCGATACGAGCGCGCCCGGGACGACGGGCAGCGCGCGGCGGTCTTCCGCCAGCTGATCCTCGTCCACCGCGCCGAATACCAAGTCGACCGCGTGGCCCCGCTCGGCGAGCGCGCGCGCGAACCGCGCCTGCGCCAGCGCGACGCCGGTGAGATTGTAGCGCGAGGTGATAACGAGGATCTTCATGGCCGCGCGCCGCCCTTAGCCGCGCGACCGTACCCGCGCCAACCGCTTGCGGTCAGGCCGCCCGTCGCGAGGGTTCGACCGAGGCGGCGGGCGCTTCCCACGCCGCGCTCCATGCCTGGAACATCAGCACGCCCCAGAGCGAGCCGGTCCATTCATGCGTTCCCGCCAGATGCTGCCGCCAGCGCGTGCGGATCAGCGCGGCATCGAGCACCGGCGTGCGCGCTAGTGCGTCGGGAGACAGCAGCTCCTCCGCCCAGCCGCGCAACGCGCCGCGCAGCCACGCGCCGATCGGGATCGCGAACCCCGCCTTGGGCCGCTCGATCAATTCGCGGGGAACGTATTTGTAAAGGATTTGGCGCAGCAGCCACTTGCCCTGCCCGTCGCGAATCTTGAACCGCAGCGGGGTGCGCCATGCCTGCTCGACGACGCGATGGTCGAGGAACGGCACCCGCGTCTCGAGGCTGGTCGCCATTGCGGCGCGGTCGACCTTGGTGAGGATGTCACCGGGCAGGTAGGTCGCCATGTCCCAGTGCATCATCTGCTCCTCGGCGGTCTCCCGCGCGGCGGGTGCGTCGTCGGTGAGCGAACGGAGCCGCCGGTCCGAGCGGCTGGGGCGCGCGCCGTGCCATTCCTCGCTCGCGGACTGGTAGATGTCGAGCGTGCTCACCGAGGTGCGCAGCATCCGCCCGATCTTGTGCGCCTTGACCCCCAGCATCGGCAGCGACGGGGTGAGCGGCAGCCGACCGATCCGGTCCCACGCGGTTGTCGGCACCGCGCCGATCGCGCGACCGACTCCGGCGCGCACCGGCGCGGGGACACGCGCGGCCATCTCCCACATCCGGCGGGAGACCAGATAGCGATTATAGCCGCCGAACAGCTCGTCCCCCGCATCCCCCGACAACGCCACCGTCACCGCCCGCCGCGTCAGCTTGCTGAGCAGCAGCGTCGGCAGCTGCGACGAATCGGCGAACGGCTCGTCATAGACGGCGGGGAGGTCGGGAATGACCGCGCGGATGTCCTCGGGGCTAAGATACAGTTCGGTGTGATCGGTGCCGAGGTGGCGCGCGACGTCCTTCGCATAGGGCGCTTCGTTATAACCGGCTTCCTCGAAACCGATGGTGAAGGTTTTCACCTCCGCCGCGGTGGTGTTGCGCATCAGCGCGACCACCGCAGACGAATCGACCCCGCCCGACAGGAACGCGCCCACCGGCACGTCCGCAACGGTCTGTAGCCGAATCGACTCATGGAGCTTCGCTTCCAGCTCGCCGACGGCCTGCGTTTCGGTCATCGCTTCGTCCGCGCCGCGCGCCACCACTGCGTTGAGTGACCAGTAAGCACGGACGCTGACGCCCGGATGGGACGGCCCCGCGACGCTTGGCGGCGCGGACGGCGCGTGCGCCAGCGCCTCGCGCCCGATCGTCACGATCGCGCCCGGCTCCAGCTTGTAGATGCCGCGCAGGATCGACCAGGGCGCGGGGACGTAATTGTAGCGAAAGAACAGCCCCAGGACGTCCGGGTCGACCGCGTTGAGGAAATTTGCTGAGGCGCGCAACGCCTTCAGCTCCGAGCCGAACAACAGCGCGCCGTTGCTCCAGCCGTAATAAAGCGGCTTCTCGCCCATCCGGTCGCGCGCGAGGCTGAGCGTGCGCTCCTGCCGGTCCCACACCCCCAGCGCGAACATGCCGACCGAGCGCTGCAACGCGCCATCGAGCCCCCAGCGCGCGATCGCGTGGACCAGCGTTTCGGTGTCCGAATGGCCGCGCCACTCGATCGCGCCCGCCGCCTCCAGCTCGCGGCGCAGGTCGAGATGGTTATAGATCTCGCCATTATAGGTGAGCAGGTAGCGACCGTCGGGTGAGGCCATCGGCTGATGCCCGGCGGGCGACAGGTCGATGATCGACAGCCGCCGATGCGACAGCGCCACGCCGCTGGTTTCATCCAGCCACGCGCCGCTGCTGTCGGGGCCGCGGTGTCGGAGCGCGTCCGCCATCGCGATCGCCTCTGCCGTTGACGTCGTTCCCGGCCGCCAGAGCCCCGCGATGCCGCACATAGGTTCGTCCTCCGCCTCGGCGTGGTTCCGGCCCGATATAGCCTATGCGGCCGGGGTGAAAAGGCGCGCCCCTCGCGCGGGTGCGGGAAAGCGGGTAGCGGCGCGCGCCATGAAGCTGCTGCATGTCGTGCCCGAGGACGGAATGGGCGGGGTGGAGGTCGCGGCCAAGAGCGCGGCGGGTCGCCCCGACCTCGGCTGCGACGTGTCGATGCTGTTCTTCCTGTCCGACCGCGGCGCGGCGCGGACAGGACTTGCCGACCGGCTCGGCTTTCTCTCCTGGCGCACGCTGTCCGCCTATCCGCGCGCGTTCCGGGCGATACGGCGGCGCGGGGCGGAGGTGATCGTCTTTTCGCTGTGGAAGTCGGTCCCGCTGCTCATTGCGGCGCGGTTCCTGCTGCGGGCGCGCGTGGTGTATTTCCTGCATCTGGAGGTGCCGACGCACCGCATCGACGCTTGGCTGTCGCAGCTGGCGATCCGGCTGGCGCATGGCGTGTGGGCGGACAGCGAGGCAACCTTGCGCGGGCGTGGCGTGGCGGCGGGCAAGCCCGCGCGCGTGATCTCGTTCGTGACCGAGCGGCTGGAGCCGATCGCGCCGCCACGGCTGGCTCCGCGTTTCGTAAGTTGGGGGCGGCTCAGCGAGCAGAAGGGCCTCGACCGCGCGGTGGAGCTGATCGCGCTGCTCGCCGCGCGGGGTGTCGATGCCAGTTTCACCGCCTATGGCCGCGACGATGGCGAGCGCGCGGGCCTCGTCGCGCTCGCCGAGCGGCTCGGCGTGGCGGACCGGGTCTCCTTTCCCGGCCAGGTCGCGCGTGAGGAGCGCGCGCGGGCGGCGGCGGACAACGCGTTCTTCCTCCAGCTCAGCCGCTACGAGGGCATGTGCATGGGCGCGGTGGAGGGGATGCAGCTGGGCCTCGTGCCGGTCGCGACCGCGGTGGGGCAGATGGCGGTCTATGTCCGCGACCGCGAGACGGGGCTGGCGGTCGACCCGGCCGACCTGCCGCGCGCGGCGGACGCGCTGATCGCGCTGCTGGCCGACCCCGACCGCTATGCCGCGCTCTCACAAGCGGCGCGCCGTTGGTGGCGCGACGCGCCGCTCTACGCCGAGGATGTGTGCCGTGCGGCGAGAGAACTGGTGTTCAAGCCGAGCACCGACGCCAGCCGCTCGCGCGCCGCGTTGAACGAGTAAAGCTGCTCGTACAGCGCGCGCAGCGCGGGGTCGAAGGCGGGGAGGTCGCGCGCGAGCGCCTCGCCCACCGCCCGCGCGAAGCCGTCCGCGCGCGTGCAGCGCCAGCCCGACACGACCACCGCCTCGTCATAGCCCGAGAACGCCTCGGGCGTCCCGATCACCTGCTTGCCGAACATCAGCGCCTCGGCGACCTTGGTCTTCATCCCCGACCCGTCGAAGATCGGCGCGACCACCAGCGCCGCGCCGGCATACCAGGGCGCCAGATCGTCGACCGCGCCGACCAGCGCCGCATGGCCGGTACGCATGAACTCGCTTGCCAGCTCGTCCATCCCGCGCCCGACCACTCGGACGGGCAGGTCGAGCCGCGGCGCGACCTCGCGCACGAACCAGCGGATACCCGCCACATTGGCGTAGAACCCCCCGCCGACGAACAGCAGGTAACGTTCGGTTTCCGGACCGGGTGGGGCGGGCGCGGGGGGCGCCTTGTCCTCCAAGACCATCGGCGCGATCGCGTCGGCGGGGCGGCCGTATAGGCGGCGAAGCTCGC
>CALMGC010000171.1:6045-7793 GCA_937863505.1 uncultured Sphingomonadales bacterium | reverse complement strand
AAGCTCGCCCGCGCGGTCGCCTCGACGCCCAGCGCCTCCATCAGCGGCTGCGCGCAATGGTGCCCGGCGCGGATCGCCACCCGACCCTCGTCCAAGATGGTGCCGACATCGTGCGGATGCACCCCCTCGACCGTGAACGAGACGATGCCCGCCGAGTCCTCCGGCCCGAGCAGCCGCACGCTGTTGATCCGGGCCAGCTTGTCGCGCGCGTCACGAACTAGCGCGGTCTCGTGAGCATGGATGCGCTCCAGCCCGATCGCTTCCACATAGTCGATCGCCGCCGCCAGCCCGAGCGCGCCGACGATGTGCGGCGTCCCCGCCTCGAACCGCGCGGGCGGCGGGGCATAGGTGGTGCGCTGAAAGCTGACCCGGTCGATCATCGCTCCCCCGCCCTGCCACGGCGGCATGGAGTCGAGCAGATCCGCCTTCGCCCACAGCGCCCCGATGCCGGTGGGCCCGTACAGCTTGTGCCCGGAGAAGACGTAGAAGTCGCACCCGATCGCCTGCACGTCGACCGGCAAGCGCGGGACCGACTGGCACCCGTCGAGCAGAATTTTCGCCCCCACCCAATGCGCCGCCTGCGTCGCCCGCCTAGCATCGAGCACCGAACCGAGCACGTTGGATACATGCGCCAGCGCGACCAGCTTGTGCGCGGGGGTGAGCATGCGCTCGACCGCGTCGAGGTCGATCCGCCCGTCCGCCGTCAGCGGCGCAACGTCGATCGCCGCGCCCACCCGCTCCGCCGCCATCTGCCACGGCACGATGTTGCTGTGGTGCTCCAGCATCGACAGGAGAATGCGGTCGCCCGCTTTCAGCTGCACCGCCGCCCAGCATTGCGCGACGAGGTTGATCGCCTCCGTCGCGCCGCGCACGAACACGATCTCGTTGGCTGAGCCCGCGCCGATGAACCGCGCCACCTTGGCCCGCGCCGCCTCGTAAGCGAGCGTCACATCGGCCGAACGCTGATACACACCGCGGTGCACGGTGGCATAGGTCTCGCCATAGCCGCGCGCGATCGCGTCGATCACCAGTTTCGGCTTCTGCGCGGTCGCAGCGGTGTCTAGATACGCCCAGCCGGGCGGGATGGCCGGGAAGTCGGACACGAGATCGAGCGGGCGCTCGGCGGCCAGCACGGTCACAACGCCGTCTCCAGCCATGCGTCCGCGTCCGCGATGAAGGCCTCGCGCACCTGCTCCTCGCCGATCCGCCCGATTGCATCGGCGACGAAGGCGCGGGTCAGCAGCGCCTGCGCGCGCGGCTTCGGGATGCCCCGCGACTCCATGTAGAACAGCGCGCGCGCGTCGAGCTCGCCCACCGTCGCGCCATGCGCGCACTTCACGTCGTCGGCGAAGATCTCCAGCTCGGGTTTGAGGTTCACCGTCGCAGTCCGCTGGAGCAGCAGCCCGCGCAAGGACTGCTCGCCATCGGTCTTCTGCGCGCCGCGCGCGACTTCCACCGCCGCCGCGAGGCTCGCCTGCGAGCGATCGGCCGCGACCGCGCGCCACAGCTGATGCGATTGCCCGTTCGGCGCGGCGTGCCGCACCCGGACTGCGCACTCCTGCTTGAGCTGCGCGCGGGTCAGCAGCGCGCCGCCGATCTCGGCATAAGCCCCCTCGCCCGCCAGCGTCACCGCGCCATCAATGCGGCAGCCCGCACCGCCCGCGCCGAGGAACACCGACACCAGGCTCGCGCTCCCGCCGAGCTCGCATTCCTCGCGCAATGAGGTGAAGCCACCGCCCTGCAAAAGC
>CALMGC010000171.1:0-6035 GCA_937863505.1 uncultured Sphingomonadales bacterium | reverse complement strand
CGTAACGCTGCAACCGCGCCGCGCGGCCGAGCGTGATGCGCGTCGCGCGGTTCGTCCAGCCCGCGCCGACGAACGTCTCCACCACGGTCGCCACCGCGTCGTCGCCGAGGACGATCTCGGCGGGCAGATGGTTCTCCCCGCCCGTCGCCACATGCACCACCTGCACCGGGTCCGCCGCCACGTCCGCGCCCAGCCGGAGCGACCAGCCCTCGCCCTTCGCGTGCCGCCCGAGCGCGTGCGAGCCGCTCCCGATCTCCGCCAGCACCACTGGCCCGAGCACACTCCGCGCCGCGTCGAGCACCCCGTCGACGAACAGCAACCGCGCGCCCGGCAATTCGAGGAACTCGGCCTCCGGCGCGGCCACCGGGGCCAGCGCCGCCGCCGCCGACAGCGCGCCGAGGTCCGCCCAGCGCCATGCCTCGTCGCGGGTCGAGGGCAGTTTGAGCAAGCTCATGACCGGCGCTCCCCTATCGTCGCACGCTTTGTCGCAAGCTCTTCGATCAAAGCGTCGCGGCGGGTCAGCAGGCACGGTCGCAGCTCGGCGATGGCAGCGTCGGTCAGGCGCTTGCGCTCGTCCGCGGCGAGGTGCCCGTCCTCCGCCGCCTTGAACCGCGGCATGTATTGCGGCCAGCACGCCCGCAAGGCGGTGCAACCAACCGCGTCGATCTCGCGATCACCCGTCGACCGCGTCGTGTGGCACGTCGTGATCCCGAACGTCGTGCTCACCTTGCCGGCCCACCTTTTCAGCTTGTGGCCGATCACCGTCACCTCGTCCGGCACGGGAACCGGCGCGGGCGTGGGCACCGCCGCCTGCAGGAGCATAGCGACGATCACGCCGCCACCCCCGCATAGCCTTCGCGCTCCAGCTCGTGCGCCAGTTCCTTGCCGCCGGTGCGGGTGATGCGCCCATCGGCTAGCACATGCACGAAGTCGGGCTCCACATAGTCGAGCAACCGCTGATAGTGCGTGATCAGCAGCACCGCCTTGTCGGGCGCGCGCATGATCCGGTTGATGCCGTCGCCGACGATGCGGAGCGCGTCGATGTCGAGCCCGCTATCCGTCTCGTCGAGAATGGCGAGCCGAGGGTCGACCACGCCCATCTGCACCATCTCGTTGCGCTTCTTCTCGCCACCCGAAAAGCCGACATTGACCGGGCGCTTGAGCATCTCCGCGTCCATGCCGAGCTTCGCCGCCTCCGCACGGGCTAGGCGCAGGAACTCGGCCCCGGACAGCGGCTTCTCGTCTCGAGCCCCGCGCTGCGCGTTCAACGCCTCGCGCAGGAACTGGACGTTGCTGACGCCCGGGATCTCGACCGGGTATTGGAACCCGAGGAACAGCCCGGCGGCTGCGCGGGCGTGCGGCTCCATCTCGAGAAGATCCTGACCCAGGAACGTCACCGAACCGCCGGTCACCTCATAGCCGGGCCGCCCGCCCAGCACATAGCCGAGCGTCGACTTGCCCGCGCCGTTCGGACCCATGATCGCATGGACCTCGCCCGCGTTGACGGACAGCGACAGGCCCTTGAGGATTTCCTTGCCGTCGATGGCGGCGTGAAGGACGGTAATCGCCAGCAACGGCGTGGCATCAGATAGCGTCACGCGCTTTTTCCTTGGCATTGGATGATGAATTGCTGGCGGAACCAGCCAAGCGCGTCCTGCTTCAACCGATCGAGATTGCGCGCGTCGTCAAGGGCGCGCTGCCGGTCGTCGAGCGTTTCGTTGAGGAGCGCCAGCGACTGGTCGGTGTCGGCGGTCTTGCTCCCCGGCGCGGCGGCGTGGAGCGCATGGCGGCGCGCGGCGAGCCCCGCGCGCGCCGCCGCGATCTCGCCCTGCTCGCGAAAGGCGTCGAGCAGGAACGCGCCGTGGCGCGCCGTCTCGCCCTCGACGAGCCGGGCGACGACCGGCCGCTCGCAGGCGGACACCGCCTTGCTCAGCGCGGGCAGGTCGGAGCCGTCGACGGTGAGGACCACGGCGGGAACGGGAGGGGCGTTCAGCATTCGCTCGGTGGCCTGATGAGCGGCTCGGGCAGCCAGTCGGGGTTGAGCACCTGCTCCAGTTCGAATGGGCTGCTCGTCGGTATCGGGGCGATCGACATATCAGGGTGCGAGTTCAGCGCGTCCTCGGCCGCATCCGTATAACAAGCGTCGAAGTGCTCGCGCACGACATTGCGTAGCGACGGGCTCTGTTCCAGCGTTCTGCGTAGATCGCGTCGCGAAGCCCGCACCGTGCCTCGCCATCCATTCTGCGGCTCATAAGCAGGCGAGTAAGCAATCTTGAGCATATGTTCGAGGATAGTGGTCAGGCGTCGCTGCACCTCCTTGCGATCGCTGCCGCCCACGCTTTCGATTTCCTCCGCCAGATGCTCAAGGTCGAGTTCGCTGTTCGCGCGCTCGGCCGCCATACGCCGGAGCACAGAGGCCTGACGCTGCGTCCAGGCGTAGAAATCCGCTTCGTAAAGATGCGTGGCCATCAGGGCTTCCGTTTCAGATTGCAGCTAGTCATCTTGAGCATTGTCGCTCGTGACTACGCACTGAGCCGTGAGGTATATGTCCGAACCGGGGTCGTCCGCCGACACAGGATAGTGCTCCGTATATTTGACACGAAGCTTCACTTCAGGATGACGGTCTTCGGAGATGAAGATCAAATCACCCGGACTTGGTACCGATCGGAAAAGATAGTGACCCGACACCGTACCGCATTGGGTACTCACAAGAATGTCGATCGCACTCACCCCACGCTCCCCTCAAGGCTGATCCCCAGCAGCTTTTGCGCTTCCACCGCGAACTCCATTGGTAACTGCTGCAACACCTCGCGCGCGAAGCCGTTGACGATCAGGGCCACCGCCGCCTCCTGGTCTAGCCCGCGCGACATGGCGTAGAACAGCTGGTCCTCGCTGATCTTGCTGGTCGTCGCCTCGTGCTCAATCTGCGCGCTTGGGTTCCTCACCTCGATATAGGGCACCGTATGCGCACCGCATTGCTCGCCGAGCAGCAGCGAGTCGCATTGGGTGAAGTTGCGCACCCCCTCCGCCCCCGGCGCGACGCGGACCAGCCCGCGATAGGTGTTGTCCGAACGCCCCGCGCTGATCCCCTTGGACACGATCGTCGAGCGCGAGCCCTTGCCATTGTGGATCATCTTGGTGCCGGTGTCCGCCTGCTGGCGATTATTGGTCACCGCCACCGAATAGAACTCGCCCACCGAGTTCTCGCCGTTGAGGACGCAGCTCGGATATTTCCAGGTAATTGCGGAGCCGGTCTCGACCTGCGTCCAGCTCACCTTGCTGTTGCGCCCCTGACACAAAGCGCGCTTGGTGACGAAGTTGTAGATGCCGCCCTTGCCGTTCTCGTCGCCCGGATACCAGTTCTGCACGGTGGAATATTTGATCTCCGCATCGTCCAGCACGACCAGCTCGACCACGGCGGCGTGAAGCTGGTTCTCGTCGCGCATCGGCGCGGTGCAGCCTTCGAGATAACTCACATACGCGCCCTTGTCCGCAATTATGAGGGTGCGCTCGAACTGGCCGGTATTCTCCGCATTGATTCGGAAGTACGTCGACAGCTCCATCGGGCAGCGAACGCCCTCGGGAATATAGACAAACGTCCCGTCGCTGAAAACCGCGCTGTTGAGTGTCGCGAAATAGTTGTCGTGCTGCGGCACCACCTTGCCCAGCCACTTGCGAACAAGGTCGGGATACTCGCGCACCGCCTCGCTGATTGAGCGGAAGATCACCCCCGCCGCCTCCAGCTCCGCGCGGAAGGTGGTCGCGACCGACACGCTGTCGAACACCGCATCGACCGCGACGCGGCGCTGTGGGGCCGCGCCCTCGACATTGGCAAGCAGCTTCTGCTCCTCCAGCGGAATGCCGAGCTTCTCGTATGTCCGCCGGATCTCGGGGTCGAGCTCGTCCAGCGACGCGATCGTCGCCTTCGCCTTGGGCTCGGCGTAGTAATAGGCGTCCTGATAGTCGATCGGCGGCACGTTGAGCTTGGCCCAGTCAGGCGGCGTCATCGTTTTCCACAGCGCGAACGCCTTCAGTCGCCAGTCGAGCATCCATTGCGGCTCGTTCTTCTTGGCGGAGATATAGCGAACCGTGTCCTCGCTCAGCCCCTTGGGCGCGAAGTCCTGCTCGATGTCGGTGGCGAAGCCCCATTCGTATTTCTTGGATACGGCCGCATAGGCTTCGGCGTTCTTGGTGGCCATTAAACTGCTCCGGCCGCGGAGCGGCCAATCAAGAAAGAAATCGACTCACGCGAAGGCGCGAAGGCGCGAAGAATTAAAAGCGCTTCGCGCGACAACAGTGGCCGCAGCGAGTGCGCCCCCCTTCGCGCCTTCGCGCCTTCGCGTGAGCTAAACACCCTCACGACCGCGCTCCCGCCAACTGCGTCAGCGGCACCGCCGCCAAAGCCCCGCGCACCGCGCCGTTGACGACGCTCCAGTGCGGGCGCACAGCGCAATGGCCGTCGAGCACGCAATCGTGGCGCTCGTCATCGGCGCAGGTGGTGAGCGCGATCGGCCCCTCCACCGCCTCGACGATATCCGCCAAGGTGATCGCGGCCGCCGGACGCGCGAGCCGAAACCCGCCGCTACTCCCGCGCGCGCCGTGGAGCAGCCCCGCCGCCGACAACCGCCCGACCAGCTTCTGCGCGGTGGGCAGCGGCACCCCCGTCTGTTCGGCGAGCGAGGTCGCCGACACGCGCGCCGTCCCGCATCCGCGCGCGGCGGCGGACATCAGGACGACCGCGTAATCGGCAAGGCTGGAAAGACGCAACGAAGCTCCTAATCGGACCGATTCGATCCGGATTACGAGATGGTTTCCCGCGACTCCCGCGTCAACCGCTCCCAGCCCGTTGCGAGTCGTTAGCAGCGCTGCCATGGCAGCGCGATGTTCCCGCTGATCCGCCCGGCGATCTTCGCGATGGACCCGGAGCGGGCGCACGACCTGTCGCTCGGTGCGCTTGCGACGTGGGCTCGGGCGGGCACGCCTCTCGCGCGAAAAGTGGACGATCCGGTCCTGCGCACCCGGGTGGCGGGCGTCGACTTCGCCAACCCGCTCGGCCTGGCCGCGGGGGCGGACAAGAACGCGCGAGCGATCGACGGCTGGTTCACGCTCGGCTTTGGCGCGGCGGAGGTGGGTACGCTAACCCCGCTACCGCAGCCGGGGAACGCGCGCCCGCGGCTGTTCCGGCTGGCGGCGGACCGGGCGGTGATCAACCGCTTCGGGTTCAACAATGGCGGGCTTGAGGCCGGGCTGGCGCGAGTACGGACGGCGAAGCGGGCCGGTGTGCTCGGCATCAACGTCGGCGCAAACAAGGAGGCGAGCGATCGTGTCGCCGATTACCGCGCCGGGGTGACGGCGGCGCGCGCGGTCGCGGATTACATCACAATCAACATCAGCTCGCCCAACACGCCCGGCCTGCGCGATCTTCAGCATGGGCCGGCACTCCGCGAGCTGCTCGCCGCCTGTGTCGAGGCGAGGGGGACTACACCGCTGTTCCTCAAGGTCGCGCCCGACCTCGACACGGGCGGCGTGGACGAGGTCGCGCGAGCGGCGATCGAGGCGGGAGTTGACGCGTTGGTGGTCGGCAACACCACCGTCTCGCGCCCGCCGCTCCGCTCGGCGCACGCGAACGAGGCGGGCGGGCTGTCGGGCGCGCCGCTCGCCGCGCTCGCCCGCCAGCGGCTCGCCGACTTCCGCGCGGCGACCGGGGGCGCGATGCCGCTGGTTGCGGTGGGCGGCATCGGCAGCGCGGAGGAGGCCTATGCCCGCATTCGCGCGGGGGCGAGCCTGGTGCAGCTCTACACCGCTTTGGTCTATGACGGCCCCGCCCTGCCCTCGCGCATCCTGAGCGGCCTCGCCGCGCTGCTCCGCCGCGACGGGTTCGCGAGCGTGGCGGAGGCGGGCGGGAGCGCCTGACCGCTTGCCTCCCCGCCGCTGCGCGTTACGGTCCCGCCATGCGCCGCCTCCTCACCGCCCTCGCCATCACCGCGCTCGCCGCGCCCGCCGTCGCGAAGCCGGTCGCGCCGGAGGGCCTGGTC